>MERI01000238.1 GCA_001772005.1 Betaproteobacteria bacterium RIFCSPLOWO2_12_FULL_62_58 | reverse complement strand
TTTCGATCTTGATCACGTCGGCGCCGAAGTCGGCGAGAATTTTCGTGGCGTACGAACCGGCGCCGATCCAGGTGAAGTCGGTCATGCGTATTCCCGACAGCGGCAACCGGGCCATCAGATCACTCCTGCCCCCGCCAGGTGCTCCAGGTCGGCGCCGGCGAGGCCGAGCGCGCCATAAACTTCGGTGTTGTGTTCTCCCAGGCGCGGCGCCGGATGCCGGATGCGCCACGGCGTCCGCGAGAGTTTGTAGGGCGCGCCTGGCATCAGCAATGGTTCTTCGCACAAAGGGTGCGGCACGCGCACAAAAAACCGGCGGTGATCGAGCTGGCTGCTCTGGAGAATATCCCCGGGCGTGTTGATCGGCGCCAGCGGAATGTGGCGACGCTGGCCTTCGTGGTAGAGCTCGGCCTTGGTCCTGGTCTTCGCCCACGGCCCGAACACCTCGGCGAAAATGCGCTTCGCCTCATCGCTCCGGACGTACTCGATGTGAGTCCACTGCGCTCCCTGCAGCCGCTCCACGCCCGGCACGTTCTCGTCGCTCAACCATTGCAGGCTCAACCCCCAGAACTTGTTGGCGCCGATACCCGCCGCCATCATGTAAATGTAACCGTCCCTGCACTCGAAGACACCGGTCCCGGCGAAGCGCTGCTCTCCGGCGTAGCGCTTCCTCACCGTGCCCTCGAGATCGTAAAACTGGACCGCGTTCTCCATCGCCATCACCATGCACTCCTGCATCGATACGTCGACGTGATCGCCCTCGCCGGTGAGCTCCGCGTTGGTGAGCGCGAGCATCGCCGCCACCGCCCCGTACATGCTCGCGCCAAGAACAGCCTGGTTGCCGAAGGCGCCGGTGGGCGGCGCGTCGGGATACCCGCCGAGATACAGAAAGCCGCCGCTCGCAAGCCCGATGAGATCCTCACCCTCGTACTGCGCATAGGGACCCGTTTGTCCAAACGCCGTGATGCTGAGCAGCACGAGTGACGCCTTGAGCGCCGCAAGCGCGTCGTAGCCGCATCCCCACGCAGCGAGCGTGCCGGGCTTCTCAGCTTGGACCACGAGGTCCGCGGTCTGCGCGAGCCGGCGAAACAGGAACTGCCCCTCGGTTTTCGTCAGGTCGAGCGTGATCGCCCGCTTGCTTGTATTGAAGTAGGAGAAGGTGAGACTGCGGTCCGGCCCTGCGCGATCCCCAATGAAAGGCGGGGCCGCGCGCACGCGCGCGCCGCCAGGCGGTTCGACAAGGATTACCTCAGCGCCGAGATCGGCGAACATCTTGCCGCAGTACTGGCTCATCGGGCCCGCGAGCTCCACCACGCGCAGGCCCGCGAGCGCCTGCGGTGCTTCGGATGGTGTCGTCATTGTGCGTCGGGACGGGAAGCGGAAGAATTCGTTCTGGTTCTCGCGGACGCCTGTGATTATAGCGCCCTGCGCCGCCCAAGGTTGGCATGTTCCACGACATGGTCGCATTTCATGGCTCGACTGCCGGCCACGACGCATCACGTTCCTATTATTGAGACAAGTTCTAGTCAGCCGCGGCCCGGCTGCCGTATACTGAATCGCGCTACTCGTCCACAAACTCGTCCATACCACGGACACATGACGACTCACCGGCGGCCGCCGCCTGCCGCAACGCGAAGATGAATTTCAGACTGACCGGGGAACAGGAACTTTTGCGCAACGAAGCGCAGAAGCTTGCGCGCGAAGTGTTCAAGGACCGCGCGGCGCGCTGGGATCAAAAGGCCGAAGTGCCCTGGGACAACATCAAGCTGCTCGCCGAGCAGGGCTACTTCGGGTTGCTCATTCCAGCGGAGTACGGCGGCTCTGGCGGCAGCATCATGGACCTTGCGCTCGTACTTGAGCAGTTCGGCTGGGCGTGCGTGAGCACCACGATGTACGTGTTCAGCTCCAACGTGCATGCCAACCGCATCGCGCAATTGGGCAGCAACGAGCACAAGGCGAAGTACCTGCCCGAGATCGCCGCCGGACGGGTCCTGCCTTGCCACGCGATGAGCGAGCCTCAAGCCGGCTCCGACGCGAACCGCATCCGCACGAGCGCGGTGCTCGACGGCGGCCATTACGTCGTGAACGGCAACAAATGCTGGATTTCGCGCGGAGCGGTTGCGCACCTTTTTCTGGTCGATGTCGTCTTCAAGGAACGGGAAAAGAGTGAAAAAGGGCTGCTCATTATCGAGCGCGGTACTCCTGGTCTTGAGATCGGGAAGATCGAGCCCCTGATGGGTCACCGCGGCAGTCCCTCGACAGAGCTGCTGTTTCGCGACTGCCGCGTAGCCGTGGCCAACCGCATGACGCACGGCGATTTCCAGTCCTCGCTGATGTCGATGAGCCTGTCCCGTTGCTGCAACGCCGCGATCGCGCTTGGCGTCGCGCAGCGCGCCTACGACGAGGCGGTCGAATACCTGCAGCAGCGAGAGGCATTCGGCAAGCGGCTTGCGGATTTTCAGGGCTTGCGCTGGATGATTGCCGACATGGCCGTCAAACTCGACGCGGCCCGGCTCCTGATCTACCGCGCCGCGGTCAACGCCACGGCAGGCTTCCCTTCGGAAACCGAGGCCGCGATTGCGAAAACCTTCGCCAACGAAGCCGCGCTCTCCGTCGTGTCGGACGCGATGCAACTCTTCGGCGCGAACGGCTACTCCTGCGCCTATCCAATCGAGCGTCTGTATCGCGACGTGCGCGGATTCGCGATCGCCGGCGGCACCACCCAGATTCAGCGCAACCTGATCGCGCGCAGGGTGCTGGGGCGCCGCCGTTGACCGAATCGTTCACATCGGTGGGAGCGAGCTTGCTCGCGATTATCGGGGGCAAGCCCCCTCCCACGAGCCCTTTCCACACAGCGTTTTTGGGTCGTTGGAGTGGATGAGAATAGTCCAGATGGGTAACTTCGATGACAGACACGCCAAGGAGAACTCCGATGCTCACTGAGCGCCTCGCAAAATTCGTGACGGAAACCCGCGCTGCCGACATTCCATCGGCGGTCATCGAGGGCGCGCGCGACGCGCTCATCGACACGGTGGGTGTGGCGTTGGCCGGAACGCTGGAGCAAGCTGGCGACATCGCCGCACGCTGGGTGCACGAGTTGGGCGCCAGGCCCCAAGCCACCTTCTGGGGCCTGCACCTTGCCACCTCGCCTGCGGAAGCCGCCTTTGCCAACGGCATCTGCGCCCACGCGCTTGATTTTGACGACAGCCTGCCCAGCCTCCGCGGTCATCCCAGCGCAACGATGGCGCCCGCCGCCCTTGCGGCCGGCGAAGTCGCCGGCGCCTCGGGCGCCGAGGTCCTTGCCGCTTACGCGCTGGGTCTCGAAGTCGCGGGCAAGCTTGGGCGCGCGGTTGGCCACGGGCACTACCTGCGCGGTTGGCATACCACCGCAACGATTGGAGTGTTTTCCTCGACCGCAGCCGCGGCCCGGTTGTGGAGGCTCGATCCCGCGCAGTTGCGAATGGCATGGGGTCTCGCGGCCTCCCAGATGAGCGGGCTCATCCGCAACTTCGGCACCATGACGAAACCTTTTCACGCCGGTCATGCCGCCCGTTGCGCCGTGCTCTCGGCGTGGATGGCGAAGAACGGTTTCACCGCGGACGAGTCCATTTTCGACGGCGAGCGCAGCATGCTCGAAACCTATCGGGGCGAGGATGGCGCGGACCTGGCGGTGTTGGTCGAACGTCTCGGCCAACCCTGGGAGATGGCCGAGCCCGGGATCTACGTGAAGCGCTGGCCGTGCTGCTACTGCAACCACCGGGCGGTGGGTGGGCTGCTCGAGCTCATGAAGCGGCACGCCATCAAGGCGGACGAAGTTACGGCTATCGCTGTCGGCTTTCCACCCGGCGCGGACAACGCCCTGGTGAGCTTCAACCCAACGACCGGCCTTGAGGGAAAGTTCAGCATCGAATACGTCGCAGCGGCGACGGTGCTCGACGGAGCGCTGACTTTGGAAACCTTTACCGATGCCATGTTGCAGCGTCCCGCCGTGCGTGCGCTGATGGCGAAAGCCCGGCGCTATCGCATCGAGGACCAGGGCGTGTATTCGGGAGTGACCGGCTACACCGACGTGGCAATAGACACGACGCGCGGCCGCTTTGAGATGCGAGTTGACAAGACGCCCGGTTCTCCGGCGTGGCCGATGACGCCGCAGGATCGCGTTGAGAAATTCATGGATTGCGCCGGACGCGTGCTCGGCGCACCGGGTGCGCGGCGCCTGCTCGCAGTTATCCAAAACTGCCGCACGCTGCCCGACATCCGGGAGCTATTGCGCGCGACTATTCCCGTGCACGCGCGTCAAGCGGTGCAGCCCGAACCGACACCGCACTGAGCCGGCGCGCTTATTCAGCGCGGATGTTGGCCGCCTTGATCACTTTCGCCCACTTCGCGATCTCGCTGCGGATCAGGGCCCTGAATTCTTCCGCCGAACCGCCCACCGGCTCGCCGCCGTCGCCCGCCAGCCGCTCGCGCACCTCCGCGCTGTGCAGGATCTTGACGATGTCGGCATTGAGTTTCTTGAGGATGCTTCGCGGCACGCCGGCCGGCGTCAACACCCCGTTCCACGACGCCGCACTGTAGCCGGGCACGCCGGCCTCGGCGATCGTGGGCACGTCGGGCAGCGCCGACGAACGCTTCGCGCTGCTCACGCCGAGCGCGCGCAACCTGCCGGCTTTCACCTGGGGGAACGTGGAAAGGATGGTGCCGAATATGAACTGGATCTGTCCGCCGACGAGATCCGATAAGGCCGGGCCCGATCCTTTGTAGGGAACATGTACGATATCGCTGCCGCTCAACATCTTGAAAAGTTCTCCCGCAAGATGGCTGCCGCTCCCCGGCCCCGGGGAGCCGAAGTTGAGCGTGCCGGGCTTTGCCTTCGCGAGCGCCACGAATTCCTTGACGTCCCGCGCCGGCACGGCGGGATGAACAGCCAGTACGTACGCCTGGAATGCGGCTTGCGTGACCGGTTCGAGATCCTTCAGCGTGTCGTACGGCAGCGTCCGGCGCAAGCTCGGGTTGATGCCGAGCGTGGTCGTGCCGAAGAGGAGGGTGTAGCCGTCAGGCACGGATTTCGCCACCAGTTCGGTACCGATGATGGTTCCGCCGCCGCCGCGGTTGTCGACAACCACTTGCTGCCTCCAGGCTTCAGTAAGCTTCTGTGCAACGGTGCGGGCAACGATGTCGGTGCCGCCGCCAGGCGCAAATGGCACCACGAAGCGTACCGGCTTGGTCGGGTACTCCTCCGCTGCCGCCGCCCCGCGCTGAGCCAGGGCATCCGCAACCGCCGTGATGACGATGAGCGCAGCGGTACACGCCGCGACAGTTTTTCCAGCCATCATTCGAATTGTCCTCTTCAACCTTGTTTTTCTCCGGCAGATTCGCGCGGTGATGCCCAGCCCGGCAGGAATTCGCCGCCGGCTGTTGCCGATCAGTGCCGCAGCAGTGTGCTCAGTCGACCCACAAGGTGGGATAGATGAAGCCTCCGCTGACCAGGAAGACGATTGCTTTGCCGATGAAGCGCAGTTTCTCACCCGGCGTCATGTCGGAAAACCTTCTGTCCGATAAGGCGTTAATGTCTTTTTCAGCCTTGGGCTCTTCACTCATTACGCACTCCTTGATTAGTCGGTCATTGCGATCGTCAAACCGCTGGCTTACGCCAGCCTTAAAACAACATCCCCCGGGCTGGATGCCCACCTCCTTGATCAGGGTCGCCCAATGGGCCGTGTCCCCCTTCAAGGAATGATTTTCCCGATGCGATAGTTTTGGAACTGCCGGATAAACATCGCGCTCGAATCGATGCTTTCCTCAAAGCCCAACGCGCGCGCCTTCGCCATTGAGGACATTATGTCCCATTCCGGACGAAGCTGGTAATCGCCATACGCCCACAAGACCAGGGTATCGAGGCGGGTTCGACGCAATCCATGCTTTACGATGATCCTGTCCCACACCGGGCCCTTATCCGCCATGTACTCAACGAGACTCAAATTGCGCGGAACGCCGGCCTCCAGGCCAAACCAGGACGCGAATCGGGGCCACAGTTCCGACCAGCGTGGATAATCGCCGTTGACCACGTTGAACGCCTGGTTGGCACAACGCGGCTCGGTTGCCATCCACGCCGCCGCCCGGGCGAGCAGTGCGAGATCGGTGAATTGGGTGTGAGCCTGATAGGCCGCAGCGCTTCCTGGAAAATAAAATGGCAGACCAAGCTCACGCTGAATTGCCGCGAAGACCGCGGTAACCAGCCCGATGGAGCGGGGATGATCGATGGCGGGATCGCAAAACGCGTGCGGGCGTGACGCCGAATAACTCCACGCTTGGCCACGGCTGCGCGCGCACAGGAAATCCTCCTGCTCAAAATAATAATTCCGCCCGCGGGCACGCGGGCTGTCCTCGCGCAAAGGCACGGGTACGGGCCCGAGTTGATGGCCGTAGTACTTGCTGCCGTGCACCGCGTGGACATGTTTCAGCGCGGCTGCCGGCTCCAGCGCGGTGACCAGGTTGTTCAGCATGGCGGCGTTGATTTCCACCGGATCCGGCTGGCCCTCGGGGTGGTCAAAGCGGGCTGCATAGAATACGTGGGTCACCGCCTTCACCCCGCCCAGTCTGCGGCGGCAATCCTCGATATCAGCGAGATCAACTGCGATCCAGCGCATGTTCTGCGCTGCCGGTGGCCGGCGCGCGAGCCCGATGACGTCCCAGTTTCCGGCGGCGATCAGATGATCGGCGATACGGCGTCCAATCAGCCCGGAGGCACCGGCGATGAGTGCGGTATTGCGCTCCATACTTATCGAGCTTTGCATAATTGGCTAACAGTCGTAACAGGTCGATGTCATTCCCGTGGAAACGGGAATCCATACCATGCATCGCGCTTCGTGGTAGCTCAGTATGGGTCCCCGCCCCCCGATTAAAGCATTCGAGGGCAGGCTTCGCGAGGACGACATTCATTTGTTAGTCGATTATGCAAGGATCAATAGCATCCTGCCATCTATCGGAAGTGTCCGCGGAATCGGATGAAACCCACAACCGGATTTTATGCGGTAAACTCTCCAATAACTCGGACCGGAATGTCCGGCGTGTCACCATTCTCCAGAACCAGGCTCATGAACATTCGCAGCGCCCTTATTGCAACCGCACTAATGCTAGGCGCGATTTGCGCCGCTGCGCAAGGTCTTAAGATCGGATACGTGGATCGCACTCGCGTTTTGAATGAATCAGCCCCGGCCAAGCAGGCAATGGCAGCGCTGCTGAAGGAATTCGCGCCGCGCGAAAAACAGATTAAGGATCTGCAAAAACAAATCTCGGCCGCTCAGGCTCAACTCGAAAAAGAGCAGAACACGACGCCGCCTTCCGAGCAGGAAGCCAAGGCGCAAACGGTTCAGACCATGATGAGGCAGTCTGACCGGATGGCCATCAGTTACACGCAGGATTTTGAAGTGCGCAAGAATGAGGAACGCGCCAAACTGGTCGCGCATGCAAATGCCGTGATCAAGGCCATTGCCGAGGCTGGCAAGTTCGACCTGATCTTGCAAGAGGCGACCTACAACAGCCGTAGGATCGACATCACCGACCAGGTCATCAAGGAAATGGCCAGGCGGCCCGGGACGAAGCCTAAGTAAAGAGAGCAGTTCTTCTGCGACAGGGGCAGATTACCGCCCCGCGATCAATCCTCAACTACCTTGTTTCCTGGCGTCTCCACGGGGATTCGAACCCCGGGTACCGCCGTGAAAGGGCGATAGGTGAATGCTCAGCCGCCATCTCGAGCATCGAGACAAAGAGGTCGACGTAATCCCACTAATGATCCCTGATGAGACAGTTCCTTCAAGGCCCAACGGGTTGCCCAATGCGAAGACCTCCTCGTCAACTGCTGCCGTGCAGCTGCGCCAGCGTACGCAATTGTTTGTCGTTCATATCGATCGCCATGCCTCGCATCATGATCGATCCCAGCTATCTGTTCAGACTCAAACCCCGTTGGAATCACGCTTCCCGTTCAGACTCAAACTCCATTGGACAAGGTTCGCGTTGACAGCGTATATATGTGGTTCGTAGAATGGACTGATGACCAAATGCATAAGCCCGGCACCGCAGGGCAGAGCGGTCAGGTAAGTGCAAGGGTTGCGCGAACGTTGAGCAAGTCTGCGTAGTGCGAGATCGCAAAAAAAAGCGGTCTCATTTCAGAAAGGCTTTCAATGAAGGTTTGTGTGGTGGGTGCCGGTGGAGTAGGAGGCATGCTTGCCGCGGTGTTACGGCGGGCGGGAGTGAATGTCAGTCTGTTGGTAACCGAACGACACTTGAAGGCGATCAAGAGCAATGGCCTGGCTTTGATTGCCCCGAGCGGTCGATTTAGTGTTCAACTTGAAGCCGAGCTCGATCCGCGTGCGATTGGATCCTGTGACGTCGTTATCGTGACCACCAAGATGTGGGCTATCGAAGCGCTTGCGCCCACGCTCCAGCCACTATTGGGAGAAAACACCATTGTTATCCCGGTCCAAAACGGGATCGATGCACCAGGGATGCTCGCCAAAACGCTCGGATGGGACCACGTAGTCTACGGAACCGCATCACTGAACGCCGCTATCGAGGAGCCCGGAGTAATCCGTCAAAGAAGTCCCCAACAAGTGATCATGGTGGCTGAGGCGCAAGGCCAGAACTCCGACAGACTGCTTAAGGTTAAGGAAGCCTTTGGGACTGCGGGCATTTCGGTCGAAGTCGGTAGCGATGGCCCCGCTCTGCTGTGGGATAAGTTCATTCTATTGGTCGCCAACAGCTCACTGACCGCACTGCTTCGATCGCCAATGGGTGTGATACAAAAAGACGAGGATTGCTGGTCGCTATACACCACCGTATTTACTGAGGTTGTAACGGTGGGGCGCGCGGCAGGTATTTCGATACCCCCGCAGAAGGTAGAGGCGCGGCTCGCTTTCGCGCGAGCAATGCCCCCGACGGTGATGCCCTCGATGGCTGTCGATCTGATGGCGGGCAATCGTCTGGAGCTGCCGTGGCTGGGTGGGCGCGTCAGGGAGCTTGGGAGGGAACACGCCATACCTACGCCAGCGAACGATTTCATTTGGGCCGCGTTAAAGCCGTTCTTGTTTGGTAACGCGCCAGCGAGGTAAAAATACGATCAAGCGATTGCTGAATTGTGTTGTTGCATCATTGGCGGTGCTACTCGGCGCCGGCAGCGGTGGCACACCAGCGGCGGAGTCGGAGTCGAACTATCCCCAACGACCAGTGCGGATGATCGTGCCTTTTCCGCCTGGTGGTGCCAACGATATCGTCGCGCGGCTGGTGGCTCACCGGCTTAACGAGCGGTGGGGGCGGCCTGTGGTCATCGACAATCGAGGCGGCGCCGGCGGGAATATCGGCACCGAGATCGGCGTCAAAGCAGCGCCCGACGGTTATACGCTGCTCGTTGGGTCAGTCAGTACGCTCGCAAGCAACGTCGGCCTCTATCCCAAGCTCCCCTTCGATCCACGGCGCGACTTGGCGCCCATCACGTTGATTGCGACAGTGCCCAGCATCTTGGTCGTGAATCTGTCGGTTGCCGCAGCGTCGGTGCAAGAGCTGATCCAGTTGGCCAAGGCCACTCCGAAGCGGCTGAATTTTTCTTCCTTTGGTGACGGAAGTTCGGCGCATCTAATGGGTGAGATGTTTAAATCCATGGCGAAGATAGACATCGTGCACGTGCCGTACAAGGGCGGCGGGCCGGCGCTCGTCGCGGTGGTTACCGGCGAGGTGCAGATGACCTTCAGCAATCTCTCGGTCGCGCTCCCGCAGGTCAAGGCGGGAAAAGTGAGAGGCATTGCGGTCACGGGCGCGAAGCGTGCGATGGCGCTCCCGGGAACGCCAACGATTGCAGAGTCCGGCTTACCGGATTTCCAGGCGTCGACATGGGTGGGGATCGTGGCGCCGTTGGGTACGCCGCGCGCCTTGATTCAGCGGATAAACCGCGACATCCACAGCGTGATCGCCGAGCCGGAGATGAAGAATCAGTTCTTGTCGCGTGGCCTGGAACCGGCCGCTACCACGCCGGAGGCGTTTGCGCGCCAAATACACACCGAGATCGAGCGCTGGAGCAAGATAATCCGCGAAGTTGGCGTCCGCGCGGAGTAGCGCCGCCAATCCGCGCTGGCTACAGCGAGGCGACGAACTCGCCCGATGAAATGACCTGACCAAGAAGGGGCCGGGTTTTCTCGACCTCGATGCGGCGCAATTCCGGATCGGGGCTCGCGCAGCAGTCTTCGAGCACCTTGACCATGAAGCCGGAGTCGTCGCCGTAGCGCGCGGTGCTGTCCACCACCATGTGGGTCCAGACTCCGCGCAAAGCGGCCGTGGGCACGCGGTAGTGGCGGAGCCAAGTCAGCAGCCCGGTATGGATATCAGACACATTCCGGCCGAGCTGCTGCAGAGTAATAAGCAGAGGCAGAGTAATAACGGTCAGTTCTTGACTTTACACTGACCCAGGAGTTGCCGTAACGCGGCGGCAGGCTTGTTCGTTTCCATCGCCCGCTGGATTTTCGAACCGTTAATAGGCTGCCTTCGCCTCGCGGATGCCGAACCGGCCGAGCACCCAATCGGCATTGAGCCAAACTCAAGAATCTGATCGACGCGTTCGCGAGCCGTCAGTTTTCCGCCGTCCTTGTGTCGCTTCACGCGTTCCGGGCCGCCCAGCTCGCGCGCAAGCGCCTGGCGCCGGTGCAACTCTTCGATTTCGCGTTCCCAGCTCATAAGCACCGCCTGTTACTGTTGGATGCCGGTCCGCACGATCAATGCGTCGACGACGCGCGCGCCGGCCCCGCGCTCCAGCACGATGAGCGGATTGATGTCCAGCTCGGCGACTTCTTCGCGGAAGTCATGCGCAAACCACGACAGACGCACGATGAGATCGATTACCGCGTCCTTGTCTCGCGCCGCCATCCCCCGCACGCCGTCAAGAAGCTTCGCGCCGCGCAACTCGTTCAGCATTGCGTCGGCCTCTTCGCGCGTGACCGGCGCAGCGCGATAGGCTATATCCTTGAGCACCTCGACGTGAATTCCGCCCAGACCGGCTGCCACGACGGGTCCGAATACAGGATCACGGATGACGCCGAGCATCATTTCGACGCCCGCGGGCGCCATTTCCTGCACCAGCACGCCGTTGATCTGCGCGTGTGGCGCGTAGCGGCGGGCCGCTTCGACGATCTGAGCGTACGCCTCGCGGACCGCCTCTTCGCCCTGCACGCCGAGCCGTATCGCGCCGGCTTCGGTCTTGTGCGCGACGTCCGGTGAGTCGATCTTGAGCGCGACTTCGCCGCCGATCTCCCGCGCGAGGCTCGCCGCCTGCTCCGGTGTCGACGCAAGCATCTCGCGCGCGACCGGAAAACCGTACCCGGCGAGCAACTGCTTCGCTTCACGCTCGGTGAGCTTGCGGGCGCACGCCCGGAGCCGTGCCAAGGCTGTCTGGAAATCGAGATGCGCCGGCCGCTCCGGCGTCGCACGCCCCGACTTGTGCATCCGCACGTGGTCGCCGATGTCGATCGCCGCGCGCACCGCCCGCATGCAGGGCGTCGCATCGCGATAGACGGGAATACCGGCTTTGACGAAATCCTTGGGCGTAAAGCTCGGATCATCCGTACACCCGCCGACCCACAACATGGCCGCGAGCTTCTCGCATCGGGCGACGAAGTCGGCACCGCGCTGGAGATCGGCTTTTGCGACTGACGCGAAAATGGGCACCACCACGTCGACGCCGGGGTCCGCGGCGATCGCATTGAGCGCCTGGCGATAAAGCTCCTGCCGCCCCGTGGCGAGCGACGTCATATCGGTCGGGTTCGACACCTTGCCGTAACCCGGCAGCAATTGCGCGAGCGCAGCCTGCGTTTCCGCGGAATAGGCCGGCCAGGACAGGCCGAAGCTCGCGCCGACATCCGCCACCTGCACGATGTTGCCGCCGGTCGGCGCCACCGCGGCCGCACCGCGGCCCCTGGGCCAGCGGCGCTTGCGCAGCAGCACGGCCGTCTCGTAAAGCTCGTTGCATTCGTGGACGCGGATCAGGCCATACTGGCGGAACACAGCGTCGTAGATGTCGTCGTCGCCCGCGACCGCGCCCGTATGAGAAGCGGCTGCACGGCTGCCCGCTTCCGTCCGGCCGAACTTGAGCACCACGATCGGCTTTTCGCGCTCGGCCGCCTCATGGGCAATCTCTTTCAGCTTGGCCCCGTCCTTGATGCTCTCGATCGCCATCAGAACGATGTCAGTGGTATCGGAGCGCAGCATGAAGCGGACGAAATCGAGCGCATCGAGATCCGCCTCGTTGCCGCAGCTCGCTTCGTAACTGATGCCGAGCCCGATCTCCTGCGCGCGCCACATGACGTTGATCTGGCCGAGCCCGCCGCTATGACTGACGACGCCGACATTGCCCGCTGGCGCGCGTTGTCCCTTGATCGCGGCCGTCGACGTCATCGCGAACCCATCCACGAAGTTCACGACGCCGTTGCAGTTCGGCCCCATGATGCGGATGCCGGCGCGCCGCGCGAGCGCGCCGAGCCGCGCCTGGCGGTCCAGGCCTTCCGGCGTCCCGGTCTCGGAGAAGCCGGCGCTGAACACGGTGACGAATCGCACGCCCAGCGCGGCGCAGTCGTCCAGCACATCGAACACGCGGTCCGTCGAGACGATGATGCCGACGTGATCGGGCGTTTCGGGAAGATCCTTGAGGCTCGGATAGCACGCGAGTCCGTGTATCTCCTTCAGCCGCGGATTGACCGGGTAGATCCTTCCGGGGAATCCGAAGCCGGTCATCTGCCGGAAGACGCGCCCGCCGAATGAAGTCGGGTTATCGGTTGCGCCAACGAGCGCGGCCGAACGCGGCGCAAACAAGCGCGTGAGATCCGTTTCGATTGCCGGCGAGGCCACGTTATTCGGAAGCACGCAGATCATGCTCGAGACCGCTCGCGGTGCCGACCATCGTCTTCACGCCCTGCTCGTTCTCGCACCAGACCTCCACGGTCACCCGCGTGTTCACGCCTGCCGTTTCCCTGCTCTTGATCCTGCCGTGCACGGTCAGGATATCCCCGGCGAACACCGGCTTGACGAAGGCGGCCGAGATCTCCCCGCCCTTGACGAACCCCTCACCCAACAATTGCACCATCATTTGCGACACGTACGCCGTCGACATCAAAGCCTGCGCGAGCGGCGCCTTGAAGCCTTTCTTGCGGGCCCACTCGGGATCGGTGTGTATCGAATGCGGACGCACGCCGGAATAGCAGTCGATCCGGCGCTGCGAGATCGCCTTCGTGAGCGCCGGCAACTCTTCGCCGACCTGCATCGACTTACCCGTTTGTGGTCTCACGATGGACTCCTGATTCGGGGAAAATCATCTGGGTGAACCGGCCGCGCGTGAGCACGGTTCCGTTTTCTTCGTCCCGGGTTTCGAATTCGGTCGCCATGTAGTGCCGGCCGCGCTTCTCGTATTTGTCGATCACCTTCCCGCGCGTGCGCACGCGCATCCCGACGCGGATCGGCTCGACGAACTCGAAGTGCATCTTCGCGTGCAGCCCCGCGGGCACGATGTACTTGCTGTGGCGCATCAGCAGCGCCTGATTGCCGAGCAGCACCGGGTGGGCAATCTTTCCGCCGAACGGAGAGTCCTCGAAATACCACGGATGATGATCGTCCACCGCGAAGGCAAACGTCTCGACATCTTCGGGCTTGATCAGAAAGTCGTCGGACATGAACCTCTCGCCGACGGTCACCGCCTCATATGAAATCGTCTTGAACTCCACCATTCTCGCCACCTCCTGTTCCTTAACTACTGTTCCACTCAGGTTTGCGCTTCTCTTTTCGACGCATCACCCGGCCAAGAGCCGGGAACACGCAGGCCGCCGGCGTCGGCAACGACCGCGATTTCGCGGCTGCGCCGCATGCCAATAGGCGATGTTGACGTTCGCGCGTTCCACGAGCTGCATGGCGGGCACGCCACGGCGACGCGGCGCACCGCGGGAAAGCGGTGCGTCACGCGTTGCCGATGCGCCCTACCCTTTGTTCTCGCCGAGGACCTGCTTCGCGGTGCGGAAGCAGTCGACGCCCACCGGAATGCCGCAATAGACAGCAATCTGGATCAGAACCGACCTGAGTTCCTTTTCAGTCAGTCCATTACGCAGCGCGCCGCGGAAATGAAGCTCGAATTCGTGCGTTTTTCCCAAAGCCGCAATCATGCCGAGATTGAGTATGCTGCGCTCGCGACGGCTTAGCGTTTCATCGGTCCAGCACAAGCCCCAGCAGTACTCACTCACAATTTCCTGAAAAGGCTTATTGAAATCATCGACGTTCTTCATTGCTCGATCGACGTACTCGTCACCCAGAACGGCACGGCGCGCAGCAAGGCCCGCTTCCATCAGTTTCTTATCCATCGTTTAGCCCTTTATAGAGTTATTGCTAGATACATCACTGTTTATAAACAATTTTTAACAACCGCACATCGATCTCCCGAGATGCCTACAACTCATTGCGTCGTGCTGATTAACCACTAACTACTACCTCCTTTCTTCAACTCCGTGCCGGTCGCCTGTTCGAGCACGCGCACCATTTCAGTGTGATCTGAATGGGGCCCCAGTTTCTTTGCGGCATCCTCCCAAAACGGCACACAATAGTCCGCGAGTGGTGCGGGAGTATCAGTCGCACGCAGCACTTCTAGTGCAGTGCGCAGATCTTTAGCCATCAGTCCCATACTGAATCCCGCATCGAAGCGGCGCGACAGCACGTACTGGGAAAACTTGTTTTGTGTGCTGTTGTTCATGCCGCTGGACGCATTGAATATGTCGAGCATGACCTGCGGGGCCAGTCCGAAGCGCGCACCGGCGACTAGCGCCTCGCTGGCGGCGAGATAACCGGCCGCAGATACATAATTGTTAAGCGCCTTGATGGCGTGCCCGGCGCCGAGCGGTCCCGCGACGAATATCTTCGAGCCCATCGATGCAAGAATAGGGCGGCATCGATCGATCACATCACCGTCGCCCCCCACCATGATGGCGAGCTCTCCGCTCACGGCGCGCCGCACTCCGCCCGACACAGGCGCGTCTATCAAAAGCAGTCCGCGTTTGGCAAGCTCTTTGCCAAGCTCGCGCGTCGAGGTCGGGCTTGAAGAACTCATGTCGATCAGGACCGACCCCGCCGTCATGCCAGCGGACAGACTTGCGCCAGCATCAACTCTGCCGCCCAGTACAATCTCGCGCACGATGGCGCCGTCTGGAACCATGGTAATAGCAACACGACATACGCGTGCGAGTTCAGGCAACGACGCCGGCGCTTTGGCCCGCAGTTCCTTGGCGAGCTTTGCGACGATGTCACGATTAAGATCGAATAACACCGGACGAAATCCCGCCTTGGCAAGATTTCGTACCATCGGCTCACCCATTTTCCCTAGTCCAATAAAGCCGATATTTTCGGGTGGACTGAACGGCTCATACATTGCATTGCTCCTTATACTCACTTGCCAGGGATTTCAGGCTAATAGCAGCGAATCAGATCGCCTACCGACTCGATCATGTTGATTGGATAGTTCGAATCATCGAAGTGCTCTCCTCATCTCGACGACGCGGATGTTCGGCAATCAAAAACCCTGGATCATAACGCGTTCTGTTCAGCGGCCTTGAAATTTCGGATCACGCTTTTCCAGGAACGCAGAAACGCCCTCTTGCTTGTCCTCTGTGCCGTAAATCAACGTAACGATCGAAGTCTCGAGCTCGAGCGCCGACGCAAGATCCATCTTCACGCCAGTGTGCACCGCGCGCTTGATCAACTTAAGACTCAGCGGCGCGCGTTGCTCATAGACCCGCACCATTCTCTTGCACTCCGCGAGAGCCTGCCCCTTCGGCACGAGCCTGTTGATCAGACCGATGCGATAAGCCTCGCTTGCGTCAATCGGATCGGCGGAAAACAGCATATCGAGCGCATTTGCCGACCCCACCAAGCGAGGCAGCCGCTGCGTACCGCCGGCCCCTGCGACGGTACCGATTTTGGAGCTCGTAATCGCAAACTTCGACCCCTCCCCGGCAACCCTTAAATCGCACGCCAGCGCGAGCTCCAGCCCGCCGGTCATGCAAAAACCCTCGATGGCAGCAATGACTGGTTTTCCAAGATCCTCCAACGTACTGTTGAGCCGATGCCAGCGCTCGAAATATGCCAATCCCTCGACCGGAGTCTTGACTTGCAGAACCTCATTGAGATCCGCACCAGCGGAAAAAAAGGAATCGGTGCCGGTCAAGATGACGGCACGAACGCTCGGGTCGCCTTCCGCTTGTTTCGCGGCACTGATGATTTCATCCATCATCCTTATAGAAACCGCATTGCGTTTCTCCGGACGATTCAGTGTGATAATGCAGGCAGCGCCGCTGCATTCAGTGCGCAAAGTCGAGTAGGTCATGTTCGGCCTTTTCGTCAACACTCTTGAACGACAGTGACAGGCTCACGCCGCTCTCGAAACAGCGCGTATCGCTGCCAGCGCTTTGCCGTTCCCGAACTCACGTAGCTGCTCAAACAAAGAATTCGATCGCTTGCCAAGACGAGATTCAACAAGCCCTTTGAACTTGTCCCGCATATCGTTCCAAGTCATCGGATTGCCGGGGTGCCCTTTCGCTACGGGAATGTCCGCGGTGACGATACGGCCGTTGTCCAACTCGACTTCGAGGCGCGCGGAAGTAAACGTCAGATCGGGCTTTGCTTCGACAGTGACTTTGCGTGCTGTCTCGAAAACGCCGGCGTCATGCCGCAGTGGCTCGCGGAAATCCGCAGCAGAAAGATTGTGGCCATGCAGCGCGAGTGCGACACAGAACTTGAGGTCGAACTTACCTTCAAGTGCAGATTCCGGTGCGCCGCTCTTACCGCCAGTGATCTGTTTCGCAAGCTCTCCTACATGCGCGCGAACCGCACGTACGCCTGTAGGATCGAATCCGGATTTTCCGATCTGACGTCCCGCGTCGACGGCGGGATGCGTCAAATGACAGGCAGCGTACGGTTTGAAGCTGTTGTTGAGTATCTCCCAACCGGAGAAATCGGCAGGCTTGATATGGACGCTTCCGTCCTGCAACACGGCCCGCTCCAACCCCCCAGCGGGCTCAAGCAGATCGACCGTGGCATGAAAACCGCCTGCAGCGAGTTGTCCTGCCAGCACCCCGTCCATGGCAGCTTTCCCGGCATGAAACGGTTTCGCCATTGTTCCAAATGACGCTGTCAACCCGCTTGTCTGCGTTGCCGCGGCGCCCAGCGCATGGAGTGTCGCTTCCGTATCGAGTTTCAGCAGTGCTGCCGCGGCTGCAGCCGCCCCCAATCGTCCGAATACTCCGGTGCCGTGCCAGCCGCGCGCCGTTACTGCCTCTCCAAGACCGTAGCCGACCCTACAGGCAGTTTCAAATCCGGTGACGAAGGCGGATAACATTTCGACCTCGCTCGCACCCAGCTCTTCGCCCATTGCAAGCGTCGCCGCCCATACCGGCGCGCTGGTGTGTGTGACCGCCTTGATATATGTATCGTCGAAATCGAGGCAATGCGCCAGGGTTCCATTACAAAGGGCGGCAACTGGAGCGCAGGCGCGCCCTCCCGATAAGATCGTTGCACTCCCATTGGTCTTCCAGTTCGCCGTCACTGTATGCACAACCCTGGCCGCGCTTTCCCCCCATGCACCAATGCTGACGCCCAGCCAATCGGCCAAGCACAAACGCGCCGCGTCCAAGACTTCACGAGGCAGAGTGCGTCGGCGCATCGAGGAAATATATTCAGCTATAACGCGACTGTTCGAGATGTTTTCGGATTTCATCCTTTGCCCCTAAAAGGAACTTGATTTTGATGCGAGTCAAGGAGCCATCAGTCAATCCACGACGCGGCCGGTGCCCCGAAATGCTTCGAATCCGGTCAACTCTCGGCCATGTATGAGCGCCAGGATTTCGTTTGTGCCGTCGGGTATCGCCACCATCCGAACGTCGCGGTACAGCCCTTCGACTTTCGCTTCGGTCGATAGACCCATCGCGCCGAGCACATTCATCGCCTGCCATACCGCCTCGTTACATGCATTTTGAGCGTAGCGCTTGGCCATAGCGGCAGCACCATCGGCGGGCTGGCCGTGATCGACGAGTGACAGTGCATGCAAACATAGCAGGCGACTGGTAGTGATCGCAGTAACGATGTCGGAAAGATTTTTCTGGACCAGTTGATGTGCACCGATCGCCTTGCCAAACTGTTTACGTACCTTCGCGTACTCGATGGCAATGTCGTATGCGCGTTGTGCAAGATGCACCGCAAGCAAACCGAACAGGGGTCGATTAATGACCCAGCTCGACTTCAGTACTTCAGTACCCCCTGCTTTTGATTCGACGACATTCTCTGGCGGGACCACGCAATTCTCAAACACGGCTTCGCCAAGCATTCCTTGCCGCAGTCCTATAGTGTCTATTTCCCTCGCCTCGAAGGGTGTGCGATCCCTTTCCAGGACAACCTTGACTACCTTTCCTCGCGGCTCGCCATCACGACAGTCCATGCAGGTGACAATAATGAGATCACAGGCCGATACATTAGTAATCCACATCTTTCGGCCATTAAGTAGTAGCGAGCTTCCTTGTCTGGTGAGACGAGTCTTTACCCCGCGAGGGTCAGAACCCGTGTCCGGCTCAGTAGAACCCAGGCAGGCAATCTTGCGGCCCGCTATCAAGTCGGGTAAGAAACGCCGGCGTTGATCCTGATTGCACTCGGCGCTCAACCGCGCAACTGTCGCTTCGTGTGCGATCAGGGAAAGTCCTACGATAGGAGGAATTTGCTCGAACATGATGCCGTAGTCGAGCATCTTGATGCCTGGGCCGCCAGCAGATTCCGGAAGCCTTGCCGCCGTGAGCCCAAGTTCGGCGAGCTTTGTCAGTATCGTTACAAAAACGGGCTTGGGAAGCGGCTGATCGGGGTCGTGCTTCTCGATGTATGGATCGATCTCTCGTGCCACGAGCCGTCGCATGGAATCGCGCATCAACTCCTGCTCTGCCGTCAACTGCAGATCCACGTTCATTTCCTCCATTACGGAATGTCTGGAAGGCGATTTGCGCTCTTGCGGCGAGGCCTTAGGCCCGTTGTAGCTGAACCGGGCCCAAACTCATTTTGCCGGGACCGCTTTTCACTACTATTGTAATACAATATTATAATATACAGTAGGACATTGGGGATTTTCGTCGGAAGGCGTACAGCCGCCGTGCGGGTCAGTAGCTTCCGCGTCGTCGCTCGGTCAATGCTCTCCGGCGCAAAGAAACCCCCTGCTCGGCGTCGAGCGCGAGGCGTAGATATTGGAGCCGGCTAAGCGGAAGTTCGATTGTCTTTAGCAAGCACCAGCGCGGCGCGCGCGATACTACATATCGGTGTACGAACAAGAGGTACAACAATGAAATTGTTCGAACGGGCGAGTAATGAAGATCCTATGGTAACCCTGTGCAGGATGGTGGTCGAAACGGGTTACGAGGACATTCCGCAAGAAACGTTGAGTTTCGCGAAGAAGCAGATACTGGACATCATCGGCGTCACTATGGGCGGGTCCAAGATGGATGGCATCCGCGAGGTCGTTGAACTCGTCAAGGATCAGGGTGGGAAGCAAGAAAGCTATTTGCCATTTTACGGGGGTAAAGTGCCTGCCTCCATGGCGGCCTTTGCTATTGCGCCGATGTCGCGGGCGATGGATATGGGGGACACCCATTACGAGGCGGGACACGGTGCGGAATACTCGCTTCCCGCCCTTTTGGCCGCAACGGGCTTAAAGCCCCAGGTGAATGGCAGGGACTTTCTGCTTGCCTTTATTCTCGCGCAGGAGTTAGAGATACGTGTGGGCCTGGGGTATAAGTTCAAGAGTATGCAGCTTCCCGCCGGCTCAAATGGCGGGCATTACATCTTTGGTGCAGTAGCCGCTGTCGGCAAGTTATTGGGTTTCCCCCTCGAGGAATTGGTGAACGCCCAGGGCATCGCGAAGATGATGACCCAGCCCCACGACTCTTCTATGTACAACGAAGGCGCTTTGATGATCCGATTCCATCACGGCTTCGTTGCTCAGGATGCGATTAATGCGTGCTTCCTGACGCGCTGCGGTATCACCGGGCCCATCAATGAAATACTCAGCGGTCAGCGAGGCTATTACGCTCTTTTTGCCAAGGCGGGCGGAGTGGATCTCGACGTCATAACGAACCGTCTGGGTCAACACTGGGAGATGACCAGGACCAGCATGAAGGCGCACTCAGCGTGCAAGTGCACTCATACGGCGATAGACGGCATTCTCGAGCAGATGGAAACGCACCATTTCAAAGCGGAAGATATAGAGCGTATCCAATTGGAAGTTGGCAGCGTGAACTGGAACGTGGTGACCGTGCCAATGGCGGAGAAATGGCAACCGCAGACAGTGCCTCAGTGCCAATTCAGCCTTCCTTATGTACTGGCCACAGTCGTGCACGACCGGGGCATTTTCCTCGACGCTTATACGACAGAAGCGAGAAAGCGTACCGACGTTCGCAATTTCATGACGAAAATTTCCGCGGAACTGGATGAAAAGCTGCCTCCGTTAGGAACACGGGTAATCACGTATCTGAAAAATGGCAAGAAGATAAGCGGCGAGTACACTGTTGAAAAAGGCCATCCGGATAACCCGCTGAGCGTAGAAGATGTAAAAAACAAGTTTCGAAAGTGCGTTCCGTACGCTGCTGTACCGTTGAATAGTCAAGTCGTAGAGACAGTAATAAAGAATGTCCTGAATCTTGATCGTGTAGAAGATGTTGTGCGTGAGATCATCCTGCCCTTGGTGCCATTACAAAGTGTAGACGGTTAGTGCATGCCAAACCTGTCTCCTACCTTCAGGCCGACTTGATCGGCGAAGTGTGCCGCTGTGATTTTCGAACCGTCAGCGTTTACTGCTTTGATAAGAATTACGCCGTCTGGTGCAACTACCTTAATCCCTTGGCTGGTGATGTCAATCACTCCACCAGCTTTAATGGCCGCTACAGTTACTGCGTCCAAGGCACTTCCTTCAAAACCGAGATGTAACTCGGAGTCGAGGACTTTGAACGGTCTGTCCTGAAAATGAGTGGTTGCCCCTGGATATGGGTTTGTGCCCCGTATAAGGTCATAAATCCTCTTCGCTGGCTGAACCCAGTTGATCAGGGCGTCCTTCTCAGTAATGAAGGAGTAGTAACTATATCGCGACAAATCCTGGGGAATTCGCGGCGCCGTGCGGTTCTTAATTAAGTCAACGGCCTCTACTATTGTTTCTACTGCCCCGGGTGTGATCTTGTCATGGTAAAGCGAGGCGGAGGTATCGTCCGGGGAGATCTCCACCTCCTTCTGTAATAGGATAGGTCCTGTATCTATTCCTTTGTCAGTCCACAAAATGGTGTTGGCTGTTTTCGTCTCACCGAAGATTATGGCCCAAGTGAGAGAATCGGCTCCCGCATACTTGGGAAGTAACGAAGGGTGCCAACCTATCGTCCCCAGCTTCGGGTAGTTCAATATGGATTCCGGTACGATAGTGCGGAACCGCGCCATGATGTTCAAATCTGGTTTTAACTTAATGTATTGCTCATAGAATTCCGGGGAGCGTCCGTTCTTTGCCTCAACGTATGGTATTCCTAGCCTAGTCGCGGCTTCCTTCATCCGATTTGTTGTTCCCGGAGCGACAACAAGGGAAGCAACGCCGGCAACGTTTTCTCCCCTTTCGACTAATCTTTGGAGCACTGTCTCACCAAGCTGCCGTGAACTCATGAACATGATTCTCATTGTGCAAACCTCCGCCTGCCGTGAAACGTAAATGCGCTCCCCGTTGCTGAACACCATCGCTATGAAAGGAGATTTTATTTCGTGCGATATCGCGGATCGCGTTTCTCTAGGAAGGATGTGGCTGCTTCCTTAGCATCGGCCTCTCGCACTAGGTTTACGTAGAACTCCACTTCAATGTCCTCAGCATCACGCCAGTTAATGGGCTCGAGCTCATTGAGGCCTCTCTTGGTGAGCCTGATCGCTGCCGGGCTTTTAGACGCGATTATGTCAGCCATCCGCTTACATTCCGCCATGAGTTCGGCAGGTGGAACCACCTTCATTACTCCACCGAGACGATACGCCTCCTGAGCACTCATCCGCTGCGCGGTATACATCATCATTCGCGTGACTGAAGTGGAGAACATGTGACTGAAGAAGCGCGCTCCGCCGAAGACCCCAACGTCGATCTCCGTCATCAGGAACACAGCTTTCTGCGATGCGATGCGAAAGTCACAGTTCGCCGCTAGGCCAAGCCCACCACCCGTCACTACACCATTAATCGCCCCAATTACGGGGACAGAACAATGGTAGATGGCATTGAAGCACGCGTTGCAGACGGAAAGACGTTCCCGGGCAGATTCGGGGGTCCGGGCCGCTATCTCCTTGACATCGCCTCCAGCACAAAAGAAGCGCTCTCCAGCGCCGGTGAGAATAGCCACCTGCACATCATCACGTCTGCTGATCTCGTTAAAGGTTTCCTCTATTTCCCGATAAGTCTGAACCGCCAAGGCATTGGCCGGGGGACGGTCAATGGTAACCACGGCGATTCTGTCCTGGACTTCGCAGCGAATAGATCCCTTCTGCATTTTGTTCCTTTCGTCATTTCTGACGGAATGACGGGCCCCCACCCCGGCGTTCTTGATTAGCGTTGCGAGAGAAAAGCCGTTTCCTCCAATAAGTCTGCCGCTTAATTTCTTGATTCGGCCCGTATTAAACCTTTACTTGCTAATGTATTGTAATACAATCTTATAATATACCATAGGATAATATTTTTCAGCGTGGTCCCTTAGGGTGCGTGCGCGAAGCATTGAGTTGCATTAGCAGCGGTAGCGACACTGGGACCGCAGCGGGAGAGGTTGCATTGAAAGGCATTCGCGTCGTTGAAGTAGGTGACCGTATCGCGGTCGGTGCGTGCGGCTCACTTCTAACAGTCATGGGAGCGGAAGTGATACTGATCGAGCCCAAGACCGATATACGAAACCATAAGTGGCTGAATCGGGCACTCGTCGCGGCCGGCAAGCGCAGCTTGCGCGCGGATACCAGTGATGATATCGCGCGCGCGTTGATGGCCTCTGCCGATGTCGTCATCGCTTCCAGCGATCTCGCTGCGCTGCCGCCCTATCAACGGCCCCCGGCACAGATCGTCTGCGATATCACGGCCTACGGTACTAGTGGGCCACTTGCGGGGCACCCTCATCCAGATGCCCTCGTTCAGGCAGTCACTGGTCTTATTGACACAACAGGGGAAGCCCATGCGGCACCCACAATCATCCAATTCCCCATTGTTGAGGGCATTGCAGCACTCTTCGCGGTAGCAGGCATTCAGTCCGCCTTGCGCGTTCGGGCTCAGGCGGGCATCGGGCAGAATGTCGAAGTCGCCCTCTACGATTGCGCGTTCTCGACACTGACGACCTTTCTCCCGCTTCATTTCGCGGGCGCCCCTGTAAGCCGATACGGCAACGGGCATGTTCTCGCTGTCCCATGGAATGCCTATCGTGCGCATGATGGCTGGCTGATCATTTGTACGACGACTGACGATCAGTGGGCACGCCTCTGCGGCGTTATGGAATCGCCGGAGCTCGCCCTTGAGCCCAGATTTCGCGAACTCAGGGGCCGGGTCAAGCATCGCGTCCTTGTGGATGCGGCTATTCAGGCGTGGGTCGGCCATGGGACCGTCGCCGAGTGCGTCAAGAAACTCCAATCCCGCGATATCGCCTGCGGTCCGATTATTGCCGCCGAAGACCTACTGCACGAGCCCAACATCAAGCACCGTGGTGCCTTCGTCTTAGAACGCGATCCCGAATCAGGCCACGATATCGCTGTGCTTGGCGCGGTCATACGAGTGACGGGCCACCGGCTTGCAGAGTTGACCAAAATACCGATACCGGACGAGGACCATTGGCTACTCGCACGGAGCAATCATCCTTCGTTTGAGGCGCCGTCATCCCGGACTGAGGTCAGGCTGGCCCGTCCGCTTGCCGGCATCCGAGTGCTGGAAATCGGCCAGTTCACGACCGGGCCCCTGGCAACACGCCATCTGGCGGCGCTCGGCGCCGAGGTCATCAAGATTGAGCCGCCGACTGGCGACGGTGCCCGTGCGTATGTCCCGCAGGAAAACGGCGAAAGCTATTTCTTTATCTTGAGCAACAGTGACAAACGAAGTCTTAGTCTAGACTTGCGGAAAGAACGCGACCGAGACATCTTCAAAGCCCTCGTCGTCGAATCCGACGTCCTGATCGAAAACCTGAAGCCCGGTTCTCTCGATCGGCTCGGTGTAGGCGCAAAGGCGCTCTCCGAGATCAATCCACGCCTGATCTACTGCGCCGTGTCGGGCTTTGGCGCCGATTCGATTTACCCGGGACGAGCCGCGTTCGACACCGTGATACAGGCGATGTCCGGTGTCATGGACCTCAATCGCGTCAATGGCATCCCGCAAAAGACCGGGGTGTCTATGGCCGATGTCGTGGGCGGCCTGTTCGGGCTGGTTGGAACTCTGCACGCCCTTGCGCTGCGCGACACCGAAGGTTGTGCCGAGCAGATCGACGTCTCGATGCAGGATACCGCTGCGTGGATAACCCAGTGGCGCCCGCGTGACGCCGGCACCACCACATCGGAAACGAAGATCTTCGAGTGCAACGACGGTTATGCCGTTGCCGCGTTGCCCATGGCCGGATCAGGACGGCCAAGTCCAAACGATCTGATTTCGTTTTCCCGACAATATTCGCGGGCGGACTTCGCTAAACGGCTTGCAGACCGCGGGATCATGGCTGCGCCCGTGTTGAGCGTCGGCGAGGCGGCAGACAGCCAACAGACCAGCGCCAGATCGTTGTTGCTGCATCGGACGGACCGCTTGGGCTGCAGCCGGATCGTTTTGAATTGCCCGATCGGGTTAAGTGCTACCCCTGCGCGCGTCGAAAATTCGATCGGCCCCCTGGGTGAGGCGAATGAACAGGTGAAGATCCGGCTCCGCCAGCTTCATGCATCAAGTTAACCGAGCACTGGGTTAACCGTAAGATTGCTCAATCCCGCCGATTCGTCAGACGAGTGACACACAATATTGTCATACGATATGTTATCATGATCGTATACTGATATAGGGCTCTTATAATACCGATTGGCTAAAACAATGTGCATCATGGGCTCGAGCGCAATGATTTACAGCCGCTCACCATCGAAGGCATCAGGTCGTTTCGGTTTTCCCCGAGGAAGACGGGCGCGATGTTCGCCTCGATTTACCGGAAGAAGTAAGAGTAGATATGGTTAGTGGAGGTGAGGCTTCCTTGAGTGATTAACAAGGAGAAAACAATGCCCGGACATGCAGCTTTACGCGCGGTAACGACTCCGACCCCTCTTCGCAAACAGGTGGTGGAGCGCCTGCGCGAAGCGATCATCGAAGGACACCTGAAACCTGGCGAGCGCCTGCGAGAACGCGAATTGTGCGAACTGCTTGGCGTTAGCCGCACATCCCTGCGAGAGGGTCTGGTCGAACTTGAGGCGGAGGGGTTGATCAACAATGTGCCCAATCGAGGCCCTGTTGTCGCGATGGTCAGCATCAAAGCAGCCGAGGAGATATATCAGCTTCGTGCTGTTCTGGAGGGGCTGGCAGCAAGGCTTTTCGCAAAGCACGCCACCGACGCACAGCTCCAGGAACTGGCGCAGGCAACGGCCGGGTTAGCGGAAATCTATAGAAATTTCTCGGCCAGCCCGTTCTTGAAAGCGAAAAGCCGCTTCTACGATATTTTGCTCACGGGCGCCAACAATCAACTCGTGGCGCAGGTACTCCGCGGGATAAATGCACGGGTGAGCCAGCTGCGTATTACATCCTTATCCGATCCATCAAGATTGGAGGTTAGCATCAAGGAGATTTACAGAATTCTCGATGCTGTAAGTGCTCGTGATGAAGAAGCGGCATGGAGAGCGTCTACGGAACATGTTGCGAATGCTGCGGAAGCCGCCCTCGCTATTCTGCGAAAACAACAAAAGCACGATATGTCGTAAGGTCGCATGCAGGGAATCACCTTGCCTGAAGACACGTACCTCGATCGTCGTTGAAGCGAGTCGGCGATTATGGTCAATATACAACTATATGAAATCTATGCGATCAAATACGCCGAAAATCCGAATTCCAGACGATCACATGTTTTCCTAGGCGGGGACCCCTTGGTGATGAAGCGGTACCGGGCGCCAAGCAATGAAACACAAGGCATCGTGGTGCGTCTGGACGTGCCGCCCGAATCGGAGACGATTTGATCGAGGCCGCAAGGAGGAGGAATGACATGCGAAACGCCGTCAAGCGCAGTGTGATCTGCGCGACAGCCGGCTTATCAAGTACTACCAGTGCGGCGACCGGCGCTGACTACCCTTCCAAACCGGTGCACACATCGTTGTAGGAAGCACGCCGCGTGATTCGCGGCTCGCGTCAAGCGGGAGTCAAGAAGTGGCACAAGGTGGCGCAGCAGAGCGGCATGAACGGCGAGTGAACGCCGCAATGGATGGCGGGCGGCCGCTGCCCCTTCAGGGATACCGGGTCCTCGATCTGGCGACCATGATCGCTGCGCCGTTCTGCGCGGGAATCCTGGGCGAGTTCGGTGCCGAAGTGATCAAGGTGGAGATGCCGGGAAAGGGCGACCCCCTCCGCAGCTTCGGCACCATGACGGCGGCGGGGTCCAGCTTCAACTGGCTGAACGAAGGCCGCAACAAGAAGTCGATCACGCTCGACATTCGCAGGCCGGAGGGAGCCGAACTGGCGAAAAAGCTCGCGGCGCAATGCGACGTAGTCGCTGAAAACTTCCGCCCGGGAACGCTGGAGAGGTGGGGCCTCGGTTACGACATCCTGAAGTCCGTCAAGTCCGACCTGATCCTCGTGCGCGTGTCCGCGTACGGCCAGGACGGCCCGTATCGGGATCGGCCGGGCTACGCCCGCATCGCGCACGGATTTGCCGGCCTGACGCATCTTGCCGGCGAGCCGGAGGGTCCGCCCGTCGTCCCGGGATCGACAGCCCTGGCCGACTATATTTCGGGCGTCTACGCCGCCGTGGGTGCCCTGCTCGCCCTGATCGCGCGGGACCGCTTCGGGATCGGGCAATCGGTCGATATTGGTCTGTACGAAGGAATTTTCCGCATGCTCGACGAACTCGCTCCGGTCTACGCCAAGACCGGCTATGTCCGGGGCCGCATGGGGGCAGACACGGTGAATGCGGTCCCGCACAGCCATTACAGAACCAGGGACGGCAAGTGGGTCGCGCTGGCGTGCACGAGCGACAAGATGTTCGAGCGCCTCGCGAAAGTGATGGAGCGGCCGGATCTCGCTGCGCCGGACAGGTTCGGGGCGGTCGAAGCGCGTCTCGAGCATCGAGGCGAGGTCAATCGAATCGTCGCCGAGTGGATGGCGAGCATCACCTATCGAGAGGCGATGGATCGCTGCCTCGCGGGAGGCGTCCCCATCGGCCCGATCAACACGATCGCCGACATTTTCGAGGACGTGCAGTTCAAGGCACGGGAAAACCTGGTGGCGATGCCTGAGCAGCGCGAAGAAAGCGTCGTCGTCCCGAACGTGCTCCCGCGGCTGTCCGAGACCCCGGGGCGGCTGCGCTCGCTGGGGCCGGATCTCGGCCAGCACAACAAGGAAATCTATCTCGGGATGCTCGGCCTTTCGGCCGAAGAATTGGCCGGGCTCAAGGCGGCCGGAATCGTCTAGCGCCCGCAGTCTGGAAGGAAGAGTGAAATGACGACTGAAAAATTCCATCTGCGCCGGTCGCTGCTCGCCACGCCCGGCAACGTCCGGTCCAAGGTCGAGAAGGCTCGCAAGCTTCCGGTCGACATCCTCATGCTGGACCTCGAGGACGGCGTCCCGGCCATGGACTCGGCAAAGGCGCTGGCCAGGAAAGTGCTCGTGGAGGCATTGTCGTGTCCAGCGAGCTTTTCCGCGAGGGAGGTGGCGATCCGCGTCAACGGGCCAAGAACGAAATGGTTCGTGGAAGACGCCGCATTCGTCGCCGGCTTGAACATTCCCACCGTCGTGGTTCCCATGGTCCAGGATGCGGCGGACGTGATCTATGTCGAGCGGTCCCTGGCGAATTGCGGCGCAGCCGCGTCTCTCGGGCTCATCCTGCTCATCGAGACGCCGGCGAGCGTGGTGAACCTTCCGCAAATGGTCGAAGCGAGCCCGCGGACCAATGGCCTCATCGCGGGCGGGTTGGACTATGCCGCCGGCCTCCACAGCCTTTCGATCCTGCCGATCAGAGACCCGGCAGACACCAAGGGCCAGGACGAGGATCTGGTGTACATGCGGCAGCGCGTTCTTGCCGTGGGGCGCGCCTACGGCCTTTCGGTCCTCGATGCGATGCGGCCCGGACTGATCTCCGATCTCGATTCGTTTCGCGCCGCCGCCCGGCGCGCGCGCTGGCTCGGTTTCGACGGGGTGGACTTCTATCACCCCGCGTTCGTCGATATCGCGAACGAGGTGTTTACGCCCTCGCCGGAAGAACTGTCCTGGGCCGACCGGGTCCTCCAGGAAAACATGTCATCCCGCGATGATGAGCCCGCTTCCATCAAGGTTGACGGCCGCGTAGTGCTTCCGCAGCACGTCGAACTCGCGCACCGCCTAAAGGCGCTCGCGCGGGAGATTTCACCGCGCAACGCCACGAAGGCGACGGTCTCGGCCTAAAGCCCTCGTCCAAGCACGCAGATGAAGATCATCCGAGAGAAAGCTACGGCTGCACGGATACTGAAGTGCGCGAAGGATGCCGCACAATCCCACATGAAAGGCGATCATCCGGCGGGGCAGAGCACGCGCAAACCGAGGCTATTCACGCCGTTCACGCTTCGTGGTCTGGAGCTGCCGAACCGCATCGTCGTCTCGCCAATGAACCAGTATTCCGGAGACGCCCAGGGGCGTGCGACCGACTGGCACCTCATGCATCTCGGACACCTGGCAATCTCGGGCGCCGGATTGCTGTTCACCGAAGCGATCGCGGTCGAGCCGGAAGGCAGGATCAGTCCAACCGACATCGGCCTGTGGAACGACGAGCAGATCGAGGCGATGCGCCGCATCGTGGCCTTCTGCCGCACGTACGGCACCGCGAAGCTGGGCGCGCAATTCTGCCACTCGGGCCGCAAGGGCTCGGTCAGCGTCGCCTGGGAGGGCCTGAAGCCGATCCCCGTCGAGCGTGGCGGCTGGCGCATCTGGAGCCCCTCCTCCATCCCGCACGCCGGTCGCCTCGCGCCGGCCGTGCTCGACGACGCCGGCATCCGGCGCGTCATCAAGGCGTTTGCCGACAACGCGATACACGCCGACAGGATCGGCTTCGATGTGATCGAGATCCACGCAGCGCACGGCTACCTGCTGCACAGCTTCCTGTCGCCCTTCGCGAACCAGCGCAGCGACCAGTACGGCGGCACGCCCGCAAAGCGCATGCGCATGGTGCTGGAAGTCTTCCAGGCGGTCCGGGACGCAGTCGCCCCGGAAAAACCGGTCGGCGTGCGCATCTCGGCCACCGACTGGGCGGAGGGCGGCTGGAACATTGACGACAGCGTCGAGCTCACGGCGAAGCTCAAGGATCTCGGCTGCGACTACATCACCGCCTCGAGCGGCGGCGTCACGCACGAGCAGCAGCTCAACGTTTATCCCGGCTACCAGGTCCCCTTCGCGGAGCGCATCCGGCGCGCGACCGGCATCGCCACCATGGCGGTCGGCCTCATCACCGAGCCGCAGCACGCCGAGGAAATCCTCGGTTCAGGCCGGGCCGATCTCATCGCTCTTGCGCGCGGCATGCTTCTGGACCCGCGGTGGCCGTGGCGGGCCGCCCTGGAGTTCGGCGTGCCCTTCTCTTTCCCGAAGCAGTACGAGCGCGCGCATCCGGCCATGCGGTTCGGCGATTTCCTCAACCCCAACCTCCCTGCCTAGTCGAGGTGCTGATCGTGAGCCTGCATACGAACGAGGGGTCCGGAGAGGGTGGGTATCACTGTTCCGAAAACGGAGGGATGATCAAATGAAACGCGTCCAACTCGTGGAAGGAGCGCTGCTAACCCTCATGAGTTTCGTGAGCTTGGCTGAAGGCATGCGCCTGACAGTCTACCGCGACCCATACACGCTGTTCGACCCGCTAGGCCCGGGCCGTTACATTCTCGTGCTTGCGCTCGGTCTGAGCGCCGTTACGGTCGCCCATTTCGTTCGGGCGTGGCGTGACCGTGCCGGCGATGGCGCGGCGGCGACGGCCGCGAACCGGGTCGGCCTGAAGCAGGTATTCAGGATGGTCGCCGTCCTGGTGGCCTACATCGCCCTGATCCAGTTCGCCGGCTATGTGACGGCGACCGTGCTGTTCTTCGTCGCGGCGTTCTACGTCGTCGGCGTCACGCCCATGGCGAGTGCCCTGCTCGCCGCGATCTGCACCGTCTGCTACTACTTCATTTTCGTGTATTACGGAAACATCGCCTTCCCCCACGGGATGCTGTTCTAGAAAATGGACCTCATTGCCGGAATCATCAACGTATTCACGCCGACGTATCTCGTCTATTGTTTCCTCGGCGCCGTCCTCGGGACTCTTGTCGGGGTCTTGCCGGGTCTTGGACCCGCCTCGACGCTCTCGATCCTCCTGCCCCTCACGCTGAACCTCGACACGACGGGCGCCGTCATCATGATGGCCGGGCTCTACTACGGCGCCGCGTACGGAGGATCGACAACGAGCATCCTGGTGAACATTCCGGGCGAGGCCTCCTCGGTGCCCACCTGCTTCGATGGGTTCCCGATGACGCGGCAGGGACGGGCGGGACAGGCGTTGTGGATTGCGGCGGTTGGCTCGTTCATCGCCGGAACCGCCGGTGCCTTGGCGATCTCCTTCGTCGGACCAGGGATCGCCCATTACGCTCTGCGGTTTGGGCCCCCCGAATACTTCGGACTGCTGGTATTCAGCCTGACGGCCATGGTGAGCCTGTCCGGCCAGTCCGTCCTCAAGGGCCTTGGGACTGGGCTCGTGGGCCTAATTGTGGCAACCGTCGGTGTCGATCCCATGGTCGGCACGACGCGGTTCGCGTTCGGATCCACCGGAATGATGAGGGGCCTCGATCTCATTCCGATTGTCGTGGGGCTTTTCGGCATCGCGGAGATCTTGTGCAGCGCCGAGGCGGGCATTCGCAAGATCTACGAGGGCAAGCTGGGCAACATGACGCCGAAGGGCGCAGAGCTGAAGAAAGGGCTCTGGGCCAGTGTCCGCGGCACGCTCATCGGGTTCCTGCCGGGGCTCCTGCCCGGAATGGTCCCGGCGCTGACGGCATTCCTCGCGTACGACGTGGAGAAACGGATCTCCAAATACCCGCAGAAATTCGGCACGGGGGTGATCGAGGGTGTCGCCGCGCCCGAGGCCGCCAATAACGCCACCGCCCAGGCGGGGTTCATCCCACTCATGATTTTTGGCATCCCCACAGGACCGTCAATGGCCATCATCCTAAGCGTCCTGATACTGCACGGCCTTCAGCCCAGCCCGGCCCTGTTCCAGCAGAACCGGGAGTTCATCTGGACCGTCATCGGCAGCATGTACGTCGGTAACGTGATCCTGCTGGTGCTGAACCTGCCGCTCGTGGGACTGTGGGCGCGGATCAGCACCATTCCATACAAGTACCTCGCGCCCGCAATTCTCGCCATCTGCGTGGTGGGCGCCTACTCGCCGCGCAATACTATGTTCGATGTCTGGGTCGCCCTGTTGGCCGGTGTCGTCGGTTACGTCATGAGGAAGACCGGCTGGCCAGTAACCCCGCTGGTCCTCGGCTTCATCCTTGGCTCGATGCTGGAATTGGCGCTTCGACAATCCCTGTCGCTGGGCGGACCGCTGATCTTCCTGAGCCGCCCGATCGCGCTCGTTTTCCTCGTGAGTGCGGTCGTCGTGACGTTCCTGTCGCTCCGATACTTGCGACGCGTGCCGAAAAGCGTTCTGGAGGCCGATGCGGGAACGTGACAATGTGGGACGGCTGGAGGGCTTGGCCCGACGGAAAACCGAGGGAGCATGGCTCCAATTTTTCGACACGGGGTAGGAGATTTGAAGTTCGAAGGCGCAGCGTGATGTTGCTGAACGCATTCCCAAGAACCGGGTTGAACGCTGTGCAGCTTAATTTCGTAACCAAAAAGGAGGATTATATGAACGAAGCGAGGAAGAGACTTTTCATGAGTCCAAGGCGGAGCCTGATACTGCTGAACACTTTCCTAAGAACTGGGTTGGACGCAGTGCAGTTTAATTTCGTAACCAAGACGGAGGATCAGATGAGCGAAGCGAGGAAGGAACTTTTTATGCGTGTGAGGCGGATTCTGAGTCTGGCACTGGTTGTCAGCCCCGGCCTGTTGGCTGCCTGGAGTCAGCCGGCTGCATCCCAGACGAAGTATCCAGCGAGGCCTATCGACATCATCGTGCCGTTCGCGCCCGGTGCCGCGACGGATGCGACCGCCCGGGTCACCGCGAACTATCTGGAGAAGAAATGGGGAACGAGAATCAACGTCATCAACAAGCCCGGCGGCAATAGCGTGCCGGCAAACCTCGAGGTCTACAACGCGGCGCCGGACGGCTACACCTTGATGCTCGATTCTCAGTCGAGCGCGAGCATGCTCCCCGCCGCGATGCGTGAGTTGCCATTCAAGGTTCTGGACCGGACGTTCGTCGCCATAGTAACGGCGAGCCCCTTCATCATGATCGTGTCCGCGAATTCGCCGATCAAGGCCCTGAAAGAGGTCGTAGAGGAAGCCAAGAACGATCCCGCCGCGTTCACTTGGGGTTCGCTTGGGGGAGCCGGAATGCAAGACTTCGGCACCCGCCAGTTCCTCAAGGCGATCGGCGTGGACGTGACCCGGACGAAGCCTGTGATAGCGCCGGGAGGCGCACCCCTCGTCACCATGACCGCGGGTGGACTGCTGAAAGTGGGAGCGAGCACGGCCCAAGGCATCCTGCCGGCGTACAGGTCGAAAATAGTAAAGCCGCTCGCGCAGACGGGCAAGACCAGGCATCCGGATTTCCCGGACACGCCGACCTTTGAGGAAGCAGGCTATCCGTCAGTCACCTGCTACTTCTGGGCCGGCATCTCGGCACCGCCGAAGCTGCCGCGCCAGATCGTTGACGCATGGAACAAGGCACTGAAGGAAGCGTTCGCCGATCCCGAATTCGTGACGCGGGTCAAGAAAACAGGGGGCGTGCCCTTCTACAAGGACGACCGGGAGACGAGAGCCTATGTCGAGGCGGAGATGAAAGAGGTCAGCGCTCTGTGGGGTCTCAAGTAAGACGACCGCGAGTGCCGAGAGGGTCCCGCTGCGCAGGTTCGCTTGTGCGAGCGCGGCCGGGACCCAATCCGCACGCGGATAGCGGTCGGAAACTAGCGCGGAATCCCCACGTGCTGAGTGGGTAACGATTCATATCGCTCCGCTATTGCTGGTTTCATGTATCGATCCGCTCAAATGAATCATGCAGCAGCCAGCGCTCTAAAATGCCCCAAAATCACCCACACGAGTACACGAAGACCCGTTATAAATAACGTTCGAAGGAGCACACATATGGTCCAGAAAGTGAGGCTGGTTCAGCCAAAAGACGCCAACGGCGAAGTTGCGAAGATCTTTGAAGACATCCGCAAGACAAAGGGCGCAAAATTCCTAACGCCGACATGGGGGTTTTTTGCGTTGGATGTCGAACTACTGCGGCACTGGTGGGGACTCACCAAGCGGCTGCAGATGACAGAGGGAGCGCTACCCAAACCACTCCTCAATTCAATTTCACTCGTATGCGCGGCCGAGGTCAACTGCCCGCGCTGCATCAATAATCATCAGACGCACCTGATTGAGCATTTCAGGATGTCGGAGGACGACGTAATGGAGATTCTCGATTTCGAGAACTCGAAGAAGGTAAACGAGAAGACGAAGGCAGTTTTGCGTTTTGCGCGCAAAACCGCATTCAACGAGCCGATGACGGACGCGGATTTCGAGGCGCTGCGCAAGCATGGAATCACTGATGTCGGTGTGGCCGAAATCGTGTCCATGGCCATGCTCGAGTCCGGCATGGCTCGGCACGCTGTTGGCGTCGCCCAGTTTGAAAATGGCGATGAGTGGCCCCGTGACAATCTGCCGTCCAAAGTCTACGCTGAAAACGTCAACCACTAATCCGGCTAGGCATATGGATCTTCCTATGATCCGCGGCACGGCTGCGACGTTCGGCGACCATGTCTCCGCGGATGTGGTACTGCCCGCGCGCCACTCTTTTTTGCCGCCGGAAGGCATGGCGGAGACCGTTCTCATGGAGATGGGGCCGGAGGCCAACCGCAAGGTGCGCAGTCATCCGATTATCGTAGCAGGGGAGGCGTTCGGCTACGGTACGGGCCGGGAGTCGCCGGCTCGCGCGCTGCGGGCTGCGGGTGTGAAGGCGGTCATCGCGAAGACGTTCTCGAGACTCTTCTTTCGCAATGCGATCAACAACGGCATTCTCGTGATCCAGTGTCGTGAATTGGCGGCGCTTCACGTGCAAGATGGCGACGAGATCACGATCGAACTCACCAAAGGGCTCATCCGTTGGAAGGATCGGACGTTTCCGTTCCCGCCGGTCACCGATGTGGTAGCTAACATCATTGCGGCTGGTAACCTTATCAACTACGGCCGACAACTGCTGGCAAGGGCGTAGGAAATATGGGCGGAAAAACGCTGGCTGAGAAGATCCTCGCCCGTACAAGCGGGATGGCACAAGCTACCGTCGGCGAGATCGTCGAGGTTACGCCGGATTTCAGTTACTCGCACGATTATGCGGCATGGGCGATTGACGCGTTCGAGACGATGGGTGCGACGCGCGTGCATCGGCCCGATCGCATCACGGTATGCTTCGACCACGGCATCCCGCCGAACACAGCCAAGGACGCTAACAGCCTGAAACGCGTGCGTGATTTCGCGCGCGCGCACGGATTTGCCGAGTTTTATGAAGCCGGCACGGGCATTGCGCATCAGGTCATGGTGGAGAAGGGCTGGATCATGCCGGGCTCCTTGTCGGTTGCAAACGATTCACACGCAACATCCGGCGGGTGCGTCGGCGCGTTGGCCCTGGCGGTAGGGGAGACCGAGATTGGGTTCCTATGGGCGACCGGGAGGCTGTGGTTTCGTGTTCCTGCGACGCGGAAGATGGTGCTGACGGGCCGCTTTCAGACCGGTGTCTACGCTAAGGATCTAATGCTGGAGATTGCGAAGCAGCTTGGCATCCTAGGTGGGCTTTACGAGATCCTCGAGTACCAAGGCCATGCTGTCGCGAACTTGTCTGTTTCCGAGCGCTTTACCCTTTGCAACATGGCGACCGAAGTGGGCGGCAAAGGCGGCGTGTTTCCTTACGACGCGGTCACCGCCGAATATATGAAGGGGCGGGCAAGGTACGAGCTGGACCCGGTGCTGTCTGATCCCGAGGCCGTCTTCAATGCAGAGATGCATTTCAATCTTGGCGCCATCCAACCAATGGTTGCCGTCCCAGGGCGAGAGGACTCAGGTGTGCCAATCGCTGAGGTGGAGGGCGAAGTCATACAGCAGGTGTTTATCGGTTCGTGCACCAATGCACGCGCGGACGATCTGCATATTGCTGCCAGCATTCTCAGGGGCAAAAAGATTCATCCCGACATCCGCCTGTTGGTGACACCCGCCTCGCGGCAAGTTGAGATGGATACACTCAAGGCCGGCGACTTGGAGATTCTGATCGAGGCTGGCGCGACGCTGCTGCCGTCGGGTTGTGCCGTATGTGCAGGTACCCATCAGGGTGTGCTCGCTGATGGTGAACGGTGTCTTTCCACGAGCAACCGGAACATGCCTGGCCGGATGGGAAATAAGAACGCCGAGATCTTTCTGTGCAGTCCTGCAACCGCGGCAGCAAGCGCGATCGCCGGGCGCATCACCGATCCGCGGAAACTGATCAATGCATAACGGTGGCGGCTAGGACTGTGAAAAGGCAACCGGCGCTCAAGGGCGACCGCCAGATGTAATCATGGCCATCTCCAACTGTCCGCAGAAATACAATCCGGCGTGCGGCTATAACCCTTCGCCTATACGCATGGAAACCTACTCAAAGCAAGCTGCCCTCCGGCGGCGACCTCGCTGACCTTGGGCACGGCGGAGGAACTCTTCTATGGCGATCAAGCGCGGAAATCCGCCCGGAATGAAGAACGTGCGGATCACGGTGTACAACCATTACGTGCGTGTCGACCAGCCCAAGAGCCTCATTTTCGTGTCGGGCCAGCTAGCGCGCGATGATGACGGCAAAATGGTCGGCGTAGGCAGCATGCTCGAGCAGACACGGCAATGTTTGCGCAACATCGAGAAGAGCCTCGTTGCGGCCGGCGCGTCGCTTTCGGACGTCGTGTGGACGACAGTCTATACGGTCGACATGCGGGAATTCAAGCAGATCGTTGCAGCGCGCGAGGAGTTCTTCAAGGACAACCTGCCGACCAGCACAATGGTTGAGGTCAACCATCTGAGCGAGCCCGGGCTGCTCGTTGAGATTCAGGCGGTAGCGGCAATCTAGGGTGAGTCGGCGCAGGATCTCTCCAGGTCGGAATGCAGTACACGCAGCCGTCTTATGCGGCTTGAAGACAATTTAGACGTCGATGAGCACCGGAAACGGGTTGGAGCAAGCGCTTGTCGGAGTCTTCAGACGATGATCGGTGCTTCAACAATCACTCAATGAACCGCATCGAGAAGTCGGCAGCCTCGATGTCCTTGGTGAGGCTGCCGATAGAGATGCGGTCCACGCCGGTCTCGGCGATCGCGCGCACGTTCTCCAGCGTCACGCTCCCGGAGGCTTCAAGTTCGGCGCGGCCGGCCACAAGCTTTACCGCCTCGCGCATACGCTCCAGCTCCATGTTGTCAAGCAGGATCTTCGTCGCGCCGGCGGCCAGCGCTTCCCGCAGCTGATCGAGGGTTTCGACCTCGACCTGAATCCAGACGTCTGGCGGTGCGAGCCTGTGCGCCTGGGTGTAGGCCGCGCGTACCCCACCGGCCGCGGCAATATGGTTTTCCTTGATGAGCATGGCGTCATATAACCCCATGCGGTGGTTCGTGCCGCCGCCCACCTTGACCGCATATTTCTGCGCGATGCGAAGGCCCGGCAGCGTCTTACGCGTATCCACGATCGCCGCGCGGGTGCCGGCGACCGCCTCGACGTAGCGGCGCGTTACGGTGGCCACTGCGGATAGCGTCTGCAGGAAGTTGAGCGCCGCACGCTCGCCGGTGAGCAGTGCGCGTACCGCGCCGGAGATGGTGCAGACCACGGCCCCGGCAGCAACCGTCGCGCCTTCCGCCGCGCGCCAGTTAACTGCCACGCCCGGATCAAGGCGCCGGAAGCAGGTTTCAAACCAGAGTTGGCCACAAATTACAGTCTTCTGCCGGCAGAGCACGTGCGCCTGCGCGTGCTGCTCCGCAGGCGTGAGCAGCGCGGTCAGGTCCCCGCTGCCTACGTCCTCACTCAAAGCCGCATTGACGTCGCGCTCAATGACCGATGCCAAATTCATCCTTTTCGCCTTTGATGTAGGGATCCTAAACCCGCGTGTCCCGCTAACATTGTGTCGCGCGTATTCTACCGTGTTGCAATGCCGAATCCTCCTGCCGCATCCACGAGAAAGTATTCGTGATGGAGGCCACCGAGCACCGATCGAGCGCGCACGGCCATGCGCTCCCCGCCCCCATGGCGAGACTTTGAAAGCTGGATCATCCTCAACTTGGTTGAGTTGCAAAAAGTGAAACGTGGTCCAGGCAACGCAGGCCGGGTCGGCACCGCGTAATCTCCCGCCTTTCGAGCGGCGGGCCCGCTTACGCTTCCGCCAACGCCTTCGCGCCTTTCGTGATCTCGCTCAGTACGTACGGCATGATGCCGCCGTGGCGCACGTGATCGACTTCAGCCGGCGTATCGAGGCGCAGCGTGACGGAAACCTTATCGCTGCGCCCGTCCGCGCGATGCACGGCGAGCGTCAGCGCCTGTCCCGGTTTCGCGTGATCGTTAAGACCGACCAGGTCGAACACTTCCGAGCCGTCCAGGCCCAGCGTTGCAGCGGTCGTGCCCGCTGGGAGCTGACACGGCAGTACGCCCATGCCGACGAGGTTGCTGCGATGGATGCGCTCGAAGCTCCCCGCGACGACCGCGCGCACGCCGAGGAGCCGCGTACCTTTCGCAGCCCAGTCGCGCGCGCTCCCAGTCCCGTATTCCTCACCTGCGACGACGACCAGCGGCACGCGCTCGAATTTGTAGCGCATCGCCGCGTCATAAATGCTCATGCGCTCGCCGCTCGATTGATGCACCGTGACGCCGCCTTCGACACCCGGGACCATGAAATTCCTCAACCGCACGTTGGCAAACGTGCCACGCATCATCACCTCGTGATTCATGCGGCGCGCGCCGTAGTTGTTGAAATCCGCAGGCGCAACGCCGAGCTTTTGCAGATAGAGGCCTGCTGGCGACGTGCTCTTGATGCTTCCGATCGGGCTGATGTGGTCCGTCGTGATCGAGTTGCCGAGTATCGCGAGCGCCCGCGCGCCCTTGAAGTCGGTGAGCGTCGACTGTCTCAGCTCCTCGTCGAGAAACGGCGGCTCCTTGATATAGCTCGAGTCGCTCTCCCACGGGTACATCTCGCCGATCGCCTGCGGGATGGTTTTCCAGAGCGGATTCCGGCTCGCGATGTCGGCGGAGTAGGTCTCGCGATAGAAGGCGGGATTGGCTGCGACTTCGACGGCCTGCTGCAACTCTTCTGTCGTCGGCCACACGTCGCGCAAGTACACCGACTCGCCCTTGTCGTTGCAGCCGAGCGGCTCTTTCTCGAGATCGATGTCAACACGGCCCGCGAGCGCGAATGCAACCACGAGCGGCGGGCTTGCAAGAAACGCCGCGCGTACGGCCGGGTGGATGCGCGCTTCGAAGTTGCGGTTGCCGGACAGGACCGCGCACGCGACCACGTCGTTGTCCATGATGCTCTTCTCGAGCTGCGCATCGATCGGCCCCGAGGCGCCCACGCAGGTGCCACAGCTATAGCCCGCGACCGCGAATCCGAGCTGATCGAGATAGCGCTGCAGCCCGGTCGCTTCGAGATACTTGCTGACGACAGTCGAGCCGGGCGTGAGCGAGGTCTTCATCCATGGTTTCGCCTTGAGACCGCGCTCGACCGCTTTCTTCGCCACGAGTCCCGCCGCGAGCATGACGCCCGGATTCGATGTGTTGGTGCACGAAGTGATCGCAGCGATCACGACATCGCCGTGATCGACCTGCCCGCCGTCCGCTTTCGATCGTGGGTTCGTCTTGCCGTAACCGCCGCTCGCCAACGGCTGCACGAGCGTGCTTTCGAAACGGCTCTTGATTTCGGGCAGCGGGATGCGGTCCTGCGGCCTTTTCGGTCCGGCAACACTCGCTGTGACGTTCGAGAGATCGAGTTGCAGCACGTGGCTGTAGTCGACCTCGCCTTCGCGGGCCGCGCCGAAGCACCCTTGCGCGCGGTAAAACTTCTCGACTGCGCGCACGCGCTCTTCCGGCCGCCCGGTCTGCAGCAGGTATTTGCAGGTCTGCTCGTCCACCGGGAAGTAGCCGATCGTGGCGCCGTACTCGACGGCCATGTTGGAAACCGTCGCGCGGTCGGGCAATGTCAGGTTCTTCACGCCTTCGCCGAAGAACTCGACGAGTTTGCCGACCACTTTCGCCTTTCGCAGCATTTCGGTAACGCATAGCACGAGGTCCGTCGCGGTGATGCCCTGCTTGAGCTTGCCCGTGACGTGAACGCCAACCACGTCCGGGGTGAGAACATAGACCGGCTGGCCGAGCATCGCCGCTTCGGCTTCGATGCCGCCGACACCCCAGCCCACCACGCCGAGCCCCGCGATCATGCACGTATGCGAATCGGTGCCAACGAGCGTGTCGGGATAGCACACGCCGTCCTTCTCGAGAAAGCCCGGCGCCAGGAACTCCAGGTTGAGCTGGTGCAGAATGCCCCAGCCCGGCGGCATCAGGCGTATGCCTGGGTATGCCTGCATCGCCCACTTCACGAAGCGGAAGCGCTCCTCGTTGCGCTTCACCTCGAGCGCCATGTTGCGCGCCAGCGCATCGGGCGTGCCGTGGTAATCGACCGTGAGCGTGTGGTCGAGCGCCATATCGACCGGGACCTTCGGCCCCACGATCTCACCCGGATAACCCATGCGCTTGACCGCGCCGCGGATCGCCGTGAGATCACCGAGCAGCGGTATGCCCGCCGCGCAGTTGAGCACGATGCGCCCGACGGTGAACGGGATCTCGTCTTCTCTTGTCGCATGCGGCTGCCATCCGGCCAGCGCGCGCACCTGGCCCTCGAACACGCGCTTCCCGTCGCAATTTCTGAGGAGCGACTCGAGCACGATGCGCAGCGAGACCGGCAGCCGCGATACGCGTCCGACGCCCTGCTGCTCGAGCGCGGGTACCGAGTAGTACGCATATTTCTTGCCGAGCCCGAGGTCGATTTCGCGCCTGGCGATGGAATTGAAGGAAGAAGTCATAGCTTTTACTCGGCGCGCGCGCATGCTCACGCTGCCGCGGAATCGCGTTGATCGGGCTTCATCATGCGGGTGAGATCGCTCACCGAACGCAGGTTCTCGATGTTGCGCACGGCATCGATCAACCGCGACGCGCGAGCCTCCGACATGCGATCCCGCACGAGCAGCCTGAACTTCGCGAGTCGCTCTTCGTCGTTACACGGATCCGACGGCATGCCGTGGGGATCCAGCACGGCGCTGTCGTAACTCTTGCCGTTGGCAAGCTCGAGATGGACGCGCGCCCCGTAATGCTTCGGATAGGCCGCCTCCATCTCCGGATCGACCACGAGCTCGATGCGCCGCGCCAGCTCGCGCCTCGCGGGCTCGTCGAGCTGCTGGCCGAAGTACATCGCGGGTTCGCGCGGATCGGCGGTCACCGCGAGCGCGGCGCAATACGGCAGGCTGTACTGCGCGCCCATCGTGTCGGGCGGCGCGACGCTGCCGTTGTTGCGGGCGGCGTAGCTGCAGACGCCGATTCGCAGCTTTTTCACCTCCTCCGCCTTGACCGGGTGCGCGCCGCGCATCGCTACGAGCTGTTGCACCGTGGCCTGAATCCAGGCGCAGCATGGATAGACCTTCACATAGACCTGCTCCACGGCCCAGCGCTTGCCGAGATCCAGCACCAGTTGCTCGGGTCGCGCCGATTTCCCGGACAAGACTTCGAGCAAACCGAAATGTCCGTCGAGCGCGCTCGGTGGCGCAGTGAAACCGCGCGCGGCGAGTTGAGCCATCCGCACTCCGGCTTCCGCCGCCCGGCCGGCGTGCATGCGCTTCATCATGCCTCCGCCCGTACCCGCGGCAAAGCTCTTGGTACCGGATGAAGTGGAGCACGCGAGCCCCACCGCCGCCGTAAGCTGCTCGGGACTCAGGTTCATCACCACGCCTGCCGCCATGACTGACGCGAGCGGGCCCGCAAGCGCGGTCTGGTGATGACCGCGCCGGGCAGGCTCGACGCCGATCGCCAGACCGACGCGGTTGCCTGCCTCGTAACCCGCGATGATGCCCAGCAGGAGACGCGAGCCCGGCGCGTCGATGGCTTCAGCGGCAGCCAATGCGGCGGGAATAACGATGGCCCCGGGATGCACGATCGCCTCGTCGAGTAAATCATCGAGCTCGAAGCCGTGAGTGGCCGTGCCGTTGCATAATGCCGCGGCCGGCGCGGCGAGCGTCTCGCTGCGACCCAAAAGGCTGCTGCGGCCCCGCGAGCCTTCTGCAAGCATTTCCTCTGCCATGATGGTTGCCCAGGGCTGCCGGGAACCGAACAGCGCGCAGCCGAGAGAATCGAGCAAGCACCACTTCGCATAATCGACGACGCTTTCCGGCATGGCTTCGAGAGACAGTGCCTGACAAAACTGAATCAGCGCCTGCGCCGCACCTTGCTTCGGTAAGGTTTCTGCTTTCATTTTCCATTCCTCATGAGGTTCAACCTGTTTTTGTTACTGCTGTCCCGAATCCCTCGCCCGCCTGTCTGTATTCGGCGCGTGGCGGGCTGAAAATGTCGAGGATCACCGCGCTCGTCGCGCCCGTGCGAACGCCGTGTGATACGCCACCGGGCGTGTACCAGAAATCGCCCGCGGTCGCCTCCACTTCTTCTCCGTTCTGGATTCGCGTGCACCGGCCTTCCAGCAGCACGCCCCACTGCTCTTCGGGATGGCTGTGGATCGTGCCGCTTGAATTCGGCTCGACGCGGACCACGGAAAGCATGACGCGCTCGCCGGGAAAGATGCGTGCGTCTATCCCTGCCCCCAGTTTGCGCGCGATGCCGCGCGCGTCGCCGTGCAGCTGGAAAACCCATGGTGCTTTGCTCATATGCCCTCCAAATTCGAGATTAGAACCCGTCTTAAAAACACTAAACGGCAATTCGCCGCCGATAAACGCACCCATTAGCCGACCGGCGCCTCCGTTAACACTCTTGATCTTATCCGCGTTCATCGGCGTTCATCGGCGGTTCCACGTTGTTTTTGAGATTGCTTCTAGACTTCCGCCAGCTTGATGCCCAACCGCGCGGCGGCGGCTTGCGCCTCCGCGAGAGAAGGCCTGGCATCAACCAGTTTCAACCGCCCGCCGCCCCGGTTCATGGCGTCAACGAAAGCGCTCTTCCCCCGGGCTTCGATACGTATGCGCTGGACTTCCGGCTCGGTGACGTGCCGGATCTCGACGGCGATGCGGCGCCGCGTGATTTCCTTGAGAACACCATGGTAGGCCTTGATGTCCTTGGTGGACGCGCCGAGAACGGCGCCCATCAGGATGCCGGGGACATTGATCGCTCTGCGGGCAAAAAGATCAGATGTCAGATCGATGGTGATCTTCTTCACTTCACCGCCGGCCAGCTCATGGGCGATGCGCCCCATGTTGGTCGGAGATCCCACTGCGATGCTGCTTCCGCCGACCACCGCTTCCCCGAAGGGGCTGATCAGCGGGTTGGCGCTCATGGCGAACTTCCTGATCTTCTCGCGCGCGCGCGCAAGAACGTGCCGGCCGGACTCCTGTTCGGCCGCAAGGACGCTTCCGGCTACAAAGCCGTCCACTACCGGTTGCGTCTTGAAGTAGGGGCGCATGTAATCCAGATTGATCGTCGTGATCGCCGGCGCGGCTGCGGCGTGAATGTTGGCAGCCATCGCGAGCATCACGTCCACGTCGATCGGCACGGCAATGGAGGTTTTCAGGGCAAGATTGGCCGCGAGGTTGCCGATGAGTACCGCGCCGCCGATATGCGTCGCGCAAAGCCCCGAAACGATCACCCGCGGCGTGCACGGCACAGCAATCGTGGGGGAGATGGCGAGCACGATCGCTTTGGCCACCTGGCGCGGTGAGCCTTTGCGCATTTCCGTCAGCGCCGCAGCCGTGCACGCCGCCCCGGCGCCAAACCCTTCCATGTTGCAGCCGGTGGTCTTCTTGCCCTCCTTGAAGTAGGTACCGATCTTGATCATCAAGGCGGCCAGCCGCCCCACCTGCAAGCGGGAAAGCCTCGATTCCAGCAGTGCTTTCAAGAGACCGGTATAGACACAGGAATCCCCGGTCCCGGCACAGGGCTGCAGGCCCACTTCGTGATTGCCGACCTCGGTGGCGATTGTATAGACCACGGCCTTGTCGACAAACCGGTCGCCAATGACCGCGGTACCGCGTTTGCGGCACGCCTGCAGCTCCCGGCCGATGGACCCCAACAGGAAACTGTTGCCCCGATTGAGCCCGATTTCCAACGCCAGCAGGTTGAATCCGAAGGCGTCCAGCACCGCCCGAATAACCTCGTCATGAGTCATGTCGTGCGCAATCATCGCTTCGGCGATCACGATGTCGCTCATTCTTACTCCGAGGTTTTCGGCGAGGTCGACGATCTCTCCCAGCGTGAGCTTCTTGTCCGCGGACGAAGCCTTCCTTATTTCGGCAATCAGTGACTTGAAAAACAGGCCTTGTTTCATAAATGTTACTTCTCGGGCTTGATGTTCGCGGTCTTGATCAGGTCGTCCCACTTCGCCAGATCCTTCCTGATGGTTTCTGCAAACGTGCCCGGGGAAGTTGCAACCAGCGCGGCACCGCGGGGCTCGAACGCCGTTTTGAGCTCGGACGAGGTCAGCGCACGCCGGCTTTCCTGATAAATCTTTTCGACGATGCGGGGGTCGGTGTCGGCAGGAGCCAATAGGCCGTACCAGAGATCCGACTCGAAGCCTTCCAGCCCCGGCGTTTCTGCGATCGCAGGCACATTGGGCAAGGCAGGTGAACGCTCGGGACTGGTCACGCCCAGCGCCCGAATCCTTTCCTGCTGAATCATCGGCATCTGGGTCAATATGCTCAGGAAAATCATATCGACCTGCCCTCCAAGCAGCGCCTGAAGAACGGGGCCGCCGCCTTTGAAAGGCACGGCCGTAATGTCGATTTTCGCCATCTTTTTGATAAGTTCGCCGGCAAGGTGAGCGCCGCCGCCGAATCCGGAGTGGGCAAAATTCAATACCCCTTTCTTCGCTTTGGCCAGATTCATGAGCTCCGCGACCGATTTCGCCGGCGAGGAGGGGTGAACCGAGAGGACGAACGGCAGCACTGCGAGCTGGCTCACGGGCGCGAAATCCTTGACCGGATCGTATGGCGCTTTCGCGAGATTTGGGTTGATGGCAATAGGGGCGTTGGTCGTCAGCAACAGGGTATACCCATCCGACAGCGCCTTCGCGACTATATCGGAACCGATGTTTCCGCCGGCGCCAGGGCGGTTGTCGACGATTACTGGCTGGCCCCAAGCCTGCGAGTACTTCTGCGCGAGGGCGCGGGCGAATATATCGGTGCCGCCGCCCGGCGAGAAACTAACGACAATTCTGATAGGCTTCGTGGGGTAATCCAGCGCACTCGCAGCAAGACTCACGCCGGGACACGCGATCAACAGCAATGCGCCTAACAAATGCCTGAGTAGCGGTTTTTGCGGCTTCAGCATCATTTCTCTCCTTTGCTTAGGGAGACAGTCGAGCCAGTTTGGCGCTGGCGTTCATGAATGAAGGTCTCTTTTTTTCATCATTCGGTCCGAATTTACTGTGCGGACATAGCAAGTCACCGAGCAAACTTGCCCCAATCTACTCGACAAGGTAACAGCACTCGAGGATGCCGCGCCAGAATATTGTGTTATTCTAGTATTCTTTTTTTAGCATACTGGGCGCTAGGGCTGGCCTGATCATTCTCCTGGCGCCAGACTGATTTCCTGTCGCTCAACCTGGCGCCAAGAGGGCCGGTCAGATCAGTATCACGGATAGTCAAGACTTCGGGCCGGGATCACTCCGGCTTGAGGCCGGCCGTGCGAATCGCGCTTGCCCATTTCTTCAGCTCGCCCTGAAGAAACCTGGCGGATTTTTCCGGTGTATAGCCGGCTGGCTCGAAGCCATCGGCTACGAGAGTTGCTTTTATCTCCGGAACATTCATTATCTTGACGATTTCCCTGCCCAATAACTCAATATGGTTCTTCGGAGTTCCCGTCGGCGCTAGAACGAAATACCAGCTCGCCGCATCGTAACCCGGCACCCCGGACTCAGCGACCGTTGGCACACCAGGCATTGCACTGCTCCGCTTCTTGGTCGAAACGGCGATCGGCCTCATCCTGCCTGCGTTAACTTGTCCTAACGCAGCAGGAATTGACGAAAACAGAACATGCACCTCCCCGGTTAACAAACCAACAATGGACGGCGCACTGCCTTTGTATGGCACATGAACCATCTGGGTCTTAGTAACAGCATTCAAGAGTTCCATTTCCAGATGGGTGATGTTTCCGACACCCCCGGAACCATAAAGAAGTTCCTTCGGCTTGGCCTTTGCCAGCGAAATCATATCCTTCAAGCTCTTGATTGGCATTGAAGGGTGAGCCACCAGGACGGAGGGCCCGACAGCGATCAGGCTGACCGGTTCAAGATCTTTCACAACATCAAAAGGCATGTTCTTGAACAGCCCCGGCATTGCAAGCGTGGCGTTTGCCATTAGGAGGGTGTAGCCATCAGGCGGCGCTTTAGCCACAGAGTTCGCGCCGATGTTTCCCGCGGCACCCGGCCTGTTGTCGACCACGATCGATTGGCCAAGGGCTTCACTCAGGTGTTTGCCTGTGAATCGCGCAGACTTGTCGACACCCCCGCCGGGTGGAAGCCAACCACCAGTCGTATCGGCTTGGTCGGAAATTCCTGCGCTGAGACAGCTGACGCTACCCCAAGCAAAGCAACGAGCGCAGTTGCAACATTGAATACGGGTGCCATGTTTCCTCCTTTTATGGATTTACCATCAGTGTAGACCATTCACTGAAGATACTCGCGCCGCGCCTTTTCATAGTCTTCTACGAAAATCAGGCGGTCTATTTCTTCGGCCGACACGGTCCTCGACTTGAGATCCGCCGGCGCCCCGCCGTTGAACAGATGCAAATAGGTATCGTGCAATGCCTTCACCGACGCCGCGACAGGCTGGTGCCCCTGCAACAGGATGCGGGCGCCAAGCGCTGTGAGCTCCTTGCGCTTTGCGGACATCGGCCCCGACCCGACGATAAGCGGCAGGTCCACGGTCTCGTGCACCGCCCTGATGATCGCGATCTCATCCGCCTCCACAATGAAAAGCGCGTCGACCCCCGTCTTGGCGTATGCCCTGGCACGAGCCACGGCGCCTTCGATACCCTCGATTCTCGCCGCCGCCGTGCGCGCGGCGATGACCAGCGTGGAATCCCGCCTGGACACAAGGGCGGCGCGCAGCTTACCGGTCATCTCTTCAATCGAAACAAGCTCGTTCATGTTGCTAGTGTGCCCAAACCGGACCGGGAGCACAGCATCTTCGATGCCGAGCATGGAGACACCCGCATGCTCAAGTTCGGCCACGGTACGCATCACATTTAGCGCATTGCCATACCCATGATCTGCGTCCACCAGGAGGCTGAGATTGCTCACACGCATGATTAGTCTGACTTGATCGGCAAACTCCGTGAGCGTAAGGACAACGACGTCGGGCGCAGCCAAAGTGGTCAACGATGAAACAGATCCGGAAAGCAGGCCGATCTGAAATCCGACCGACTCGGCTATGCGGGCGGAGAGAGGATCAAAAACACTGGCAGGGAACAGACATTCGTGGCCGGCCAGTATGGCACGGGCTCTTTTTCTATGCTCAGTATGGCTTCTCATTGTTTCGATCCTGTCACGCAACGGCTTCACGGCTGACATCCGCCTTGCGTATCAGCCGATTTAACCCGTAAAGCGTCCCATATGCTCGTCCCGCCCGCAAAAGGCCTGCAGGTATCCTAACCTGTTGCAGGTCTTAGGCCTTCCCTGCTTCCCGCCTACGCTCGACTTCGGACTTTACCCAATTGGGCAGCCCGCCTTCGCTGATAATCGCTTGCACGAAAACAGGCAGCGGCTGCGTCCGGTAGAAACGACCGCCCACAGTGATTTCACCGGCGCGGGTATCCACACGCGCATGTTCGCCCTGCTTTGCTGAGCGGGCTGCATTTGCGCAAACCAGGATCGGCAACCCAAGGTCGATCGCCATGCGGTAGAAGATGCGCGAAAAGCTCACCGCCACGATGCAACGGATGCCAAGTGCCTTGAGCCCCAGCGGGGCCTGCTCACGGCCCGAGCCAGAGCCAAAGTTCGCACCGGCCATGATGATGTCGCCGGGTTTCACACGCGCAACGAAGCCGGGGTCGACCTCCTCGAATATGTGTTGTGCCATCTCGGCGGGCTCCACAACCGAGAGATAGCGTCCGGGGATCATCACGTCGGTGTCAACGTCGTCCCCGAGCACATGTACCTGACCTTCGATTACCATGAGACCTCCTAGTTGGACTGTGTTATTAATGTCTAGCTGCTCGCACGTAGAGTTTTCCGCAACACGGGCATTGCGGAAGTCCTCGAGCGATGGCCCGAGCCAGGCGA
>MERI01000237.1 GCA_001772005.1 Betaproteobacteria bacterium RIFCSPLOWO2_12_FULL_62_58 | reverse complement strand
CGCGCTGCCCGCGGCTGAGCGGCGTGGCGCTGCGGGCGCGCCAGTTCTCGCTGTGCACCCGCACCCAGCCTTCGTCCGCGAAATCCTCGAGCGCTTCACCGCGGGCGCCAACGATGTCCTCGCGGCCGCTCACCACCGGCCGCTTGCGCGCTTGCAGCGCCATCGTCACGGTGAAAAATACGATCGCCGCACTCACCGCCGCCAGCGTCGCGATGAACGGCAGTGGAATCGAGTAGCCGGGGGCTGCTTCGGGATCGATCAGGATCACCGAGCCGATGACGATGGCAATCGTGCCGCCGATGCCGAGCGAGCCGAAACTGGGCATAAACGCCTCGGCCACGATGAATGCCATCCCCACCACGATGAGCGCCAAGCCGGCGTAATTGATCGGCAGCAGCTGGAAGGCGAACAGCGCGAGCAGCAGGCAGATCGCGCCCGCCACGCCCGGCAGCACGAAACCCGGATTGGAGAATTCGAACAGCAGGCCGTAGATGCCGAGCATCATCAGGATCAGCGCGACGCTGGGATCGGTGATCACCGCCAGCAGCCGGGTGCGCCAATCGGGTTCAATCGCCGTTATCGCAGCGCCTTCGGTTTCGAGCGTGCGCGTGACGCCCTGCACCGTAACTTTCCTGCCATGCAGTTGCTTGAGCAGGTCCTTGACGTCTTGCGCCACGATGTCGATCACATTGATCCGCTTCGCTTCTTCCGACGACAGACTCACTGCCTCGCGCACGGCCTGTTGGCCCCACTCGGCGTTGCGGCCTCTGAGCTGCGCGAGACTTCGGATATAGGCCGCGGCATCGTGTATCTGCTTCCGGGTCATGGTGTCCTTGGGTGCGGCGTCGGGCTCTACTTCATCCTTCGCTTTTTTGCCCTTGCCTTTTTTGTCATCTTCTTTCGCCTTGCCCTCCGGCTTCTTGTCGGGTTCTCCCCCCGGCATGCCGATCTGAACCGGCGTGGCGGCGCCGAGATTGGTTCCCGGCGCCATTGCCGCTATGTGACTGGCATAAAGGATGTAAGTACCGGCGCTCGCGGCGCGCGCGCCGCTCGGGCCCACGAACACCGCCACCGGCACCGGCGAGGCGAGGATTTCCTTGATCACGCTGCGCATCGAGGTATCGAGGCCGCCCGGCGTATCGATCTGCAGCACCACCACTGATGCGCCCTGGTCGGCGGCTTTGCGGATGCCGCGCACCATGTAATCGGCGGTCGCCGGGCTCACCGCACCCTCCAGCGTCAACACCACGACCGGCGCGGGCGCCGCGCGAACCGCAGCCGCGCCCGGCCCCAATGCGGAAACCATGCAGGCTGCTGCAATTACTCGGCGTGCCAGGCCCGCGCGGCGCGGCGCGGTACGCGGGAGGAATGTGCGGAAGACGCTCACAGGGGTCAATGCGGCTCGATTTGATGAATTAGACAAGCTGGACGGTGGCCTGTTGCATGGCGGATGAACGCGTTTTCGCTGCTTCACTGAGGAATTCCCGCAGCAGCGGACCGACGTCGAGCAGTTCCGGATTCGCCGGATCGTGAAACTCCGGATGCCATTGGACGCCCACGAGATAGCCCGGTCCGTTCCAGCGGATCGCCTCGATGATAGCGTCGGGCACGGACAACGCTTCAACCACCAGGTCCTTGCCCAGCGCCTTCACCGCCTGGTGGTGGATGCTGTTGACGCGCACGCGGCCCAGATTCGGATAGAGCGCCGCCAGCTTCGAGCCCGCAACCAGGGTGATTGCATGGAAGTGCTGATCGTAGGCGTTCGGATTGTAGTGACCGGCGGTACGGTCCTGCTGCGAAGCGATGTCCTGATAGAGCGTGCCGCCAAAAGCCACGTTGATGAGCTGCAAACCGCGGCAGATGCCGAGCACGGGCTTGCCGGCGGACACGAATTCCTGCAACAGGTCGATCTCGTACATGTCGCGGATGCGGTCGCCTGCCCAAGCGGCCTTGAGCGGCGTCTCGCCGTAGGTGAGGGGACTCACGTCGGCGCCGCCCTGCAGCACCAGTCCGTCGAGTTCCGCGACATAGTCGGCGAGGCGGATGTTGCCGCGACGTATCAGCCCCCCGCCTTCGATCGACGGAATCATGAACACCAGCGCGTCAGCCGTCATCAGCCAGTGCGCAACCGACTGCTCGAGATATTGCAGCGTCTTGCCCTTGAAGCCGAGCGCCGGCGGAACGTTGCGCAGGAAGCGCGGCGACAAGCCGATCTTGAGCGGTTTAATCATTTCCGGCGCGTTCGAGAGTGCGTTGTCAGGCATGGTCTCAGGCGCTTACCAAGGCGCTCCCCATCCACAATTCGCTCTGCATCCGCGCTACGTCGTTGAGCGACCCATGGCTGCGATAGGATTCGCGCAGCCAGCGGGCGTCGCTGCCGTCGGCCGCGACACCGGCGGCGAGTTGCTCCAGTGCGGCGGCGGCGCCAAGCTCGCCCGCGTGCCGCGCGATGACGCGGATCATGTCGAGTATATCTTCCCGGATGACCACGCGCCGTCGGCTGTAAGCGTCGACCAACTGGCCGGCGAGCCCGTAGCGGCAGGCCTGGAAGCGGTTGTAATTATACAGCGCATAGACGTCGCGCGAGGGCGCGAGCGGGCGCTCGGTCAGGATGTATCGAGCCAGCGACTGCATGTACGCCGCGAGCACTGCCGCGCGTTCGACCGTGAGCGGGGTGTCGAATACGCGGATTTCCACCGTGCCATACTCCGGCTTGGGCCGGATGTCCCAGTAAAAATCCTTCATGCTTTCGACGATGCCGAACCCGCGCATCTTGTTGAAATACTCGAGGAACTCGCTCCAGGAATGCACGAACGGCACCTGGCCCGAGAGCGGAAACGCGCTCACCGTGTTGAGCCGCGACGACTGGTACGAGGTGTCCTCGCCCTGCTGGAACGGCGAAGACGCCGACAGCGCAATGAAGTGCGGCACGTAGCGCGACAGGATGTGCGTCAGATAAAGCGCCTCGTCGCCGTTCGGCACGCCGACGTGCACGTGCTGGCCGAAGATCGTGAACTGCTTGGCGAGATAACCGTAGAGCTCAAGCAGATGCTTGAAGCGTTCGGTCGGGTAGATGCGACGGTCGGTCCACTTGTGGAACGGGTGCGATCCACCGCCAGCGATGCGCAGATTCATTCGCGCCGCGGCCTGCGCCACGGCGTCGCGAATGCGCTTGAGCTCCTCCGCCAGCGCGCCGTATTCGCGATGGATCGAGGTATTGATCTCGATCATGCTTTCGGTGATTTCGGGTTTGACCGCTCCGGGATGAGGCGTTTTCTCGAGCTGTCCGATAAGGTCGGCGGCATCGCGCGCCAGGTTGTAGTCACGCGAATTGAGGATCTGCAGTTCAAGCTCGACCCCCATCGAGAATCCGGAAGAAGGCTTGAAGTCGAGCGGTTCATCCGTCATGCCCGTTCCTCCCCGGCTTCTCCGGCCCTCTTCAGGGCGAACTGCACCGCAATCGGCCCGACCAGCTCCAGTATCAGGGCCGCCGCCAGCACGATTGCCGCGAGCTCGGCGCCGAACTCCGGATAGAGCTCCATCGTGCTGCGCACCATTACGATCGCCAGTCCCGACATCGGCGTCAATGCGATGGCGAGCAGGCCGCCGCTGCCCGGACGAATGCCGCTGAAATAGGCGAGGCTCAGCACCCCGACCGATTTTCCAATGAAGCGCGCCAGGATGTAGACGACCGCGATCGCGCCGCCCGTAATCAGGTCGCTCGTCCGCAGCGTGGCGCCGGTCACCACGAACAGCACCACGAAGAACATCTGGCCGATCTTGATGATCTCAACCTGCATCAGGTCGTGGTTCTCGTCCATGTTCTTGACCATCACGCCAAAGGCAAGCAGGGCCAGCAACACCGAGAGCTTGAGCGCGCTCGCGAAACCCACCGCGAACACGATCAGCGCAAGCAGCATCACGAAGTGCAGTTCCTCACGCTTGCCCAGCCAGCGCCCGAGCAGGATCGCCGCCCAGCTCACGACATAGCCGAGCAGCAGCGACCCCGCCAGCAGGTAGACCGGGTGCGAGAGCATGGTGACCCAGCCGGCGCTGTACTCGTGGTGAATCCACGACAGCAGCATCGTCGTGAGCACGAAAGCGACCACGCTGTTGATCGCAACCAGGTTCAACGCCCGCTCCGTGACCTGGCCCTCCGCGCGCAGTTCCTGCGCCACCAGCATGACCACGGCGGGCGAGGTGGAAACGCCGATCGCCGCCGCCACCGCCGCGTACAGCGGCCGAATGTCGAAATAGACCAACGCCAGGTAGATGCAACCGAAAGACAGGGCGCTCTCCGCGACCGCGGTGGCGGCGAACCAGCGGTCACGCCGCAACCAGTCGAAGTCGAGCCGCCGCCCGAGTTCGAACAGAATCAGCCCCAGCGCGATGTCCACGAACACCTGCGCTTCGCGCACGAGCTTGTCGCCGAGTACGCCGAATCCGCTCACCCCGAGTGCGAGGCCGATGAGCACGTAGCCCACGATGCGCGGCAGCCGCAGCACGCGGTGCACCACTTCGCCGCCGGCAAACCCCGCGAGCAGCAGCAGCCCGAAAAGCAGCACCGGGTTGGGCGGCAGCGGGAACGACGGCAGATAATTGAGTGGATTCATGGGCACGCACGCCTCGCGTGCGCTCATACTAGCACGCTCCCGTACGCCAAATTCCGGCAGGGTCTCAATTCCGGGCATGTTCCACCATCGCAGTACGTGGAATTGCGTACGCATGCCGACGGATTTCTTTCGCCGCATGAACTGGCCATACTCGCTTTGGCCATCCAAGTTCTGGCTCCGAGGAGGAGGAAGCGGCGCGTCAGCCGGCCGGCGCATTTTGCCGGCCGGCCGCCGGTTCGACACATGGCGGGAGCGACCCCTGGCGGATGTTGGAGCGATCGGGGCTGAAGTCCGACTATGACCGGTACGGCAAGCTTATGAAGGTGATCGGGATGATCTGACGGAGCCATTGGCCGGTCGTCGGTTTACACCCGATCCTGGCACAGGCGCTGCCGCGCCAGTGTCGCCATCATCGAGGAGAACATAGCATGAAGTTCATAACGATTTTGCGCGGCCTTGCCGTCTTTGCTCTCGCAAGTGTCGCGACGGCGCACGCGCAGCCCAGCGAGTCGATCGAGGAATATCCCAGCCGACCGCTGCGAATGATCATCCCTTATGCGCCCGGTGGCGCCTCCGACTTCATCGGTCGCATCCTTCAGCCCAAACTCAGCGAGGCGCTTGGCCAGCAGGTGGTGGTTGACAACCGTGCTGGCGCCTCGGGAAACATCGGGGTCAAAGCCGCGGCCGATGCAACACCCGATGGCTACACATTTTTGCTTGGCAATGTCAGCTCCATGGGAATCAACCCGAGCATGTTTCCCAATTTCCCGGTGCGGGTACTGCGTGATTTTGTCGGCCTCACGCTGGTGGTCGATGTCCCCGGTGCGCTGGGTGTGCATGGCGGTCTCCCGGTCGGGAACCTCAAGGAGTTCATCGCTTATGCGAAGGACAACTCTGGCAAGCTCTCTTACGGCTCCGCGGGGTACGGCAGCGCCCAGCGGATGGCGTTCGAATTTTTCATGAAGAAGGCCGGAATCAAGCTCTTGCATGTTCCCTACAAAGGCGGCGCGGGTGCTTCTACGGTGGCGACAATCTCAGGAGAAGTCGCGGCCACGATGGTGACGACGGCGTCACTCGTACCGTTTGCCGGTTCGGGAAAAATCAAGATCCTCGCCGTGGTCTCAAGACGGAGAATCCCCGCTCTGCCGGATGTCCCGACCATGGTCGAGTCGGGGTTCCCGGAGCTGAGCCTGGGTTCCTGGCAGGGGATCTTCGTGCCCAAGGGAACGCCGAAACCGATCATAGGCAAGTTGGTTGACGTCGTGAAAAAGGTGGTTCACGACCCGTGGGTCGGTGCGCGCTACGAGAAGGTGAGTGCCCAGCAGATCACCAGCGACTCGCTGGAAGATTTCGCCTCCTTCATGCAGGAACAAAACGCGTTCTGGGCGAAGATAATCAAAGACGTCGGCATCAAGACCCAGTGAAGATAGTTTTAGCGGGCGTTGATCTGACGGACGGCGGCACGCTGAGTTCCAGTAGGGTCATCCAGGATCTCCTGGACGTGGAAAAGCTGCCGGTTGGCTAACGTCATGAGTTCCGGCGCCCTCGGGGTTGGGGCTAGCTACGCCAGCTTCAGGATGTCGATGGCCGCCTGAAGGCAGGATTGACTTGAACAAACGAGGAGGAACCCATGAAGCTGCATATCTCAGCGAAAAGCGCCTTGTTCCTTGGTGTGTTTGCCTGCTTCGCCGGCTTGCCGGTGGCGGAAGCGGCGGCGCAGAAAGTCGATTTCGCGGGCAAGCGCATCGAATTCGTCGTGCCCTTCCCGCCGGGCGGCGGGAGCGACGTCTATAGCCGCGCGCTCGCGCCGTTTCTTGAAAAGCACCTGCCCGGGAATCCGACCATCATCATACGCAACGTGCCCGGCGGCGGCTCGATCACGGGCGCGAACCAGTTCAACGCCCGCGCCAAGCCGGACGGGCTGCACGTGCTCGTTTGTTCGTCGTCCACGGTCATGAATTTCGTATTCCAGCGGTCCAAGTTCGAGCTCGAGCTCAACAAGACGCAGCCTCTGCTCCTGTCGCCGCAGGGCACGGTCGTCTACGTGTCGCCCGCGCTCGGGGTAAAGTCAGCCAAGGATATCGCCAAGCTCAGGGGCCAGGCGCTGACGTTCGGCGGCGGCGGCCCGACCGGAGCCGAGATGCGGGTGACCACGCTCTTCGAGCTACTCGGCCTGAACGTGAAATACGTCTGGGGAATCGCCCGCGGCCCCGTGCGCCTCGCGTTCGAGCGCGGCGAGTTCAACATCAATTACGATACGACGCCGGCTTTCCTGAAGAACGCGTCGCAGCTCGTCAAGGCAGGCAAGGCGGTGCCGCTGTTCAGCCTCGGTGTCCTGGACGACAAGGGCAACGTCGTGCGCGACCCGAACTTCAAGGACCTGCCGAACTTCGCGGAAGTGTACGAGATCATGCACGGCAAGAAGCCCTCGGGCCCGGCGTACGAGGCATGGAAGGCGACCCTCCAGATGGGGGTCATGGCCAACAAGTCGATCCTGCTGCCGGCCGGCACGCCGCAGCCGATCATGGAAGCATGGCGCACCGCGGTACGCAAGACGCTCGACGATCCCGAGTTCGAAGCGAGCGCAGCGAAGGTCATCGAGGGCTATCCGCAGTTTATCGGGGAGTCGGCCCGCCCGATCATGAACTCGGCGACCACGCTCTCGCCCGAGGTCTGGGAATGGCTCAAGAACTTTCTCAAGACCAAGCATGACGTGACGCTCTGAGCGCGCGTCGGATCTTGTCCCGGCGCACTTTCCTCGAATCTTGAAGCCGCGTCGCGCACGGCCCGGTTGCAGGAGTACAGTGCCCCGGCGGCCACGATAGCGCGCGTTCCAACCGGGCAGGCCCATGCCAGATATCATTCTCGCGGCGCTCGTGTCGCTGTTCGATGTCCGGCACTTCCTCTTCCTGTGCATGGGAGTGCTGCTTGGCATGGTCGTCGGGATCCTGCCCGGCCTCGGCGGAACCGCGATGTTGTCCCTGCTCCTGCCGTTCGTCTTCGGCAAGGATCCGATCCCGGTGCTGGCGATGATGGCGGGCTTGATGGCCGTCAACAACACCGCGGATACTTTCCCGGCTGTGCTCATGGGGATACCCGGGAGCTCGTCCTCGCAGGCTACCATCATCGATGGTTTTCCCCTGGCGAAACGCGGCGAGGCGGCGCGAGCCCTCGGCGCCGCGTTCTCCGCTTCCATGCTGGGCGGCTTGTTCGGGGCGCTGGTCCTGACGCTCGCGATCCACTTCGCGCGGCCGATTATCCTGGGCGTCGGTTTCGGCGAGCAACTGATGCTGATCATTCTCGCGCTGTCCATGGTCGGCATGTTGACTGGAGCCAGCGCGTTGAAGGGCCTCGCGACCTGCGGCGTCGGGTTGCTGCTCGGAACCATTGGCGCGGCGCCCGCCACCGGTGACGACCGGCTTACATTCGACACCGTGAACCTGAGCGACGGCATTTCGGTGGTCATCGTCGGCCTTGCCATGTTCGCGATCCCGGAGGTCGTGGATATCCTGCGCAAGCGCGTGACGATCTCCTCGACCCAGAAACTCGGGTCCGGCACGCTGCGCGGCTTCGCGGAAACGCTGCGGCACCTATGGCTGGTCGTGCGTTGCTCGTCCATCGGAACGATGCTCGGGGCGCTCGGCGTGTACATGAAACGCTTCGGTTGGTCGCCGCCGGCGCTGCTGATCGGCTTCGTGCTGTCGACTCGCCTCGACGCCGCAGTCTACCAATCCGTGCAGGTCTACGGCATGAGTTTCCTGGAACGCACCGGCGTGCAGGTCATGCTCGCCCTGATCGTCGTTTCCATCATTCTCGCCGTGACCTTCAAACGGTCCCGGGGGCCGTTGACGCCGGACGGGCCGCACGCCCCCGTTGCCCGAACGCCGCAGTTGATTTTCCTGGGCCTGATCACCGCGTGCGTCGTGTACGCGATCTACGAGATGACCCATCTCACCTTTCTCGCCCGGGTCTTTCCGCTGTCCGTGGCGCTGATCACGCTCGCCCTGCTGGTGGCGGTATTCGCGTGGGTCTTGCGCAACCGGCCGTCGTACGTGCTGCACGACAGCGAGCGCGAATGGTCCGCCGACGAACGGCCGGTGCACTCGGTGTGGCACTACCAGGGCTGGTTACTCGGCCTGCTCGGGGCGGCCGCCGTGTTAGGTTTCGTGCTGGGCGTATTCGTCTACATCAGCGTTTTCCTGCGGGTGAAGGCGCGGGTGGCGTGGCCCAAGGCTGCGCTGGCGGCGTCGGGCGCGGTATTGGCGCTCAGCCTGCTGTCCCGCGTCCTGGTGCTCGACTACCCGGAGGGAATCCTGCAGGTTCTCGTCGACATGCCCTGGCCGTTCAACTAGAGCGGCCCGCTCGCCCGCAGCATCGCCTGGCGGCCCTTTTACTCCATTATTTTCACGTCCGGCGCCGCAGTGATCTGCATCTCGGTCAGTTCGAGCACCTCGCGGGGAGTGAACCCCGGCGCCACTTCGTCGAGGATGAACCGATCCTTATCCCAGCGCAGCAGCGCGAGGTCGGTCACGACGTCGCTGACGCCCCCTTTGCCGGTGAGCGGATAGGTGCATTGCCGGCGCAGCTTCGGGCGGCCAGTCCTTCGCGATGAGCGCCGCGAACTCCGCGGGAGTGCTGGTCAACGGCTCCGCGCTTGGGGCCAGGAGCGCGGCGCCGGCTTGCGTGAAACACATGTCGCGTGTCATTTAGGCACGATTTTGGCCAGCCGCACGAGCTCGCCCCAGCGTTTGAGGTCGGCTTGAAAACTTTGCTGAAACCGGGCTGGCGGATCCGCCGTGGGTTGGTAGCCGGACACCAGATAAAACTCGCGCAACTCGGGCAACTGAAGCGCTTTGTGTATCGCGCTGCAAATCCGGGTGATGATCTTGTCGGGGGTTTTCGCGGGTGCGAACCAGGCATGCCAGCCGGTGTCCATCTGGAATGCGCCGGCACTGACGGATTGACGGCTAAGAGAGAGCCCTGTCCCACGACGGGGTTCGTGATCGGCGCAAAATGCCGGCTTACACTGAAAGGCAGCTTCTTGTGGGTACTCGGGTTGATCGCGAATGCAACCGAGGTGTGCAGCAAGGTGTAGCCGTCAGGCACGGCCCTGGCGACGATCTCCGCGCCGATAATGCCGTTGGCCCCGCCACGGTTATCGATGACCAGCGACTGACCGAGCAGGCTTTCCACCTCTTTCGCCAGCGCCCTCGCGTTCGCGTCAGTCGCGCCGCCTGGCGGGAACGGCACGATAAGGCGGATAGGGCGCGCGGGCCAAGCGTGCCCTGAGCTTGTCGAAGCGGTCTGCGCCCCAGCGTTGGCAGCCAGCACGATGGCGCAGGACGCCGGCGCGGACATCGCGGCAAATCATGAAGTCCCGGGCGTACCAAGTCACGCGCGGGGCGCGCACAGCCTTCCGTGTGCGTCCCCCTTTGACCTACTTATCGGCCCGCGGCATACCAGCGTCGATGGCGACCTTGGCCCACTTAGCGATCTCGACCGGGATGATCTTGCGCATCTCATCAGGCGTCTTGAGGTCGATCACGGCACCCATGGCGGTCATCTGTTTCTGCATCTCGGGTGATGTGAGGAAGCGGGCGATCTCGTCGTGCAGTTTCATCACGATCGCCCGCGGCGTGCCGGACGCAGTTGCGATGGCATACCAGTTCGAGGCATCGTACCCCTTGATTCCCGCCTCATCGAGCGTCGGAAGATCCGGTAGCAACTCAGCCCGCTTCAGGGTGCCGACCGCAATGCCCTTGAGCTTGCCCGAACGCAGGTGGGGGAGCGCAGGCACGCTCACGGCGAAGGTTGCGTGGGTCTGCCCCCCGATGACGTCCATCATGGCAGGGAACCCGCCCTTGTAGAGAACGATGTTGAATTTTTGTTTCGAGAGACTCGTGAACAGCACCGTGGCGAAGTGCATGAAGCCCCCCGAACTCGACAACACGATCTCGCCGGGCTTGTCTCTCGCTATGGCCAGCAGATCTTTGACCGAGTTGACCGGCAGCGATGGTCCGACGCTCAACACAAGAAAGCTCGCTCCGATCTTGGCGACAAATTCCAGCGCCTTGTGTGGATCGTAGGGCAGCTTTACCAACACGGGGTTCATAGTGTAAGCCCAGGACACCATGAGCAGCGTGTAACCGTCTGGCGCCGCTTTTACAGCGAGGTCCGTGCCGATAATCCCTTGGAAGCCAGGACGATTGTCCACGATCATGTTCTCTCCCAGCGTCTGGCTCAGGTGCGTCGCAACCATGCGCGCCAGGATGTCGTTGGTGCCCCCTGGCGCGAATGGAACGATCAGGCGAATCGGCTTGGTGGGATACGTCTGCGCCAGCACAGCAGCCGGCAACAGAACCGTGATGGATGCAATCAGCGCACGGCTCAGTCTCGAAAACATGGGTTCCTCCAAGTGTCTTAATGGAACGCGATGAGCGATGGTTCCCGCTTTGAATTCTGGTACGTTTGTCTACTTATTGTGGTATTGGCGTCTTCGCGGTTTATATCCGTTTGATGGAAGGTTCTTGCTGAACGACAGCGGGCGCGCGACTGGATCGGAGAATTCAGCCATCCTGGATTTGCGAAGCAATCGGATCAAGGCCGCAAATCGCCCGAAAGCAATCAAAACTTCATCATTTAAAATCAATCACGTAACATGAAATACCTGAGGGCGTATAGGTAGGACGGAGTATGACCAGTCCATGCAGCGAAAAAAATTCGTCGGCATGCGTACGCAATTCCACGTACCGCGATGGTCGAACGTGCCCGGAGTGGAGACCCTGCCAGTTGGCGGTGAGGCCCGACACGTTGGTGCCCGCCATGCGCGTGAAGAGCGCGCCAGCAAGATGGCTCCGGAAACCGGTTCAGCCTGCGCGCTTGATCCGGGCGGCCTTGATCACACTCCTCCACCTCTCCACGTCGCGTCTGACAGTCGTCAGTAGGGGGCGGCGGCCGGTTCCAGGCCTTCGCTCCTCATCTGGCGCTTCATCTCGTTCGTGAGCAGCACTTTCACAACTGTGACTTGCTGTTGCATCGCGTTGCGCCGTAAAATCGAAACGGCGACGCACGCAGAGTGCGTCGTAGTCTTCCAAAAAAACATTAGAGGAGGTTGTCCAAATGAAGAAGTCAGCATTGGCATGTGCCGTGGCGGCGGCGTTGCTGTCGGGATGCGCCACCATTGGTGGGAGCCCGGAGCTGGTTGAGTGCTTGCAGCCGAATCGCCGGGTCACGGTCGAAGTCGGTGGCACCAAGGTCAAGCCGCCGCCCAAGCCCAAGCCGGGGGCACAACCCGGAAAGCCCGGCCGTGAGGTGGCCCAAATGCGCGTGCTTGTGCAAGGCAATAGCGCGTGGGACCCCGGCGGGACGGTGCTCAAGGATGGTGGCAAGGCTGAGTTGGACAAGTTGGTGAAGACATTGGCGGAGGGAGCCGGTCGGGATAAGCGGCCGACCACTGTCGGTTCGGTCATCATCGCAGGGCACATCGACCGCATTGAAGCCGCCGATGGGAAGAACAGCCTCGATGAGGATCGCGCCAAGGTGGTTAAGGACTATCTGGTGAGCAAAGGCGTCGATTCGAAGCTCATGTTCTGGGAAGGCAAGGACGATAAGGATCCGGTGCCCGTCACGAAGTTCTGCCAGGACTGACAGCGCTTATCGACGAGCGGTGTGCAGCGAAGAAATTCGCTACAGCCAGCAAGACACCACGTTGCGAGCCTCTTGAAACACCCCGCCGCGGCGGGGTGTTTCGTTGGTTTCGCTTCCCGCGTCCGAGGTCGGCCAGGAACACCTGAACCACAGCATCGTCGAAATTCCTGGAGGGCGGAGCGGGCGCCTCGTGCCACAGTCAGACGTCGGTGCGGCCGTACAGGTGAGCGATGTGCCCGCATCCCTGGCGGTAGACCGTTCACTGCGGCTGGTAGCCGATCTGCTTGACCAATTTCGCGTACTCGATCGATTCTTCCTTGATCAGCGCGCTCATTTGCTCCGGCGCCGAGCCGACAGGGGTGAGCCCCTGCTCCCGAAAACGTTCTTTCACGTCGGGCAGGTTCACTATTTTGACCAATTCGCCGTTCAGCCGCGTCACGATGGGCTTGGGCGTCCTGGCGGGCACGAGAATGCTATGCCACGTAATGTTCTTGAAGCCGGGCACTCCTGATTCGGCGACGGTCGGCGTGTTGGGCAGGGCCGGGTTGCGCGTGGTGGAGGTCACGGCCAGCGCGCGCAGCTTGCCCGATTTGACGTGCGGTATGGCGACCAGCGGGTTCATGAAAAAAATCCCACTTCCCCGGAAATAAGGGAGATTACCGCCTGTCCCGTTCCCTTGTACGCGATGGGAACCATATCGATACCGGTCATTATCTTGAAATTCGCGATGCCCAGCAGATTGCCGGCGCCGGCCGTAGCGTAATTGAGCTCTCCCGGCCTGGACTTTGCGAGGGCAATGAATTCTTTTATCGACTTGGCCGGAACCGAAGGATGCACAACCACAACATTGCCGCCGACGGTGAGCTGCGTGATCGGCTGCAAGTCGCGCTGCGGGTCATACGGCAGCTTCTTGTAGACGTGCGGATTGGCGACGTGGGTGGCCGACTGCACCATGAGCGTATAGCCGTCGGCGGGGCTGTTCGCCACCACTTCGGAACCGATCGCTCCGGCGGCGCCCCCACGGTTGTCGATCACGAACTGTTCGCCCAGCATCTCCGACATCTTCTGAAAAACGATGCGAGCCACCACGTCGTTGGAGCCCCCTGGCGGGAACACGACGATGACGCGTACCGGTTTCTCGGGATAGGCTTGCGCGACGGCGGTCGCCGGGAAATGAAGCGCAAGAGCGAAAATCGAAACGGTAATACGATAGAACAGTGTCATGGTTTAGCGCCTCCTCGTCCTATTGGTTATCCACCGTGGATATGCTTTCTTCCGCGTCCTCGCTTGACATGATCTTTCGAAAAATCTCCGCCATTGAGTCGCGATGCCAAATCACGTCTTCCGTTCAAAGCGGCCGCCGATCGCTGCTCCATGGCCTGCTACAGCCGGATGTTGCCGCGCTTGATGATCCCCGCATACTTCGCGATCTCGCGCTTCATCAACGCACCGAGTTCTTCGGGAGAACTCGCCACGGGATCCACACCTTCTCTCGCATAGAAGTCGGCGATGTCCTTATCCTTCAGCGCCTTGGCAACCTCGGCGTTGATTTTCGCCACCTTGTCCTTCGATACGCCCTTCGGGAAGAACATCGCGTACCAGTTGTCCGATTCGAATCCGGGATAAATCGAATTCATGGTCGGCAGATCCGGGAACACGGAAGCCCGTTTCGGCGTGGTCACGGCCAGCGCTCTTATTCTGCCCGACTTGATGTGCGGCATGGCTGCCGGTGCGGTCCCAAAAAGGACGTCAATCTCGCCCGTAACCAGGGCCATCGCCGAAGGCCCGCCGCCTCTGAATGGCACGATGACGAAGTCCAGTTTGGCCATCTGTTTCAGCATCTCTGCGGAAAGGTGACTCGTGGTGCCCACCGAATTGACTCCCGCGGTCAGGCCCCCCGGTTGCTTCTTGGCCAGGGCGATCAGTTCCTTCACGTTCTTCGCCGGCACGCTGGGATGGACCACCAACACGAGCGGTGCGGAAGAAACCCAGGTGATAGGGACCAGGTCTCGGGTGGCGCTAAATTTCATGCGCTTGCTATAAAGAGTCACATTGACCGCCAGGGACGCGGTCGTGAACAGGATCGTGTACCCATCAGGATCCGAGTCGGCGGCGATCTGACCGCCGATCAATCCGCCCGCTCCGGTACGATTATCCACGATGAATGTCTGCCCGGTGCTCTGGCGCATTTTTTCAGCGAGTAGCCGCCCCTGGATGTCCGTTCCACCGCCGGGGCTGAACGGCACAATCAGGCGCACCGGCTTCTCCGGATACTCGGCATGCAGCGCCGGCGCCGCGAGCATCCCAGAGAGAATCACAAGCGATGCGGCACGAATCAGTGAGCGTTTCATTGTTCTCTCCTTCCGGTCTGGTTGTGGCATGCGCTGATTGCGGCTTTCACGTATCGAGATCACGCGTGCGTGGTACCATTCACGATCTCGATCAGTCATACTTCGACTCCCTGGTTTTGTCCGATTTGAGGCCGCTGCTCCACAGCACCACGACCGCGACCACGAACAGCAGGATCAGCAGAAAGAGCCATCCCGTATCCAGCGAGCGGATCCACGCGACCCACGCTTCGAGATCAAGCATCTCTGTCACCGTGGCGCCCCGCATCCGGCGCCAACGAGATCGGACAACGGGTTTATGATCGGCCGGTTCGCGGAAATCACCATGGCAATTTTCACTTCGCCCACGAAGTGCCACAATTCCGCATGCGCGGGCTGTGCACTCCTTAGGAGCGCATAATAGCGCCGGTGCCGCGCAGCGGGTATTCGAAAGTTGACGTAAGGAGAATTACGTACTTGCCGCCCGCCGAATAGGCGATTGGACACGCCAGACCGTGCATTGTGGAGCGCGTTTACGTTGGCTGATTTCCGGGTAATCGGTGCGCGCCGTTCGCTCGCGGCTCACGCGAGGGACGCGGTGTTGTTCGGCGCGTGTTATGTGGCCCTCGACTGGGCGAGCTCCATTTACCCGCTCGGCCCGTTCAACATTACGCCCTGGAATCCACCGCCGGCATTGAGCATCGTCTGGATGCTGCTCGGCGGGCTGCGTTATGCACCGGTTGTATTCGCAGCGATCCTCGTTGGCGATGTGCTGATTCGCGATGCGCCGGGCGGCTTGCAGCTTTCGATCGTGACCTCGCTGGTCCTCGCCGCAGGCTACACCGGGATCGCTGCGGCGCTCAGGTTACGCTTCCAGTTCTACGGCAGACTGCACGATACGCGGCAACTGTGGATCTTTATCGCGGTCACGGCAGTGGGCTCTGCGATCATCGGCGCTTTCTACGTGGGAGTACTCTGGGCCGCGGGCTTTCGCGTTGGAGGCTCGTTTATCGCCGGAGCATTTCAGTTCTGGCTGGGCGATACGGTCGGGGTGCTCGTCACCGCGCCGCTGCTCATGGTTGCGGCGGATCCCGCGGGGCGCCAACACCTGATCCAGTCCTGGCGCAAACCGGAAACCGCGCTGCAGTTCGTCACCTTGGTCGGACTGGTTTTCTTCATGTTCCAAAGCGGCGGCGAACCGCAGCAGTACTTTTATCTCCTGTTCCTGCCCCTGATCTGGATCGCCTCGCGCAGCGGCCTGAGCGGCGCCGCAGCGGCCTCGGGCGTGGTTCAGGTTGGCGTGGTGCTGGGTGCCCAGGTTGGGGCCCTGCAATCCCTTGCCGTCGTGGAACTGCAGGCACTGGTATCCGCGCTTACACTCACGGGTCTGGCTCTGGGAATCATCGTGGACGAGCGGGCGCGGGCGGTAGAAGATCTCAAGCGCTCGCTGCGGCTGGCGGCCGCCGGCGAAATGGCGGGCGCGATCGCCCACGAAATCAACCAGCCGCTTGCCGCACTGCACAACTACGGCAGCGCCTGCCAGATCATGCTGCGCCGAGGCGAGGACGCTGTCCCCCATTCCGAGCTGAACGCCACGATCGGGAAAATGATTCAGGAATCAAGGCGGGCCGCCGAGGTGGTGGGACGGCTGCGGGACTTCTTTCGCGCAGGGACGCTGCGGCTCGAACCGGTCAAAGTCGGTAAACTATTGGAGAGCACGCGCGCCGTCGCGGAGAAGCTCAACCCGTCCGGGGATGTGACGTTCCGGGTGGACGGTGACGATGGCACGCGAACGCTGCTGGTGGATCGGGTGCAGATCGAGCTGGTGCTGCGCAATCTGATTGCCAACGCATTCGAGGCCGTGGCGGGCCTGCCGCCGGGAAAAAAAGGGGTTACCGTATCGACCCGCATGCTGAAAGAACGGCGCATCGTATTTCGCATCGCGGATACTGGAGAAGGTGTGTCGCCCTTGACGCGGCAACGCCTGTTCGAGCCTTTTTCCACCAATAAGGCAACCGGCATGGGAATCGGCCTGTCCATCTGTCGCGCCATAGCTGAAGCGCACGGCGGCTCTCTGGCTGCGACCGACAGCCGGCACGGCGAATTCGACCTTGTGTTACCGACCGAAGCTGCGGATGAGTGACGCGACGGATCATGGCTGCACCATCTACATCGTGGACGACGATGCGTCCATGCGCGACTCGCTATCGTTAATGCTGGGGCTGCTGGGTTACCGCACCGCGTGCTTCGACGGCGCGGAGACGTTCCTCGCCGCGTACCAGGATCAATGGAGCGGATGTGTAATAGCCGACCTCAAGCTGCCCGGCAAGAGCGGCCTCGAGATGCAGGATGAACTGCGCGCCCGCGGCAGCCGCATGCCGTTTTTGATCATTACCGCGCACGGAGACGTGTCGTCGGCGCGAGCGGCATTCCAATTGGAAGCCGTGGATTTTCTTGAGAAGCCCTTTGATGAGGCGGATCTGCGAGCGGCGATCGAGAAAGGCTTGAAAAAGGAGTTGGGGCGGATTCAGCACGCTGCCACCGACAGCGACGAGGCTGCGAAGCTCGCCAAGATCACGCGCCGCGAGCGGGAAGTTCTGGATCTGGTCGGGAAAGGCCTGCATGCCAAGGAAATCGCCCGCGTTCTCGTAATCAGCCCGCGCACGGTCGAGGTGCACAAGGCGAGCCTGATGACCAAGCTCGGTGCGCGCAATGTCGCCGAACTGGTGCGGTTCGCGCTCACTGCGGACAAGAACATTTGATCCGGATTATTCGGGAAAGCGGACGGGCGCGAAATAGATGCCGGCGAATAACGGCATACACTCGGCAATTGAGGTGGCGGGCAAACCCGCAGTTGCGCCGCAGCGAATTCAGAAGCAGACCGATCAGATCGGGACGTAGTCGGCCACCGCTTCGGAGACGTGCTTCTCAGGCAGCGGGAACGCACTCAGGTCCTTGGCGATCGCCGCCCGCAGGAAACTGTCCACCCACCAGAAGATATCGCTGTCGCGGATCGAACGCCGCAGCCGCCGCATGCGCGAGCGCCGCTCTTCATCGCTCATCGTGAACGCCCGGTGGATGGTATCAGCGACGCCCTCGATGTCGTAGGGATTGACCAGCAGCGCGCCGCGCTGCAGCTGTGCCGCCGCGCCCGCGAACTCGGACAGGATCAGCACGCATTCCTCCTCGATGCTGCACGCACAATACTCCTTGGCCACCAGGTTCATGCCGTCCTTGAACGGCGTAATGAGCGCGATGTCGGCGGCGCGGTAGTAGGCGAGCAGATCGGTGCGGCTCAAGCTGCCGAACACGTACCATACCGGCACCCAGCCGCCGGGCCGCACAAAATTCCCGTTGATCTCGCCCACCAGCTGTTCGATCCTGGACTTGAGCTCGCGGTATTGCGGAATGTCGACGCGGCTCGGCACCACGACCTGGATCAGCGAGATGCGCTCGCGCAGCTTCGGATAGCGCTCGAGCGCCGTGCGGAACGCCTTCAGGCGATGAGGAATGCCCTTGGTGTAGTCGAGCCGGTCGACGCCGAGGATGAGCTTGCGTTTGGGCAGCATCCGATGCAGTTCCTGCGCACGCTGCGCCACTTCGTCAGCCGCCGCCTGGCGCATGAACGCATTGTAATCGATGCTGATCGGGAAGTTGCCGATGCGCATGGTGCGGCGGCCGGCGGTGACCGACACCACCTGCCCCTTGCCCTGGACCGAGACATCGTCCATCAGCAGCCTCAGACACTGGATGAAGTTGCGGCGATCGCGCAGTGTCTGAAATCCGACCAGGTCGTACTGCAGCAGTGCGTGCAGCAGCGTCAGCCGCCACGGCAGATTGAAGTAGATGTCGGGCGACGGGAACGGAATGTGCAGAAAAAAACCGACTCGGGCCCGGCAGCCGAGCGCACGCAGTTCCGCGGCCACGTTCATCAGGTGGTAATCGTGCACCCAGATGAAATCCCCCGCCCTGCTCGCGGCGAGCGCGGCTTTGGCGTACTTGCGGTTTACCTCCTTGTAGGCGCCCCAGTAGGCGGGCTCAAAGTTGCACAGCGACTGCAGATCGTGGAACAGCGGCCAGATGATCTCGTTGGAGAAACCGTAATAGTAATCGCCGACTTGCCGGGCATCCAGGGTCACCGGTCTGAGCGCGAACCCGACGTCGCCGCCGGCGGCGGCCACCGCCGCGTCCAAGTCAGGCCCGGTTTCCGCGGTGCCCGGCCAGCCGATCCACGAACCGCCGCGGTCGCGCAACACGGGCAGCAGCGCTGAAACCAACCCGCCCGAACCGCGTTCGGTGCGCCAGCGCCCGCCCGGGCCGCGCTTGAACACGAACGGCAGGCGGTTCGATACCACGACGAGGCGTTGCCGGGCGCGCGCTCCCATGTTTTATCCTCCCGCCGCTGAGGCGGCCGGGGCCGCGGCGCTCTGCACGAACACGGTCTGCGTCGGATAGGCGAACTCGATGCCCTCTTCGCCAAAGCGCCGGTAAATCTCCACGTTGATCGCCTGCTGCACATCCATATACACGTTGAATTCCGGACTCAGCACGTAATAGACCACCTCGAACTGCAGGGCGAAGTCGCCATAAGCCTTGAAGTGCGCCCGGTCAAAGCGCGTCCTGTCCCGGTGTTCCACGGCCTCGCGCAGGATCGCCGGTATGCGCTCAAGCTTCTCGAGCGGCGTCTGGTAAGTGACGCCCACGGGGAACGCGATGCGGCGCTCCTGCATGCGCTTGAAGTTCCGGATGTGGCTTTTCAGCAGGTCGGCGTTCGAGAACACGATCAACTCGCCGTCAAGGCTGCGCACGTGCGTGGTCTTCAAACCGATCCGCTCGACGGTGCCGCGCAACTCGCCAACCACCACGAAATCACCGACCACAAACGGCTTGTCGAGCGCGATCGACAATGAGGCGAAAAGATCGCCGAGGATATTCTGCACGGCCAGCGCCACCGCCACTCCGCCGATCCCCAATCCCGCAATGAGGGCGGTGATGTCGAACTTGAGGTGATTGAGTACAAGCAGACCCGTAAGCATCCATATCGACACACGCGCGGCGACACCGAGCAGCGAGAGCGTGGTGACGGCCCCCCCGTCCACCCCGCGCCGCCTCGCGATCTGCCGCTCGAAGCTGCTCCGAATGAAGCGGTTCGCCCACAACGCGGCCTGCACCATGAGCGCCACCACCACGACCGTGTCCACCAGCTGCTCTAGCTTGCGCGGCAGATCGACCGCTGAGGCGCCGGCATAAATCGCCACCGGGAACAGCAGCCAAGCCTTGGTTGCTGTGATCGCCTGCGCGAGGACATCGACGATGGGCGTCGCGGTGCGCCGGGACAGCACCGTCACCACGCGCAGGGCCACATACTCGATCACGAGTATGGCGACCGCGACGCCGGCCACGATGGCAGCGGCGATCGTCCAGTCGTAAAGGTCGTTCGCGCGCCACGCCTCGTAGAGAAGCTTCACGATTTGCTCCCTTTCACCCGCCAGTGCCGCACGAACGCCAGCAGTTCGCGCGGCGGACGAATCCAGACGTCAGCCGCGGTTTCACGAAACTGCGGCCGGACCAGCACCGCCACGCCCCGCGGCTTGACCGCGACGAAGGCATCCTCGTCGGTGATGTCATCACCGAGATAAGCTATCGCGCTGTCCGGCCCCGTTTCCGACAGAACGGCCTTGATCGCGTGCTGCTTGTTGCATCCCTTCGCCCGCAACTCGATGCCGCCGTCGAACGCCAGAAGATCGAGCGCGTCGCCCTGGGCAAGAGTGGACCAACTGGCCCGTGCGCGCTCCTGGATTCTGGCGACCGCAAGCGCGGGCAGCCCCCGCCAGTGTAAAGCAATGCTCCCCGGCTTGCGCTCGACTCTCGCGCCCGCGCGAAGCAATTCCTGCGCCATCTGCATGGCTTGCTCCAGGACCCGCATTTCAGCGGGTGACGGCTCCTGAACTCTGAGCCTGCCGTCGGGCAGCAAGCGTTCCCATCCGTGGCCGCCCCAGATTTCGGGGTGCTTCACGAGCGCTAGCAGCGGGACGAGATCCTCGGCGCGCCGGCCGCTCACGATGACCACGCGCGTGCCGCCGGCATCCATCAGATCCCTGAGCGCCTCCGTCACGCCGGGATAGGGCGATGCGCGCTCCAGCCGAACCTGGAATGGCGCCAGCGTGCCGTTATAATCGAGCATCAGCACCCGCTCCTTCACGATCGGGATGCGCTCGAGGAAATCGGACAGATTGAGTCCCGGGCTCAATACCTGCATGCCCGGTTTCCTGCGCCCGGCGCGCGCGCGCGTTCCTTCGAATTCATGCGGCCGCCGCAGGCTTGTAAACGGAAAATGGTCATGGATCCGGTCACGTGTTTGTTGAGTTGTCGAACCGCACCGGCCACCGTGCCAGCACTTGTCGCCGCGGTGCGCGCGGCTTTTCTTAATGCTCAGTCCGCGCCCCTCGAAAAACTTGCGCCGCGGAAGAACTTATGCCAATACGACACACGGGAGAAAAATAAGTTTCCGTAATCTTGTGCAGCGCAAAGAACGCATCACGCGCTCATGCGGCGCCAGGTTCGCGGCGCAGCAGCATCGCAACGGGAAAATTCGCCAGGGCTTCAGCCACCGTCAGCTCGCAAGCCTCATTCGACGTCACGCTTTCCGCGGTAAAGACGTTGTGATAGCGGCCTGCGATGCTCGCGGGCAGCTCGACGCGCGTGTCCTTCCACGCCGCTTCGCCAAGTGGCGGGGCATCGCCGGTGGCGAGACCCGCGATCAGCCGCGGCGCCAGCGTGATCGAGGCGTTCGCGCCGTGGACGCGCGCGAACGCGCACAAGCGTTCCGCGTGGTCGCCCGATGTCTTGAGGGGCACGTAGTCGCCCTCGTCGAAAAGTGCCCGCGTCTCGCGCCGCGCGCCGAGGCCCCGCCAGGTGACGTAGAGCTTGACCCGCCCGTCAGGCATGTTCTCCAGCAGCGCCTGTGCGCGCTCCGCCCGTTCGGCCGGCGGGCAGTCGAACTGCGCCTTCAGCCCGTCCAGCAGCGAACGCCGCCACTGGTAGTCGACCGGCCTGCGGTTGTCGGGATCGACAAGGTCGAGCGCCCACAGTTCGCTTCCCTGGTAAAAGTCGGGTACGCCGGGCGCCGTGATCTTGACTGCGAGTTGCGACAGGCCGTTGATCCACCCGATTCGCGCGGCCTGCGTGGCGAACGAGTTGAGCCGCGCGATAAACGGCGCGGACGCCGCCGTTCGCAGCAGGCCCCGCACGAAATCCACCAGCGCGGTCTCGTAGTCCTCATTGCGGTTGATCCAGGAGGTATGCTGCTTGGCTTCGCGCGCGGCCTTGAGCATGTAGGCTTCGATGCGCTCGCAGTAACGCGCACGTCCCGCTATGTCCGGCTCCGGCAGCGGCCAGGTGCCCACCAGCGTCTGGTAGAGCAGGTATTCGTCGTTGCGCGACGGCGCCTCGGTACCCTCCACCTGGCGCTTCCGGCTGCGGTTGAGCCGGCCCCAGCGCCTGACCTCGAGCCGCCAGGCCGCGGGCATTTCGGATAGCACGTTGATTCGCGCGCGCACGTCTTCCGCGCGCTTGTTGTCGTGGGTGGACGTCGCGAGCAGGGTGTGCGGCCAGTTCTTCGCGCGGTCCCGGTTCGCCCCGTGAAAGGACGAGATTGTGAAGCCGAAACAGTCGGGATCGCCGCCCACTTCGTTCAGCGATGCCAGCTGGTGATAGCGGTAGAACGCCGTGTCCTCCGCGCCCTTCGCGGCGACCGGGCCGGTGAACTGCTGAAACTTCATCGCGAACTCGCGCGTGACCCGTCCGAGCGCGGCGCCGCTGCCTTCGACCGGCTGCCCGAGCAGCGCCGACTGCACGAAGTCATAGATCGTGATATCGGCGGCCTGGCTCCTGCTCTTCGCCTGCGCCACGGCCCACTCGATGTGGCGCCTGTCGTCCGCACCCACCCGTTCGTCGATGTAGGTCCGATACACCGGAAAGCAGGCGACCACTTCGCTCAACGCCAGCCGCAGCGAGTTCAGTGTGAAATCGCGCGTGCGCCGGTCCTCCTGGGCAATGCGGGCGAGACGGTTCGCAAGTACGGCGAGCTCACTCGCCAGCCCCGTGCGCATGATCAGGTGTTTCGCGTGATACGCCACTTCGCCGAATTCCGGGATCGGCCCCGCGAACGCGCGATAGGTCCGGCCCATTTTTCGTTTCGCGCCCGTGTCGACAAAGAGCCCGTTTACGACGTTTGCGAAGCGGTAACCGGTCGTGCCATAGATCGGCCAGCTCTCCGGCAACCGCTCGTGCCCGGCGGTGATCTTTTCGGCGAGCAGATAGAGCGGCCAGTCGCGCGACGCCTCCGGAAGCGTCGCCGCCAGAGCATAGCGCTCCTGCAGCCGGCGGAAGTACTGGACCGGATCGTAGAGCCCGTCGGGATGGTCGATGCGCAGCCCGTCCACCCGGCCGTCCGCCAGCAGCTCGAGAATCAGGCGATGAGTGGCCTCGAACACCGCTTCGTCCTCCACCCGCAGCGCGGCGAGGTCGTTGATGTCGAAAAAGCGGCGATAGTTGATCTGGTCGGATGCCACCCGCCAGTAGGCCAGACGGTAGGCCTGCGCCTCCAGCAGCTCGTGCAGTGCGTCGAAGTTCGCGCGCCCCTCCGTCGTGCCGCTGATGGCGCGCAGCGCCGCCTCGACGCCGGCTGCAAGCGCCGGCTCTCCGGCCACGAGGGCGGCTAGGCGCTTCTTGTGCGCCTCCTTGTCACGGTTGCGCTCGGCGCGCTTGTCGGCGGCAGTCTCCTCGCGCGCCGGCAGGTGGCCGAAGGCGCTGATCAGGCTCTCGAACTCGTTGCGCGCGGCCGGCGATAGTTCCTGCGGCGGCGCGAGCTTGAGCGCGCGCTCGAGTATGCGGCCATAGCCGCCGGGATCGACGGGGAACCGGTGCTGGTGGTAGCAGATGCCGAACGCGCCGCGCTCGGGTTCGAAGGCGAGTCTGAGCTCTCCCTGCTCGAGCACGACGCCATAATGGTTGCCGAGCACGGGCACCAGCACCTTGCCCGACAGCACCAGGTCGAGCGGCTGCCAGTCGATGTCGAAGAAGCCGGCGTAGACCGAAGCCTCACCATTTTCGAGCACGTCCATCCACCAGGCGTTGTCCGCTCCCGTGATGCCCATGTGATTGGGAACCATGTCGAAGATCTGCCCCAGTCCGTGCGCCCGGAGCGTGCGCACGAAGTGCTCGAAGTCGTCCCAGCTGCCGATCTCGGGATTGAGCGCGTTGTGGTCGATGATGTCGTAGCCGTGCGCGCTGCCCGAACGCGCGCGTAAGTACGGCGAGCAGTAGACATGGGAGACGCCCAGTTCGGCGAGATAGGGCGCAAGTTCGGCGGCATGACGAAAGGTGAATTCGCGGTTGAGCTGCAGGCGGTAGGTGGCGCGCGGAATTACCGCGGCGCGGGCAGCCCGCGCCGCGGTCGCGGCCACGCGCGGCCGGGCGCCGGTGCCGCGCTCCTGCCGCAACGCCTCCACCAGCGCCGTCACCCGCGCGTCCGCGGCCCATTCCTCGAGGTTGAGCGGCAGCTTGCGCTGCCAGTTGGGGTACTCCGCGCTCATCGCGGGCAGGTTGACCTGTTCGAGCTGCCCCAGCACGTCCTCCATCTGGACCATCATGACGCGCGCCGGGCTGCGCGCGAGAAAGACGTGGATCGCGAGCGCGAGTTCCGGGGTCATCTCCGGCACCGACACCGGATGGACCGTCGCGCCGGCCGGCAGCAGGCCTTCGCGCCGCAGCGCCATGAGCAGCCGGGCGCGGTCCTGCGCGCGCTCCACCACCTGCCGCTCCCGCTGTTCGTCCGAGGGATAGAGCCCGAGCTTCGCGCGCAGGTCGAGGTCGTGCCCAATCCACAGGCCCTTGAGGGTGGGCAGGTCGTGCGTGCTCGCTGCGGCGAGCGCCTGCGCGGGATACCCCGCCGGCGCCATGAAACCGCCGTCGCGCTCCCGCTCGAACAGCAGCAGCCGGTACGACAGCACGCCGAGGGGCGCGAGCCCATCGCGCACGGCGTCGGGCACGGTGCCGAGGTCCTCGCCGATCACGAGGCAGCGGTTTCGCCAGCTCTCCAGCGCGAGCACTCCGAACAGGTCCGCGAGCCGATAATGAACGTAGGCGCCGTCCGCGGGCTTCCCCCCGGGAGGTATCCAGAACAGCCGCATCAGACCCATCACGTGGTCCAACCGCAGTGCGCCCGCGTGGCGCATGTTGGCGCGCAGCGTCGCCACGAAAGGCGCGTAGGCGGACTCAGCCAGCGCCTCCGGGATGAGCGGCAACAGGCCCCAGTTCTGGCCGCTCATGTTGAAATCATCGGGAGGCGAGCCGATGCTCGCGGCTTCGGCATAGGCGCTCTGCCAGGCCCAGGCCTCGGCGCCCGCGCGATCCACGGAGACCGCGAGGTCCTGATACAGGCCGACGCCTAGCCCGAGTTCCCAGGAGCGCCGCCCGCAAGCGGCGAGCTGTTCCTCGGCAAGCCATTGCAGCCAGGCGTAGAACTCGACCCGCTCGCGGTTTGCGTCCAGGAATGCCCGCACCTGCGGCGACGCCGGATCGCGGTACGGTTCGGGCCACACCGGCCAGCCCCACACGTTCTCGTCGTGCGCATGGAACTCCTCCTGCAGTGCCTGAAAGAGCGCAAAGCGCAGCAGCGACTCCGCGCCGGAGCGCTGATAGGAGAGAAACGCCTCGCCGCGCCCCGTGCGCGCTGCGAGGTGGCGCTTGCGGAAATGCTCGTAAAGAGCGCGCAGCGCCCACAGCTTTGCGTCAGCCACGCCGCGGTAATCCACCCGCTCCGCGGCCCGCAGCGCGCGCAGCCGCGCCTGGAACTCGGGCGTGGCTGCCGCCGCGCGCCCTATCTCGCACTCGGCGAACTCCGGCACCGCCTCGACGTCGACATAGAGCACGTTGAGGAAAGCGCGGCTCGACGGGCTGTAGGGGCTGATGTGGTCGGGATTGTGCGGAAAGAGCGCGTGCAGCGGATTGACGCCGACGATGCCGGCGCCGGCGCGGCCCGCGATCTCGATCGCGTTGCGCAGGTCGGTGAAGTCGCCGATGCCCCAGTTGCGCCCGCTGCGCAGGGCGTAGAGCTGCAGCGCGGGGCCCCAGACGCGCCCCGCGCCCTGCAGCGCCGCGGGCGTATAGCAGCGTCCCGGCGCGATGATCAGGGTGAGCAACGAGGGGGCTGCTCCCTCGGGCGGCTGCAGCGTAAAGCGGTGATAGCCGAGCGGCAGGCGCTCCCGCCATTCGAACGCCGCCTTGAGATAGCGCACGCCGTCGATCGCGTGCTCGGCGAGTCGCGGCAATTCGCCGGGCTGGAATTCGCCGGTGCGCGTTTCCCCCGTTTCGAGCGTTAGGCTCCAGCGTTGCGCCTGTCCGCGATGCCGTTCCTCGCAACAGATCTCCCAGCGATACGGCAGCGCCTCCTCGCGCAGCACGGCGACGGGGGGCAGCGCGCGCCGCCACAGCCGTTCTTCGCGTCCTTTGAGCGCCGCTTCCACCCCGGCGGCGTCCGCGACGATGCCCATCGCCCGGAGCAAGGCAATGCGCGTCTCGTCGGAAGGACGGTGGTTCTTGCCCCAGATGTCAGTGTGCTCGGCGGCAATGCCGGCGAGCTCGCACAGGCGATCGAGCGCGGAACCGTTCACGTCATTGTCCTTTCGCCGCAAGATAGCAGGCCGCGGAACGGGCCGGTAGCCGGCGCGCGGCGAGCGCCGCCTCCGCCGCGGCCGGTTCGCAGGCAAGCAGCGCGCCGGCTGGCACCGCGAGGAGCGTAACCTCTTGCGGTGACAGGTTGAGCCAGAGGCGCAATTGGCTGCCGTCTCCGAGGCGCCATTCGCATCCGAGCGCGCCCGCGGCGAGCACCTCGAAGTGTCCGGCGTTCCCCCCCATGCCGGCAAGCCGCGGCACGACGCAATCCCGGCGCAGCCCGAGCAGTCGCCGGTAAAACGCGAGCCAGCGCGCGTGCGGCAAGCGGCCGATGCAATCCCAGTCGAGCTTGCTCCGTCCAAAGGTTCCGGGATCGTTAGGGTCCGGAATCGCCGCCTGCGACACGGGGTCGGCGAAACGCTCGAATTGTGCGAACTCGCGGCGCCGGCCGTCGCGGACCGCCGCCGCGAGTTCTCCCGTAAAGTCGCAGAAGTACAGGAACGGCGTCACCGCGCCGAACTCCTCGCCCATGAAAAGCATCGGCGGCGCCGGGGCCAGCAGCCACGCCGCAGTGGCCGCGCGCAGCGCGGCCTCATCCGCCAGGGCCACCAGCCGCTCGCCATTGGCGCGGTTGCCGATCTGGTCGTGGGTTTGGAGGAAGAAGACAAATGCCGCCGGCGGCAGGTTCGCGCTTGGCTCTCCGCGCGCCCGGTGTCCGCGATGCGGCGAGATCTCGCCTTGATAGGCGTAACCCTCCGCGAAACAGCGCCCAAGAAACCGCGTCGGATCTTCGGCGTAATCGGCGTAGTAGCCGTCGGACTCACCGGTGAGCAGGATGTGGAACGCGTGGTGCGCGTCATCGTTCCACTGCGCGTCATACCAGCGAATCGCGCCATCCGGATCGCGGTCCAGGTAGCGCGCCGCATTGTCGTCGTTCTCCAGCACGAGGTGCACGTGCCGCGTGCGCCCCGGCCCTTCTCGCACCGCTTCGGCCAGCTCGGTCAGGATATGGGGTTGGGAATGGTCGACGATCGTATCCACGGCATCCAGCCGCAGCCCGTCGAGATGAAACTCTTCCAGCCAGTAAAGCGCATTGTGAATGAAGAAATCGCGCACGACGCGGCTGCCCGGCGCATCGAAACCGATCGCTGCGCCCCACGGTGTTCGATCGCGAGCCGAGAAGAATCCGCGCGCGTAGACGTGCAGGTAATTGCCGTCCGGCCCGAAATGATTGTAGACGACGTCGAGGAGCACCATCAGCCCGAGCCGGTGCGCCTCATTCACCAGTCGTTTCATGTCCTCCGGCCGGCCATAGCGGCTGTCCGGGGCAAACGGCAGCACGCCGTCGTACCCCCAATTTCGCGCCCCCGGAAAGTCGGCGACCGGCATGAGCTCGACGGCGGCTACACCCAGCTCCTGCAAATAGGGCAGACGGCGCGCTGCCGCCTTGAAAGTGCCCTCGGGAGTGAACGCTCCCACGTGCAACTCGTAGATCACCGCCTCACGCCACGGTCTGCCCAGCCAGTCATCGTCGCGCCAGGCGTAGGCATCCGGATCGATCACTTCGCTTGCGCCGTGCACATCCTGCGGGTTGCAGCGCGACGCGGGATCCGGCACGCAATGTTCGCCGCCGACACGAAAGCGGTAGCGCGTGCCGGGCAGCGCCGCTCGCGTGGTGAGCCCGAACCATCCCTCTCCGCGGCTTGCCATCGTCAGCGCCATGGCAGGCTGCGGCCCTTCGAGGCACAATTCCACCGCCTGCACCCCGGGCGCCCATAACCGAAACCGGACGCCGCGCTCGCCGTCAAGCTGGGCGCCGAACGGCATGCGGTGTCGCCGCTTCATAACTGGGCGCCGACTTCTCCGAGTAACGCGAGCGAGCGGCCTGCGAGCGAATAGGTTTCTCCGGGCCGATACGTGCGCACTTCGCTCATGCTTTCGCGTGCCGTGTCGAGAACCAGGCCCCAGCTTCCGCCCGCCTGGCACGGCGGAAGCGTGAATGCGATGTCGTCGTGATGAGCGTTGAGCACCAACAGGAATTCGTCGTCCGTCACAGGCCGGCCTTGTTCGTCGGTCTCATCGATGGCGCGGCCCGACAGGCGGACCCCCAGGCAGCGGGCAAACGACTGCCGCCATTGCTCCTCGCTCATCTCCCGTCCGTCGGGATTGAGCCACATCACGTCCCTGGTGTCATCGCCGCGAATGAAGCGGCCCTGGAAGAAGCGCCGCCGGCGAAACAGCGGGTGACGGCGGCGGAACGCGATGAGGCGCTGCACGAAGGCGAGCAGGTCGCGATCGGCGTGATCTTGGTCCCAGTCGATCCAGCTCACCTCGTTATCCTGGCAATAGGCGTTGTTGTTGCCCAGTTGCGTGCGCCCGATCTCGTCGCCCGCGAGCAGCATGGGCACACCCTGCGAAAGCAACAGCGTTGCAAGGAAGTTGCGCTTCTGCCGCTTGCGCAACGCGAGCACCGCGGGGTCTTCCGTCGGGCCTTCCACGCCGCAGTTCCAGCTCAAATTGTTGTTCTCGCCGTCGCGGTTGTCATCAAGATTCGCCTGGTTGTGCTTCTCGCTGTAGCTCACCAGGTCGCGAAGCGTGAAGCCGTCGTGGCAGGTCACGAAGTTGATGCTGGCATAGGGGCGGCGGCCGCTGTGCGCGTAGAGGTCGCTCGAACCGGTCAAGCGGTAGCCCAGCTCCCCGATCATGCCGCCGTCACCTTTCCAATATGCGCGGACCGCATCGCGATAGCGCCCGTTCCACTCGGTCCAGCCCACCGGAAAGTTCCCGACCTGGTAACCGCCTTCTCCCAGATCCCACGGCTCGGCGATGAGCTTGACCTGGGAGAGCACCGGATCCTGGTGGATGATGTCGAAGAACGCGCCCAGCCGGTCCACCTCGTGCAGCTCGCGGGCGAGCGCCGCGGCCAGGTCGAAACGGAACCCGTCAACGTGCATCTCGAGCACCCAGTAGCGCAGGCTGTCCATGATCAACTGCAACACGCGCGGGCGCATCATGTTCAACGTATTGCCGCAGCCGGTGTAATCCTTGTAATAACGCGGATTTTCATCAGAGAGCCGGTAATAGGCCGCGTTGTCGATGCCGCGGAAGCAGAGGGTCGGGCCGAGGTGGTCGCCTTCGGCGGTGTGGTTGTAAACCACATCGATAATCACCTCGATCCCGGCGGCGTGTAACGCCTTCACCATGGTCTTGAACTCGGCAATCTGCCCTGACCGCAAGTAGCGCATGTCCGGTGCGAAATAACCGATCGAGTTGTAGCCCCAGTAACTGCGCAGCCCCCGGCTCACCAGACGCCGGTCGTCCACAAAGCAGTGCACCGGCATCAGCTCGACCGCAGTGATCCCGAGCCGCTTCAGATATTCGGTGACTGTCGCGCAGCCCAGCGCCGCGTAGGTGCCTTGCAGTTGCGGCGGCACGTCAGGGTTGCGGACCGTGAAGCCCTTGACGTGCAGCTCGTAAATCACCGTGTCGGACCACGGCGTGCGTGGCGGCCGGTCGTCGCCCCAGGTAAAAGCGGTGTCCACCACCTTGGACTTGGGCATCCCGGCGTGACTGTCGCGGCGATCGAACGAGAGGTCTTCTCGCGGACCGCCGACGCGATAGCCGTAGAGGGCGTCGCTCCACCTTAGTGCGCCTGCCAATGCCTTGGCGTAGGGATCGAGCAGCAGCTTGTGCGGATTGAAGCGGTGGCCGCGCTCCGGAGCGTACGGTGCGTAAACGCGGTAGCCGTACAAAAGCCCTGGGCGCGCCTCCGGCAGGTAGCCGTGCCAAACCTGGTTGGTCCTGTCGGGCATCACGATGCGCTCGGTTTCCCGCCGTCCCTTTGGATCAAACAGGCACAGCTCGACTTTTTCGGCATGCTCGGAGAAAAGAGCAAAGTTCACGCCCTGCCCGTCCCAGGTCGCACCGAGCGGTCCAGGCTTACCGAGCCACACAGCCGTCATTTACTTGTCCTCTTTCCGGTTTTTCGGCCACCAGCGTTCGAGCAGCCCGGCCGCCCAATGCTGGCCGCCGATGCCGAAAGCAAGCGCAAGCGCGAACACCACGCCCGCGAGAATGATGAGGAAACTCTGCCGGACGATTTCGCCGCCGACGTTGACCTGGTCGAGCGCGATCAGCACGACGAAGGTGACGATCGCGTACTGGGCGAGCTTGCCGAGCAGGTCGGCGTCCTGGATGCCGATGTTTCTGCAATACGTCATCACGGTGGTGCCCACGAAGCGGGCGAAGTAGGCGCCGAAAGCGAGGATCAGCAGTGCCACAAAGACTTTGGGCACGAACAGCACCACCTTGCCAAGCACGTCGGTGATGTAGGTGAGCCCGAGGCTGTTGAAAGCGATGATCAGCGCCGCGAAAATCACCAGCCAGTAGCTCAGAACGCCGAAGATCTGGGTGGTGTCGCTCTGGACGCCTCCCTGCTGAAGGAAGCCGTCCATCCCCGCCCGCTCAGTGAGCACGTTGAAGTTGATCGCACGCAGGCCTTTCTCCACCGCGAACCTCGCGAGCTTCGCGAGCACCCACCCGGCGATCAGCACCACCACGGCCAGCGCCAGCTTGGGCAGAAACTGGCCGACCTGCACGAGGAATGCCCGTGCGGGTTCCAGCAACATGTCGACCCTATCCATGACATCCTCCTTTCCCTATTAATCGTGAGATCGGGAGATCGTGAAGTCGTGAGTGGATTACTTCGCTTTCCTTCCCCCGCTCTCCCGCCCTCCCGCTCTCACGCCCTCACGCTCTTACCCTCTCCCGCCCTCCCGCTCTCCCGCCCTCACGCTCTTACGCCCTCGCCCAGGCCGGCCAAGGCGAGGATCCCCTGCAGCGGAATGGCAACCCAGCCTGGACGGTTGTTGATCTCGTAACGCAGCTCGTAGAATGCCTTCTCCATCTCAAACAGCGCGAGCAGCCCGCGCACCTCCTCGAAGGAAGCGTACAGGCCGCTGCCGCGCGCCGCCTCGTCGTAGGCCTCGAGAAACTCGTGGCGCACTTCTTCTTCCCAAGCGCGCGCCAGAGGCGCGAGCCTGGCGGTGTCCTCGTGAGCCTGCACGGCATCCCGCAGCGCGGTCCAATGCGCATAGTTGAACGAGCGTAGCATGCCGGCCAAATCGCGCAGCGGTGAATGTTTGGCGCGCCGTTCGGCGAACGTGCGCGCCGGCTCGCCTTCAAAGTCGATGATGAGGAAGTCGTTTTTCGTCAGCAGCACCTGCCCGAGGTGATAATCCCCGTGATAGCGGATCTTGAGCGTCCGGCCCGCCGACGCGGCGCAGGCGTCGATGCGTGCCAGCAATTGCTCGCGCTGCCTGATCAGTGCCTTCGCGTCGGTGCGCGGGGGCAGCGTCAACTCGCCCAGACGCCGCTCCAATAGATCGAGGGTGACGAGCGCCTCCTCGCGCATGCGTTTCTTCCAGCCGGCGAGGTCGCTCTCGGCAACCGGCTCAGGGTCGAAGGCCGCATCGCCGGTGCGTAGCGCGAGCGCGCGGTGCAGGTCGGCCGTGCGGGTCCCCAGGGTATGCATGAGTGAAAGGTAGCCGCCGTGCACGTCCGCGGGGGGCGCCTCGGCCACGTTGCGCCACCGATCGAGGAACCGCTCGAGATAGTCGAGCGTGTAAGTCCAGCCGTCGCCCTGGTTCGGGACGTAGGCCTGCAGCAGCGCGAGGGTCATCGGCGCGCCGTCAGCGCGGATATACTCGACGGCGCCCGCCAGCGGCACGCAATTGGCAAAGCGCGCCGCTTCCGTGAGAAAACGGCCGACCTCAAGCTCGGGATTTACCCCGGGCCGCAGCCGACGGTAGCCCTTGAGGAACAGGCGCTCGCCCAACGTGACGATGGTGTTGCTGCTCTGCGTCTGCGGACGGCCCACCGGCAGCTGGCCGATGTCCTTGCCGGCAATTTCGGCGAAGGCGCGCGTCGGATGGAAGCGCAGCATTCCACGCGCGCTGGCGAATTCCCGCCCGGCGCCGACCGCCTCGACCACGGCGCGGCAGAAAGCCTCGTCGGCGAACGCGTCGCCCAGCACGCCGACGTTCGCCTGCTGGCGCACTTTGGCCACCGTCGCGGGCGCGAGACTGCGTAATCGCTCCTCCTCGCCGTCCTCCCAGGCGAGCGCGAGCGGCAGGAAGTACGTCGTTGACTCCGGAGCGCCTTCGACGTCGAGCAGGGAAATCAACCACCGTTGCCGTTCAACCTCCCATAGCACGTGGTCGGCCAGTGCCGCGCGCTTCACCTTTTCGCCTTTGGCGGCATACCAGCGTTGTGTTTCGAGGTAGCGCGGCAGTGCGTCCGCCTCGAGCTGCGCGCGCACCTTCTCCGCCATGCCGATGCGCCACGGCACGACGCGGTCCCGGAAAAAGCTCATCCAGCCGTCGAACAGCACCAGCACCGGCAGATCCTCGCGCAAGAGGCGCTCCTCGTGCCAGTGCGGCACTTCGACATCGGCGGCGAGGCGGAACCAGTAAAAGCCGTGCGCGGGCAGCGTCAGCATGTACGGCAACGCCCCGACCGGTGGAAAAGCGGTACGCCCTATCAGCTCGACCGGCACGCGCCCGCGGAAGCGCCCGAGATCCAGTTCGACCGGCTGCGCGGAGCGCCCCAGGTTCGCCACACACAGGATCGCCTCCTCGCCCAATTCGCGCAGGTAGGCAAGGATTTTGCGGTTGCCCGGCCTGAGAAAGGAGAGCCGCCCGCGACCGAACGCCTGGCTGCCTTTGCGCACGGCGAGCATGCGCTTCATCCAGTTGAGCAGCGAAGAGGGGTCGCGCAACTGCGCTTCGACGTTGACCGCTTCGTAGCCGTACACCGGGTCCATGATCGGGGGCAGGTAGAGACGCTGCGGGTCGGCGCGCGAGAAGCCGGCGTTGCGGTCCGGGCTCCATTGCATCGGCGTGCGCACCCCATTGCGGTCGCCCAGAAAGATATTGTCGCCCATGCCGATCTCGTCGCCGTAATAGATGATGGGCGAACCCGGCATCGACAGCAGCAGGCTTTTCATGAGCTTGATGCGCTCGGGGTCGTTCTCCATCAGGGAAGCGAGCCGGCGCCGGATGCCCAGGTTGATGCGCGCGCGCGGGTCCGCGGCGTACATCCGGTACATGTAGTCGCGCTCCTTGCTGGTCACCATCTCGAGCGTGAGCTCGTCGTGATTGCGCAGGAAGACCGCCCATTGGCAGGACTCGGGAATGTCGGGCGTCTGCTGCATGATCTCGACCACCGGATAGCGGTCCTCCTGCGCGATCGCCATGTAGATGCGCGGCATCAGCGGAAAATGGTACGCCATGTGGCATTCGCTGCCGTCGCCGAAGTATTCGCGCACGTCCTCCGGCCACTGATTCGCCTCGGCGAGCAGCAGGCGGTTGCGGTAATGCGCGTCGAGCGAGGCGCGGATCTGCTTGATGACAGCATGCGTCGCGGGCAGGTTTTCGTTGCTGGTCCCTTCGCGTTCGCAGAGATAGGGAATGGCGTCGAGCCGGAAGCCGTCTACGCCCATGTCGAGCCAGAAGCGCATGGTCCGAAATACGGCCTTCAGCACCCTGGGGTTGTCGAAGTTGAGATCCGGCTGATGGCTGAAGAAGCGGTGCCAGTAGTACGCATTGGCGACCGGATCCCACGCCCAGTTGGACGTTTCAGCGTCGGTGAAGATGATGCGCGTGCCGGCGTACTTCTTCGGGTCGTCGCTCCACACGTAATAATTGCGCTTCGCCGAGCCCTTGGGCGCGCGGCGGGCCGCTTGGAACCACGGGTGCTGATCGGAGGTATGGTTGACCACCAGCTCGGTGATGACCTTCAGTCCCCGGCGGTGCGCCTCGCGCATCATGATACGGAAGTCGTTGCGGGTGCCGTACTGCGGGTGCACGTTGTGATAGTCGGCGACGTCGTAGCCGTCGTCCTTGAGCGGCGACGGATAGAACGGCAGCACCCAGATGGCGTTCACGCCCAGGTCCTTGACGTAATCGAGCTTTGACGCGAGGCCGCGGAAGTCGCCGATGCCGTCGTCGTTGGAGTCGAAGAACGCCTTGACGTGCAGCTGGTAGACGACCGCGTCCTTGTACCAGAGCGGATCGTCTCCAGGGCGCTCGTCGCGGACGGAATTCGCCGTGTCCGCGGCAACCATGTCACGCGAAGTATTCAAAGTCTTTCTCCGAACGCAACTGCCGCCTCACCCGGAACACATGTGCCGGACAAACATTGGGATCGAGCTCGACGTAGTTGCGCGAACCCTGCCACAGGTAGCTCGCGCCGTTCAAGAGGTCTTCCACCTGGTACGGCCGTTCGCGATCGATGCCGAACGCGTCGAGCGGCACCTCGACGACGGCGGAGTGCGTATGGCGCGGGTCCAGGTTCACCGCCACCAGGATCACGTTCGAGCGCTCGTCGTTGAACTTGCCGTAGCAGATCACCTCCTGATGGTCGGTCGGCACGAAGCGGAGATTCCAGTCCTGCTGCAACGCCGGATTCTCGCGCCGGGCGCGATTGACCCGCGCGATCAATGGCGCAAGGCTGCCCGCCTTGCCGAGGTCCCAGTGCCGCACCTCGTACTTCTCCGAGTTGAAATATTCCTCGGCCCCGGACTCGCGTGCAACGTTCTCGCATTGTTCGAATGCGGGACCGTAAATGCCGTAGCTGGCGCCGAGCGTGCCCGCCAGCACCAGGCGCGCCATGAATGCCGGCCGGCCGCCGTTTTGCAGGTACGCGGTGAGGATGTCGGGCGTATTGGCCCAGTGGTTGGGACGGAAATACTCCCGCGAGGCGCTCTGCGCGAGTTCGCTGAAGTATTCGGTCAGTTCCCCCTTGGTGTTGCGCCAGGGAAAATACGTATAAGACTGCGTGAAGCCGAGCTTCGCCAGGCGATGCATGATCTTGGGGCGCGTGAACGCTTCCGATAGGAAGATCAGCTCGGGATGCTCTTTCTTCATATCGGCAATCAACCACCGCCAGAACGCGAAAGGCTTGGTGTGCGGGTTATCGACACGAAAGATTGTCACGCCCTGCTCGACCCAGAAGGCGAATACGCTCTTCAATTCCTGCCACAGTTCCGCCCAGTGCCCGCCATCGAAGTTGAACGGATAGATGTCTTCATATTTCTTTGGCGGGTTCTCCGCGAATTGAACCGAGCCGTCGGGCCGCCGCCGGAACCATTCCGGATGAGCGTCCACATAGGGATGATCCGGAGCGCACTGGAAGGCGATATCGAGCGCGACCTCGATGCCGCGTGCGCGCGCCACGGCGACCAATCTTCGGAAATCCTCGAGCGAGCCGAGCGCCGGATGCACCGCCTTGTGCCCGCCCTCCCTGGCGCCGATGGCCCACGGGCTGCCGGGGTCGTCCGGCCGCGTCCGCAGCGCATTGTTGCGGCCCTTGCGCTTGACGCTTCCGATGGGATGCACGGGCGGGAAATACAAGACATCGAAGCCCATTTCCGCCACGTAGTCGAGACGCTTTTCGCAGTCGCGGAAGGTGCCGTGCCGCCCGGCTTTCTGCGCACACGAACGCGGGAACATTTCGTACCACGCGCTGCAGCGCGCGCGCGGCGGATCGACGACGACCTCCAGCTCGAGCGGATAGGACGCCATGAAGCCGCGGTCGGGAAAACGCGCCATCAGGGCCAGGAGTTCGTCTCCCGCCGCGAGCCCGCGCCGTTCCTCCGGATCGGCGTCCGTGCACATGGCCTCGGCGAACGCGCGCAACGCCCGCGCGTCGGCACCCTTGGCGCGCGCCGCCGCCGCCTCGACCAGTTTGGCGCCCGCTTTCAGCGCCAGCGCAATGTCCGCAGGATCGCTGCGCTTGACAAGGTCCTGGCGCCACGACAGGAAACCGTCGACCCAGGCGGCGACCGTGTATTGGTAACAACCCAGATCCGCAACCTCAAACGTGCCGCGCCAGCGATCGTTGCTGAGAAACGCCATCCCGGTTTCTTCCCAGGCGCGTGCGCCTTGCTTGCGATACTGGAGCACGCAGCGCAACGTATCGTGCCCGTCCGCAAAAATGTCGGCCTCCACGATCACGCGGTCGCCGACGACGCGTTTTACGGGAAACCGGCCCGCGTCCACGGCGGGCACCACCGACTCGATGACGACTCTGCGCCGGCCGTCGTCAGCCAAGGTTTTCGTCACGGGCGCTCCTCCAGTGTTCGAGTGCATGCCGAGTCAGGCGCTGCCCGGGCCTTTCAGCCACAGCGCCGCAAACGGGGCCAAAGTGACGCGCAGCGACCACTCCCGTCCGTGATACGGTTCGCGCTCCGCCTCGACGCCACCCATATTGCCCACTCCCGACCCGCCATACTCCGCGGCATCGCTGTTGAGCAGTTCCCGCCAGAAGCCGCCGCGCGGCACGCCCAGCCGGTAGGCCGTGCGCGCCACCGGGGTAAAGTTGCAGACGACGAGTATCACGTCGCGGGTGGTGCGGCCCAAGCGCAGAAAACTCAACACGCTGTTGTCCCGGTCCTGGGCTTCCACCCATTCGAAGCCGCACTGTTCGAAATCATGCTCGTGCAGCGCGGGTTGCGCGCGGTATGTCCGGTTGAGGTCGGCGACCCACGCCTGTACGCCGCGGTGAAAGTCATACTCCAGCACGTGCCACTCGAGGCTTTCCTCATGCTGCCATTCGCGGCACTGGCCAAACTCCCCGCCCATGAAAAGCAGCTTCTTGCCGGGATGCGCCCACATATAACCGTAGAGCAGGCGCAGATTGGCGAACCTCTGCCACTCGTCGCCGGGCATTTTGCCTATCAGTGCGCCCTTGCCGTGCACCACCTCGTCGTGCGAAAGCGCCAGAATGAAGTTTTCGTCGTACGCGTACCACATGCTGAAGGTAAGCTCATCGTGATGGTGCTTGCGGTGGACCGGGTCTTGCGCCATGTACCTCAGCGTATCGTGCATCCAGCCCATGTTCCACTTGTAGCCGAAACCCAGCCCGCCGACGGAGGTGGGGCGCGAGACCATCGGCCACGCAGTTGACTCCTCTGCGATCGTCTGCACGTCCGGAAAATCGCGGTAAACAGCCTCGTTCAGACGGCGCAGGAAGCGCACGGCGTGAAGATTCTCCCTCCCCCCGTACTCGTTCGGGATCCATTCGCCTTCTTGCCTCGCGTAATCGAGGTACAGCATCGAGGCAACACCGTCGACGCGCAGCCCGTCCGCATGATACCTGTCGAGCCAGAACAGCGCGCTGCTCATGAGGAATGCCCGCACTTCGTTGCGCCCGTAGTTGAAGATGCAGCTGTTCCACTCCGGGTGATAGCCTTGGCGCGGATCGGCATGCTCGAAAAGGTGCGTGCCGTCGTAGTATACGAGTCCGTGCTCGTCGTTGGGAAAATGCGAAGGCACCCAATCGAAGATCACCCCGATGCCGTGCTGGTGCAGATGATCCACCAGGTACATGAGATCTTGCGGCGTGCCGTAGCGCGCCGTCGGCGCGAAATACCCCGTCACCTGGTAGCCCCACGAACCGTAGAAGGGATGCTCCATGACGGGCATGAATTCCACATGGGTGAAGCCCAGATGCTCGACGTAGTCGCTCAGCGGCTGTGCAAGTTCGCGGTAGGTCAGCGGCCGGTTGCCCTGCGGGACCTTGCGCCACGAGCCCAGATGGACTTCGTAGATCGACAGCGGCGCGTCCCTGGCCGCCGCTGCGCGGCGCGAGCTCATCCAGCGGGAGTCGCCCCACGCGTAGTCGAGGCTCCAGACTCTGGAAGCGGTAGAGGGCGGCGATTCCCAGCAAAACGCGAAGGGGTCACCCTTGTCGGCCTCGTACCGATTCACTTTCGAACGGATACGGTACTTGTAGAGCGCTCCGTTGCCAATACCCTGGACAACACCCTCCCAGATACCGGAGCCATCCTCACGTACCCGCAGCGGGTGGCGCGCGGAATCCCAGCCACTAAAATCCCCGATTACCGAAACCGCCTCGGCATTGGGTGCCCAGACGGCGAAATGCACGGCGGGATTCCCGTCGACCGCCACGATGTGGGCGCCCAGCTTGTCGTACAAACGGTAATGCGTCCCCTCCTTGAAGAAAAAGATATCGTGGTCGCTGATGAGCCGCGGCCCCTTGCTCGTGACGTGCTGCGCGTCCCGACGGGTTGCGCGATCCATTCCCGAACCGGTTGTTCCAGCGTTCACGATATTCTTTTCTATAAGTTCACCGGTAACGAATCGCCATCACCGTCTTGCCAAGCTGCTTTCACGCCAGCGCCCAAGAAACTCGATCAGTTCCCCGGGCGGCCGCAGCCATGCGTCCGCCTGCGTCTCGCGCAGCTCCGACCGCACCAGCACGGCGAGTCCGCGCGGCTTCACTGCCGCGAAAGCGTCCTCGTCGGTGATGTCGTCGCCGAGGTAAGCGATCGCGCTATCCGCCGCCGTCTCGGACAGCACGGCCTTGACTGCGTGCTGCTTGTTGCACCCCGGAGCACGCAACTCAACGCCGCCGTCAAAGGGCAGCAGCTGCAAGGTACCGTCGCGCGTGAACGGCACCCATGCGGCGTGCGCCTCCTGCTCGTTCTTCACCACCGAAAGCCCCGGCAGCCCGCGCCAATGCAGTGCGACGCTCGCCTGCTTGCGTTCGAGCCGGCCGCCCCTGCGCACGACTTCGCGCACGGCTTCTTCGGCCTCCTCCAGCGCGCGCTTGATGCCGTCCGGCGGTTGCTGCGTTGTGAGCTTGCCGCTCGGCAGCAGCCGCTCCCAGCCGTGAGCGCCCCAGATTTCGGGCCGCGGCTTGAGCGGCAGCAGCGGCACCACATCCGCCGCACGGCGCCCGCTGACGATGACGATGCGCGTGCCGCCGTCCCGGATCAGGCTTGCAAGCGCTTCGGCCACGCCAGGATACGGCACCGCTTGCTCGGGACGGACCTGGAACGGCGCCAGCGTGCCGTCGTAATCCAGCATCAGCACGCGCTCGCGCACCGCCGCAATGCGTTCCAGGAAGGCGGCCCAATCGATGCGGGGACTCAAGACCCGCATGCGCCGCCCCTGCTCCAAACGATCGGCCGCAATGCGACACGACCCGCCATCGACGAGGTCGAATCTCGAGTGCGCCCCAGGCGCGCGTGGCCTGGCGCGACCCGGACCCAACCGCGGTCTTCGATGACAAAACTGTCCGCTTGTTTTCTTCCGACCATGGCAAATTCAGGCGGCCGCGCTGCGCGCCCGGTGAGGGCTCGCGCCAGCCGCAGATCAAGAAAAGAAATTGCACAAATATCGAACGCCCCAGACTCGCATTTTTATTTGCACCACCTCATGCCAAGGCGAACGAACGACGGTTCGATATGTCCCGGCTCCGCGCCGGAAGAGTGCGTCGGCACGAACGGTTATCGATTTTTAGTGTGACAGCGGTCACCGGAAAAGTTCCCGGGGAGAACGCTTGAGAAACGATTTCTCTTGCCGCATTCCTCATTTGCGCCTCTATTGGCGAATTTATGATCTACTGCCCTAGGAGTTTGTCGGACCTGCCTACCGCAGGCAGGCTTGGCCCCGACAAACTCCTAATGCAAAACCGGCGCCAGGAAAAATTGCAAGAGAACATGATAGATATGCGAATTCACCCTCAGTTTTCTTCACGTTCGACCAGTTCGGCCGGGGGTTTTTTTGGAATTGTCAGCCGGTTTTGCTTTTAGCAGCCTGTTCGGGCTGTTAAGTCCGACAGGCTGCTAGCAGCACGATGTGCACCCGATATGGCCCATGCGCGCCGAGCGTCACGGTCTGCTCGATGTCGGCGGTGCGCGACGGGCCGGAAATGAAGGTGACCGCGCGCGGCGGCACGCCGAATTCAGCGCGCAACATCTGCCACGCTTCTTCCATGCCGCGCACGATGCGATCCGCGCGGACCAGCGCGATGTACGTTTCCGGCAGGAGGCTGGTCGTTGCGAGCGAGCGCGGCGCCGATACCATCAGCAGCGTGCCGGTTTCGGCGATCGCGCAAAAAGTGCCGGTGATACCGACCAGATCGCCGTCACATGCCGCGCGCGCTGCCACGCTCAGGCCCGCCGCCCCCCATCCCAGTTCGAGAAGATCCGGCCAGCATACAGCGTCGAGCGGCAGGTTGCTGCGCCTGAGGTAGTTCGCCACTGCCTGCGGCACGTCGGCGAGCGTCCCGGCTTCGTCGAACGTGCTCGACAGCGCGAGCGCGCGAGCGCGAAAGCACGCGATGAGATCGTCCGCCGCACGCGGGCGCGGACTCTGCGCGTGGGCGGCGAGATGCGCGCGCACCTGCTCGCGCTCCCCATCGCCCGGCACGAACGGCTTGCCCTGCGCGGCGCGGATGCGCGCAAGAATGTTTTCACGGGCACTCATGAGTGATGGAGAGGAGAGAGGCGAGAGGGGAAAGGCGTAACGTCTCTTCTCTCCTATCTCCTATCTCCTATCTCCTATCTCCTATCGCCTCTCCTTCCTTGGGCGTCAGCCCAAGGTAGGCATGTTGAGCCCGGCTGCCGCGGTATCGGTCGTCGGCCAGCGCGTGGTGACCACCTTGCCGCGGGTGTAGAAGCGCACGCCTTCCATGCCGTGCACGTGCTGATCGCCGAAGAGCGAATTACGCCAGCCGCCGAACGAAAAGAACGCGACCGGCACCGGGATCGGGACGTTGATGCCGACCATGCCGACGTCGATTTCGCGTTCGAACTTGCGCGCCGCCCCCCCGGAGCGCGTAAATACCGCGGTGCCGTTGGCATAGGGGTTGCTGTTGATCATCCGAATCGCATCGTCGAGCGTTTTCGCGCGCAGCACGACCAGCACCGGGCCGAAAATCTCGTCCTTATAAATTGTCATGTCGGTTTTCACATGATCGAACAGCGACGCGCCGAGGAAAAATCCGTCCTGATACTCCGTGACTTTGAAGCCGCGGCCGTCGAGCATGAGCTTGGCGCCTTCGGCCACACCCTTGTCGATGTAGCTCGCGACCTTGTCGCGGTGCGCGCGCGTCACGAGCGGTCCCATATCCATGTCCTTGCCGTCGCCGGGGCCGATCTTGAGCTTGGCCGCCTTGTCCTTGAGCTTCGCCACCAGCGGATCGCCTGCTTCACCGACCGCCACCACCGCCGAAATCGCCATGCAGCGCTCGCCGGCGGAGCCGTAAGCGGCGCCGATCAGCGCGTCGGCGGCGAATTCGAGGTCGGTCGCATTGGTCGCCATGTCCGGCAGCACCACCGCGTGGTTCTTGGCGCCACCGAGCGCCTGCACGCGCTTGCCGCTTTTCGCCGCGGTTTCGTAGATGTGCTTGGCGATCGGCGTCGAGCCGACGAACGAGATCGCCTTGATGTCGGGATGATTGAGCAGCGCGTCGACCGCTTCCTTGTCGCCATGCACGACGTTGAACACGCCATCGGGCAGCCCCGCCTGCTTTAGCAGTTCCGCCATGAGCATCGACGCCGATGGCACCTTCTCGGAAGGCTTCAGCACGAACGTGTTGCCGCAGGCGAGCGCGACCGGAAACATCCACAGCGGCACCATGACCGGGAAATTGAACGGCGTTACGCCGGCGCACACGCCGAGCGGCTGGCGCAGCGAATGGCAATCGACGCCGGTGCCGACTTCCTCGCTGTGCTCGCCCTTGATCAGGTGCGGCACGCCCATCGCGAACTCGACGACCTCGATGCCGCGCTGCACCGAGCCGCCGGCATCGGCGAGCGTCTTGCCGTGCTCGTCCGTAATCAACCGCGCGAGTTCGTCTTTGTTCTGGTCGAGCAGCTCGCGAAAGCGCATCAGAATGCGCGCGCGCCGCAGCGGCGGCATGTCGCGCCACGCCGGGAACGCGCGCTGCGCCGATTGCACCGCGGCATCGATGTCGGCCGCATTGCAGAACGGCACGCGCCTGGCGACGCGCCCGGTTGCCGGGTTGGTGACCTCGCCGAAACGGCCGCTGGTGGTCGGCCGTTTATTGCCGTTTATCCACAATGACACGGTCTCGGTGGTTTGAATATCAGCCGGTTTGTTCATCGCAATCTCCAAAAGTTGAGAAAGGGGAGAAGAGAGAGGAGTAAGGAGTAACGGCGTGCCACTGCCGCTATGGTTTGACGCCTCTCGCCTCTCGCCTCTCTGTTTTCCTTTGCGTCCTGTGCGGTTAAGATTTTTGCCTGTGCTGCCTGTACATTTCCCGAAACGTTTTCCCTTCCGGCGCCGGCAGGTCGCGCCCGCCGGTCCACCCGCCACTGAAAGGCAGATTGTGAATCAATTTGCCGGCGCCACCCATCCTGGCCAGCAGCCGCGCGCCGACCTTGACCATCATCGCATAAAGCCCCGGGCGCTGCGCGACCCAGCCCCACAACCTCAGACCCAGCCGTTCCGACCAGGGTTTGAGCCCTCGTTCGAATTGCCGTTCACGCAGCTTGCGCATGAGATCCGGCAGCGGAATCTTGACTGGACACACCACGCCGCATTGGTTGCACAGTGTGGAGGCGTTGGGCAGGTCGAGCGCATTTTCGAGTCCGACATACATGGGCGTCAGCACCGAGCCCATCGGGCCGGGGTAAACCCAACCGTAGGCATGGCCGCCGACGCTCTGATACACCGGACAATGGTTCATGCAGGCGCCGCAGCGGATGCAGCGCAGCATCGGCTGCAGGTCGCTGCCAATCAGCCGGGTCCGCCCGGCATCGACCAGGATCACGTGAAAATGCTCGGGGCCGTCGAGTTCGCCTGCACTTTTAACGCCGGTGGTCACCGAAATATAGTTCGTTATGGTCTGCCCTGTGCCGTGGCGCGGCAGCAGCCGCAGCAGCGTCGTCACGTCTTCCAGCGTCGGCACCACCTTCTCGATGCCGGTGATGGCCACGTGCACGCGCGGCAGCGTCGTCACCATGCGCCCGTTGCCTTCATTGGTGACGATCAAAGTGGAGCCGGTCTCGGCGACGACGAAGTTGGCCCCGGAAATGCCCATGTCGGCGGTGAGAAAGTGGCCGCGCAGCATTTCGCGCGCCTCACGCGTAAGCGCCGCGATGTCGGTCTTGCGCGGCAGATGGTGTTTCTCCTCGAACAAGTCCGAGACCTCGCCCCGGGTCTTGTGCACCACCGGCGCGACGATGTGCGAGGGCGGCTCTTTGGCGAGCTGCAGAATGTACTCGCCGAGATCGGTTTCCACGACCTCGATACCCGCGGCCTCGAGCGCGTCGTTCAGCGCGCACTCTTCGCTCACCATGGATTTCGACTTCACGGCCTTGCGCACGTTGTACTTCGCGGCCAGCTCGCACACGATGCGGTTCACCTCCTGCGTCGTCTCCGCCCAGTGCACGACCGTTCCGCGCGCGGTCGCGTTGCGCTCGAACTCGTCCAGATAGACGTCGAGATGGTCGAGCGCGCGATCGCGGATCGCCGCCGCCGCGTCACGGATCACCTCGAAATTGTCAAGTTCGGCGACGCGCTCGGCGCGGCCTTTGACGAAGTTGCTCTGCAGCTTCCTGAGCGCTCCCTGGAGGTTGGCGTCGGCGAGCTTGCCGCCGGCGCGCGCCTTGAAATGCATGGAAGTAACTTGCATCAGTGCGTCTCCTGCGCACAAGGATGAAGGATGCTGGTGAAGGATGAAGGATGAGGGATGAAGGATGAAGAAACCCCCGCACTGCGGGCACTTCTGACTTCCGCCTCGCGTCTTCCGCCTTGCTTTTTCATCCTTCCGCCTTCCGCCTTCCGCCTTCATCCTTGTCCTCGCCTGCGAGGACCTCAGCGACGTGCAATACCTTCGTTTTCATGTCGCCGCGCCTTCTCAGCCGGCCTTCGATGTTGAGCATGCAGCCGAGATCGCCCAACACCACCGCATCCGCGCCGGCGGCGGCGATGTTCGCGCACTTGCGCTCGGCGATGTGCGCCGAAATGTCACCGAACTTGACGGCGAAAGTGCCGCCAAAGCCGCAGCAGGTCTCGGCCTCTTCCATTTCCTTGAGCTTCAGTCCCGGCATTTTCGCGAGCAGCTGACGTGGCTGGCTCTTGATCGACAATTCCCGTAACCCGGCGCAAGAGTCATGATAAGTAATGGTCATATTCAGATTTCCTGGGACGGCGTCCAGCTTGGCGACGTTCACCAGGAAATCTGTCAGCTCATACGTGCGGCCGCACAGCCGCCTGACGCGCTCAAGCTCGGTCGGCTGGTCGGAAAACAGATCGGGATAATGCGTGCGGATCATGCCGGTGCAGGAACCCGATGGCGCAACCACGTATTCACATCCTTCGAACTCCGCAAGCAGTTTGCGCGCGAGCGCCTTCGCGGAAGCGCGGTCGCCGGAATTGTAGCCGGGCTGTCCGCAACAGGTTTGCGCCTGCGGCACCAGCACCTCGCAACCGGCGGCTTCAAGCAACTTCAGGGCTGCGAAGCCGATGCGCGGCCGCATCAAATCCACCAGACACGTGACAAACAGACCAACGCGCATTATCGGGAAAGCTGGAACGCCATGAGCGGACAGGGAGGCCTATTATCCCAGAAAAGCGTGAGGCGTAAGGCGTGAGGCGCAAAATCCAGAAGCGAAGTGTTCGCCTCTCCCCTCTCCCCTCTCTCCTCTCCCCTCTCCGTCTTCAGGCCATTCCGATCGGCTCGGCCAAATTCGCACGCACTTTGCCGGGGCGCGCGCGCATCATGTCCTCAAGCTCTTTTCTCACCCTGGCGCAACCCGGATCGTCGAACAGGTTCACCATTTCGCCGGGATCGTTGACCAGGTCGTAGAGCTCGCCAGCACCGGATTCCAGTTCGAAGGTGCACTTGTGAGCCTTGGTGCGCACGGTTCTCAGCTTAAGCCACACCCCGCAGCGTGACGGGTGCACATGCCATTCGCTGTGGGCGACATCGCGCGGTTCGGACTCGCCCGCCAGCAGCCTCTTCAGGCTGCGGCTCTGAATTTCCTGCGGTTGCGCCGTGCCGGCGCAGTCGTAGAACGTACTCGCGAGATCGAGCGTGGAAACAGGTTCGGCAACGACTCGCCCTTCGGCCACGCCCGGCCCTCTTGCCACCAGCGTCACGCGCATGAGATCTTCGTACGGCGTCGGGCCCTTGAGGTAGAGGCCGTGATTGCCGAGCATGTCGCCATGGTCGGTGGTGTAGATCACCAGTGTGTCGTCAGCGAGTCCCAAATCGTTCAACGCTGTGAGGATGCGGCCGACGTTGTGGTCGATGAGTGAAATCATGCCGTAGTAATTCGCGGTCATGTCCGCGAGTTGCGCGTCGGTCTGGTCGGGCACGCGCGAACCTTCGGCGCGGAATTTGAGCATCTCCGGGTCGGACAACCGGGGCGTGCTTTCGAGCGAGGCCTTGTGCCACCACGGCCGGCGCTCCAGGTCCTTCACCCGGTGCACGGGCAGCGGCACATCCTTCGGGTCGTACATCAGGTTCCACGGCTCGGGGCAGTCGAACGGGTGATGCGGATCGGGAAACGACACCCAGGCGCAGAATGGCCGATCTTTCTTGCGCTCGGTGAGCCAGCGGATGGCGCGGTCGCCAACCCAGGTGCTGGAGTGCCAGGCAACCGGCAACGCCGAGTGCCAGGTCTGCGCCGCGCCCATTTCGGGCCGCGTGCTCTGCGCCCATAGCTTCAATCCCTCTTCGTTTCCGCCGCGCGCGATGAGCCAGCGCTCATAGTGCCCCCTCGGCGGCCGCTCGAGTGGGCGCGTGCGGTGCATGTGCCCGAGTACGGCAAGCTCGACGTATTGAAAACCCATGTAGGGACCGAACCAATTGGGACCATACCCGGCCTGGCTCTTGTTACACTCCGGTGTGCCGGTCGGGACAAACGTCGACTTGGTCGCGAAATGAGCCTTGCCGATGAAGGCGGTCTGATAGCCAGCACGCGCCAAAGTGCCGGCGAATCCCTGATCACCGATCCGGGGATCGAGATCCACGCCGTTGTCCCACACGCCATGCGTCAACGGCAGCAGGCCGGTGAGAATGGAAGCGCGTGACGGCTGGCAGACGAGATTGGGCGTGATGCACGCCGCAAAGCGCGTGCCTTGGCGCGCAAGCCGATCGATGTGCGGCGTGCGGATATTCGGATTCTCGAAGCCGTTGCAGTCCGCGCGCTGCTGGTCGGAGGTGATCAGCAAAATGTTTGGTTTATTGGTCTTCATTGTTCACTATTTACCGTTCACTCTTCACAGCTTCTTGACGCCGATTTCGGTCCACAGCGCGCGGAACGCCTCGGCCTGCTGCTCGATGAACTGCTTCGCCGCCTGACCGCGAAGAAAGTTCGCCGTCCAGAAATTCCGCGTCAATTCCTTCTTCCAGGCCTCGGACTCGTTCACCGCCGCCAGCGCGTGCTCCCAGTAAGCGATATGTTCCCGGCGCATAGCCTTCGGGCCGATGACCGCCCGCCAATTGGTAAACACGGCATCGAACCCCTGCTCTTTCATGGTAGTGACGCTCGCGAGTGCGCCGGTGAGCCTTTGCGGCGCGATCAGACCGATTGCACGCAGCCGCCCGGATGAGAGGAAAGGCGGGGCATTCGCCGCGGTCGCACTCACGATATCGATCTGTCCTCCAAGCATAGCCGCGATCGCTTCGCCTGCCGACTTGTAGGGGACGAAGCGGGCGCTTTTCACGTCGATGCCCAGCGATTTGACCGCAACCGCGGCGGCAGTGTGCGACCCGGCGCCCATTCCCGGCCCGAAGCCGATCGCGAGCGCCGCAGCATCGGCGCGCAGGCGCTGCTGCACGTCGGCCATCGATTTCACTGGTGAGTCCGGACGCACCAGAAGCACGAAATAGTCGTCGAACAGGATGGCCAGCGGAGTCACGTCGCGATGACCGATCGCGTGGGACCCGATCACGGGATTCGTGACGAGATTCGTGGTACCGATGGCTATGGCGTGACCGTCGCCGCCGCGCTCGTTGAGAAAGCTCCACGCGATGCCGTTGCCCGCCCCAGGCTTGTTGATGACGATGACCGGCAGCCCGACCGTACGATGGTCGTCCCAGATCTTCTGGATGATCCTCGCGGTGAGATCGATGCTGCCGCCGGGCGCAGCGCCCACCACCAGGGCAATCGGTCGCGTCGGCTTCCAACTCTGCGCCTGCGCCGGACCGGAAGCGGCTGTCCCGAGCGCAATGCACAGCAGCAAATGCGCCGGGATACGCGTTTGCGTCACGCATGGCGTGCTTTTCATGTTCGACGTCCGGCGCGATTGCGGAATTCAAATTGCTATACTATCCGCCACCCGCGGTTCTTGCCAGATTTAATCGATTTAATCGACCCCCACGGAGCAAGCCGATGAACAGCCCGCCGCAACACCCGCACATCGTATTCATCCTCGCCGACAACCTCGGCTGGGGCGAGCTCGGCTGCTATGGCGGTGGCGCATTGCGCGGCGCGCCGACGCCGCGCATCGACAAGCTGGCTGCGGAAGGTCTTCGGCTCCTCAACTTCAACGTCGAGAGCGATTGCGTTCCCACCCGCTCGGCGTTGATGACGGGCCGCCATCCGATCCGCACCGGCGCGCTGCAATCGGTGCCCGCGGGCCTGCCGCAGGGCATTCATCCCTGGGAAATCACGCTCGCGCAACTCCTGTCGGCGCAAGGCTATGCGACCGCCATCTACGGCAAATGGCATCTCGGTGACCGCGAGGGACGCTATCCCAAGGACCGCGGGTTCGACGAGTGGTACGGCATTCCGCGCACCACCAATGAAAGCATGTTCACGAGCACGCCTGGCTTCGATCCCTCGGTTGTGCCCATGCCATACGTGACGGAAGGCCGCAAGGGCGAGCCCGCGCGCAACGTGACCATCTACGATCTCGACATGCGCCGGCGCATCGATTCCGAGCTGGTGGCGCGCACCATCGAGTTCATGCGCCGGCAGGTGAAAGCGAAGAAGCCCTTTTTCGCCTACCTGCCGCTCACGCAGTTGCACTACCCTACGATCCCGCACCATGACTTCGCGGGGCGGACCGGGGCCGGAGATTTCGCGGACTCGATGGCCGAGATGGATCATCGCGTCGGGCAGGTTTTGGATGAACTTGACTCACTAAAGATTACGAGCGACTCGCTGGTAATCTTCGCCAGCGACAACGGACCCGAATTTCGCCGTCCGTGGCGCGGCACGGCGGGTCCCTGGACCGGCACCTACCACACTTCGATGGAAGGCGCGCTGCGCGTACCCTTCATGGTCCGCTGGCCAGGGCACGTGCCCGCGGGCCGCGTCAGCAACGAAATCGTGCACGTCACCGATCTCTACACCACACTCGCGCGCGTTGCAGGCGCGCGAGTGCCGACCGACCGGCCGATCGACGGTATCGACCAGCTCGACTTCTTCCTCGGCAAGCAGGAGAAGTCAAACCGCGAGGGCTTCGTCTACTACATCAAGGACGAGCTGCGCGCAGCGAAGTGGCGCGACTGGAAAATGCATATCGTGTGGGAACCGGAGCCGAATGCCGGACCGAACCATCTCGAAACGCCGTGGATCTTCAACCTGATCCAGGACCCCAAGGAAGAGACCGACGTCGGCACGCAGGCGAGCTGGGTGCGCCGGCCCCTGCGCGTGCTGATCCACGAATTCCAGCAAAGCTTGAAAGCGCACCCGCCGATCCCGCCCGGCGCGCCAGATGATTACGTCCCGGCGAAGGCGACGCACAAGTAGCGGACTACCGCAAGATTCACAGCATTAACGCCAGGAACGCAGGAGAAAGACGGGGAGCGCGACAGTCGGCTGGCGTATGCCGGGGCGATACATGTCACCATGCGAAAGACGGATTGGTTTTAGTAATTTGTCATCACAACATATTGCTTCTTAAGCGTGAAATATTTCTAAGTGCGGAAAGACGCAGTGCAATCCGCCTATTGGGCTTCCTAAATCAAAGCCAGTTTCGGGCTCCCGCCCGCGAACTCCGACTGCAGCTCGCCTGGCGCCAGCAGTGCACACCCCAGGTCCCGCGCCAGGCCGATCGCCTCATTGACTGCG
>MERI01000236.1 GCA_001772005.1 Betaproteobacteria bacterium RIFCSPLOWO2_12_FULL_62_58 | reverse complement strand
CGTGCCAGAAGATGATCGACGACTGCTTCGCGAGCGAGGACTACAAGGAAGGCCAGACCGCCTTCATGGAAAAACGCAAACCGGCATTCAGGGGACGGTAGCGTACTGAGTGCGGAGCGATGAACGCGGATAAGGCCAGCCTCGATAAGCATTAGCCACAGAGGACACCGAATTCACCGAGAGAAGCGAGAAGCGAATCGGCTTTAATCTGCATTCTCCGTGCTCCCTGCGGCTTAAGGTTTCTATCGAGCTTTGCATAATTGGCTAAGTAATAGGTCGATGTCATTGCCGTGGAGACGGGAATCCATACCATGCATCGCGCTTCGTGGTAGCTCAGTATGGGTCCCCGCCCCCCGATTAAAGCATTCGAGGGCAGGCTTCGCGAGGACGACATTCATTTGTTAGTCGATTATGCAAGGATCAATAGTTGTCATCGGCGAGGCGGCGCAAGAATTGACCATGCCGGTGCCGTGGGCTTATAATCTTCGCTAATCCAGGCCGGATTTTCGTGCAGATCCGGCGTCCAGGCTGATGTCCCCCACCTCCGCTTCCGCCATGAAAACACAACGGCCGCCGGCAAACCGCAGCAAATTGCATCAGGGGAATCCATGAACTTCGACGCAAACAGACCCGATCTGACGGTCGGCGTGATCGGCACCGGCGCGATGGGACGCGGCATCGCCCAGGTCGCGGCCGCGGGCGGCATGAACGTTTTGATGACCGACAGTCGCCCCGGCGCTGCGCAGGAAGCGCGCGATTTCATCGATAAAATGCTCTCCCGCGCCGCCGAGAAGGGCGGCATGAGCAAGGACGCGGCGGTTGCCGCAGTAAGCCGCATCAAGATCGTCGGCAGTCCGGCCGACATGAAACCGTGTCATGTCGTGATCGAAGCAATCGTCGAAAATCTCGATGCCAAGCGCCAGCTTTTCGCCGAGCTCGAAACCATCGTGGCTCCCGATTGCATCCTCGTCACCAATACGTCCTCGCTGTCGGTGACGACGGTCGCCGCCAAGCTCAAGACCCCGCAGCGTTTCGCCGGCTTCCATTTCTTCAACCCGGTGCCGCTGATGAAGCTGGTCGAGGTGATCGACGGGCTGCAGACCGAGAATTGGGTGTCCGAAGCCTTGATGGCGATCGGCCGGCGCATGACGCGCGAGCCGGTACGCTGCACCGACGCGCCGGGTTTTCTGGTCAATCAGGTCGGCCGCGGCTTTACGCTGGAAGCAGCGCATCTCGTCCACGAGGGTATCGCGAGCTTTGTCGACGTCGACCGCGTCATGCGCGATGTGGGCGGCTTCCGCATGGGGCCGTTCGAACTGATGGAGCTGACCGGTCTCGACGTGACGCAGCCGGCATCCGAGCTCATCTACACCCAGTTCTTCCAGGAGCCGCGCTACCGTCCGAATCTCATTATGCGCGCGCGCTACGAGGCCGGCGTGCTCGGCCGGAAGACCAAGAAGGGTTTTTACGACTACGACGCGGAGATGAAGCCGATCGCGCCTGCCGAACCCGCGCCGCCCGCTGCGTATCCCGGACACGTGTGGGTGAGCCCCGCCGAGCCGCACGGACACGCGGTACTCAGCGAGTTGCTCAGGAAAATGGGCGCATCAATCGAGACGGGCCCCAAGCCGAGTGCAAATGCGCTCATCCTGGTGACGCCGATCGGAGAAGACGCAACCACCTGTGCCGTCGAACAGGAACTCGATCCGAAGCGCACAGTGGCCGTCGACACGCTGTTTCCCATGGTCAAACGCCGCACCATCATGTGCACGCCGGTGACCGATCATATCTATCGCAATGCCGCGCATGGCTTGCTCGCCTCCGACGGGGTGCCGGTCACGGTGTGCCGCGACAGCCCGGGTTTTATCGCCCAGCGCATCGTCGCCATGATCGTCAACATCGGCTGTTCGATCGCGCAGAGCCGCACCGCGCAGCCCCCCGATATCGACAAGGCGGTGACGCTGGGCCTCAATTATCCGAACGGTCCGTTCAAGTTTGGCGACGTGCTCGGGCCGCAGCGGGTACACAAGGTGCTCGCGTCGATGTATCGTATTTACGGCGATCCGCGTTATCGGCCCAACATCTGGCTCACGCGGCGCGCCAAGCTGGGCGTTTCTCTGTTGACTCCCGAACCATGATGCCTGCAACGATGCTCGTGCACTGCGAATGTTGCGACACAGGAAGACAATCTGAGCCACGAATTTTTCCCCTCATCCTGACCCTCTCCCCAAACTGGGGAGAGGGAAAACGATTCCCTCCCTCTTTCAAAGGGGGAGGGCTAGGGTGGGGGTAGGCGGCGTTTTTCGATGATGCAAGTTCAGTAGAAAGGAAACCACCATGTTGAATGCCTACCTCTATGAAGGACTGCGCACCCCGTTCGGCCGTCACGCGGGCGTGCTTGCCAAGGTGCGCCCCGACGACCTGCTGGCCGGCGTCATGAAATCGCTGATGAAGAAATCCGCGTTCAAACCGGAGCAGATCGAAGACATCGTCGTCGGCTGCGCCAACCAGGGCGGCGAAGACAGCCGTTGTGTCGCGCGCCATGCCGGACTGGTGGCGGGGCTCCCGATCGAAACGCCGGGCACGGTGCTGCAGCGCAACTGCGCGAGCGGATTGGGCGCTCTGGTACACGCGGCACATTCCATCAGCGCGGGCGAGGGCGATGTGTTTCTCGTCGGCGGGGTGGAAAGCATGAGCCGTTCGCCGCTCGTGATGAGCCGATCGGAATCGGCATTCGGCCGCGACGTCAAGCTCTACGACAGCACGATCGGGCCGCGTTTTTCGAATCCCAAGCTCGTCAAGCAGTTCGGCGACGATCAGATGCCGCAGACTGCCGACACGCTGGCGCGCGAGTACGACATCAAGCGCGAGGAAGCCGACAAGTTCGCGCTGTCGTCGCAGCAGAAATACGCGATCGCCAAAGGCGAGGGTTTCTTCGCCGGCGAGATCTCGCCGGTCGAGCTTCCGCCGACCCGCAAGGGACCGGTGCCGCCGGTCGCGGACGACGAGCATCCGCGTCCCGCGACCGATATGGCAGCGCTTGCCAAGATGCGCCCGCTCTATGAAGGCGGCGTGACTACGGCCGGCAATGCTTCGGGCGTCAACGACGGTGCGGCAGCGCTGATCGTGGCGTCGAAAGAAGCCGGCGAAAAAGCGGGCGTGAAGCCGCTCGCGCGCGTGATCGCGAGCGCGGCAGCCGGCGTTCCGCCGCAAATCATGGGCATCGGTCCCGTTGCCGCGTCGAAAAAAGCGTTGGCGCGCGCCGGCCTGACCATCAAGGACATGGACGTCATCGAGATCAACGAGGCGTTCGCGGCCCAGGTTTTGTCGTGTCTGAAAGGGCTCGGCGTGGCGTTTGACGACAAACGCGTCAATCCCAACGGCGGCGCGATCGCGATCGGTCATCCGCTCGGCGCTTCCGGCGCGCGGCTCGCCTTGACCGCAGCGCGGCAGTTGCAGCGCAGCGGCGGGCGCTATGCGCTGGTGAGCCTGTGCATTGGCGGCGGGCAGGGCATGGCCGCGATCCTCGAGCGGGTTTAGAAATAATAACCGCCAAGACGCCAAGGCCGCAAGGAAGATCACAAGAACAGCAGGGCAGCGATCTCCGCATGCCAGACACATCGTCCGTCACGCTGATCGGCGGCAAGTTTCAGTGGGACGACCCGCTGCTGATCGAGCAGCAGCTTACTGACGACGAGAAAATGATCCGCGACACCGCGCGCCACTACGCGCAGGAAAAGCTCGCGCCGCGTATCCTGGAATGGAACCGCCGCGAAACCTTCGATCCGGTGGTCATGCGCGAGATGGGCGAACTGGGTTTTCTCGGGGCGCAACTCGAAGGCTATGGCTGCGCCGGCATCGGTTACGTCGCCTACGGTCTCATCATGCGCGAGCTGGAGCGCGTCGATACCGCATTCCGCTCGGCGTGCAGCGTACAGAGCGCCTTGTCGATGACGCCGATCTATGCCTATGGCTCCGAAGCGCATCGGCAAAAGTATTTGCCGAAAATGGCGAAGGGCGAGTTGCTCGGCTGCTTCGGCTTGACCGAGCCCGATCACGGCTCGGATCCGGGCAGCATGAAGTCGCGCGCGAAGAAGGTCGATGGCGGCTATGTGCTGACAGGAACCAAGCTCTGGATCACTCACGCGCCGATCGCCGACATCATGGTGGTGTGGGCCCGGGACGATGGCGGCGTGATCCAAGGTTTCATCCTCGAGCGCGGCATGAAAGGGCTTGCCACGCGCAAGATCGAGGGCAAGTTCTCGGTACGCGCGAGCCCCACCGGCGAAATCGTGATGGACAACGTCTTCGTGCCCGGGGACAACCTTCTGCCGGGTGTGTCAGGGCTCAAGGGGCCATTCGGCTGCCTGAACAACGCGCGCTTCGGTATCTGCTGGGGCGTGTTCGGCGCGGCGGAGTCGTGCTGGCATATCGCGCGCCAGTACGTGCTCGATCGCAAGCAGTTCGGCCGGCCGCTTGCGGCGAATCAACTGATCCAGAAAAAACTCGCCGATATGCAGACCGAAATCGCGATCGGGTTGCTCGCCTGCCTGCATGTCAGCCGCCTGAGAGAGCAGGGGAAGGCGACGCCGGAAATGGTGTCGCTGCTCAAGCGCAATTCGGCCGGCAAGGCGCTGGAAATCGCGCGCCTGGCCCGCGACATGCTGGGCGGCAACGGCATCTCGGACGAATTTCAGGTGATCCGGCACCTGCTCAACCTCGAAACCGTCAACACCCTCGAAGGCACGCACGACATCCACGCGCTCGTCCTCGGCCGCGCGCAAACGGGGATCTCCGCTTTCAGTTAGTGAGGCACTAAATGTGGGGACAGAAACAGACGACGACACCAAACCTGGTGGCTGATGCAATCAGGCGAGCCGTTATCCATGGAAATGGATCAGTGTAATTTGGCCATTCATGCGGATAGCATTAAACTCGCAGCCCGGTTCCTAATCTACAAATCCATGGAGAAGGAAACTCCGGCTGGAGATTGCGGCGATCCCTTGGCTTGCCGCTGTCGAGAAGGCTCTCGCGCCGCGTAACGGCTCCGCACTCCGGTTGCCGCACGGTGTGGACCGTGGTAATTGGGGGCTATGGTTACGAAAACTTTCGATATCGCTAGCGACGGCGATGCCGTCTCAGCAGTCGATTTGATCACCAACATTCTCCAGGCTTCTGCCGAGTACTCCATCATCGGCAAGAGCCTGGACGGCACTATCGTCCTGTGGAACGAGGGCGCACGGCGGCTGTATGGCTACGAGCCGGAAGAGGTCGTCGGGATGGCAAACTCGTCCATACCGCATGTTCCCGAAGAAGTCGCCGCGGGCGAGCCGGGCGAAATCCTGGCGGCCGCACTCAAAAACGGAAAATGGGAAGGAACGATCCAGCAGCTGCGCAAGAACGGCCAGCGCTTCACTGCGCGCGTGGTGATCACCCTGCGCTACGACGCGTCAGGCAACGCCATCGGCTTCCTGCTCACTTCCAGCGAAATATCGGATGAAGTCCGCCGTGGCGATGAACTCGAGGCGACCCAGCGGCGCTATCAGGCTTTATTCGACAACGCCCTGGATGCCATTCTCGTGGCGAATGACGACGCGCATTATGTCGAAGCCAATCCCGCGGCCTGCGCACTGCTGGGGTATAGCCGCGCGGAATTGCTGCGAATGACCGTGTGGGATGTTATGCCCGCGCGAGACCGCGCAACAGCCGAAGGCCTACGGCAGGCGTTCGTTGCCGCGGCCCAGCAGAGCGGCGAGTTGACGGTGCGCTGCAAGGACGGTTCGGCTCGCGAAACCGAGTACCGGGCAGTTGCGAATTTCATGCCGGGATTGCACCTTTCCGTCATCCGCGACATCACGCAGCAAAAAGAGATGCAGCGAGCGTTGTCCGAAGCGGAACAACGGCTGCGTTACTTGATTACCGCGGCGCCGGCGGTAATTTATGCTTGCGACCCGGTGCCGCCCTACCGCGTCAACTTTATTGCTGAGAATATCCGGGCGCAAGTAGGCTACGAACCGCGCGAATTTACGGAGGATCGGACGCTCTGGCTCGAGAACATTCACCCTCAAGACCGTCCGCAAGTATTTGCCGAACTGGGGCGCTTGGCTCAGCCCGGAGCACATGGGGTCGAATACCGCTTTCGGCACAAGAATGGCAGTTATCGCTGGATGCGCGACGAGTTCCGAGTGGCGCGGGATGCCGAGGGGTCCCCGAGGGAAATCGTCGGATGCCGGATCGACATTAACGAGCGAAAGGCTACCGATGAGGCATTGCGCCGGTCCGAAGAGCGGTTTTCCCGGATTTTCCGCTCGAGCCCGATCGCCATCGGCATCGGAACGAAATATGAAGGGCGGCTGATCGACGTGAACGATCGCTATTTGGAGTTCTTTGGATACCAGAGAGAGGAACTCATCGGCCGCACGGGTCCGGAACTCGGTTTGTGGGTCGATCCAAACCAGCGCGCGGAACTGATGCAGCAACTGAAGGCCCACGGATCGGTGCGGGATTTCGAAGCGAGATTCCGCCGCAAATCCGGAGAAATCTTCATCGGACTGATGTCCATGGAAGTGATGCAACTTCACGGTGAGCCTGTTCAGGTCGCGATGCATGTGGATATCACGGAGCGCAAGCGGGCGGAGGAGAAGCTAAGGGAAAGCGAAGACCGCTACCGCGACTTGGTAGAGCACAGCCAGGATTTGATCTGCACACATGATCTGGATGGACGCATCCTCTCAGTGAACCGGTGGGCCGCAAAGGTCCTGGGCTACGAGCAGGCTGATCTGGTGACCATGAATGTGCGCGACGTTCTTGCTTCCAGCGTGAGACATGAACTTGATGGATACCTGGCCGCGATCCGCACACAGGGCGCCGCCCAAGGGCTGATGCTGGTGCAACCTCGCGCGGGGGGAAAGCGTGTATGGGAGTACAACAACACGTTGCGCACCGAAGGAGTGTCGACGCCGATCGTAAGAGGAATGGCGCACGACATCACCGAGCAGAAGCAGGCGGAGCGGATTTTGGCGGAGAGCGAGGAGCGATATCGTTACCTGTTCGAATCGAATCCCATGCCGATGTGGATACGGCGCGATGACACGTTACAAATCGTCACGGTCAACGATGCCGCGGTCCAATCGTATGGCTATACGCGAGACGAGTTCGACGGGATGACGTCGTTTGATTTTCAGTCGGCAGATCATCTCGCGGCGTACGAGAAATTCGTGAGAGGGCGCCCTGCCGGAATATCTACACATCACTTTCGCGGCAGGCATCGCAAGAAGGATGGCAGCATCATCGATGTCGACGTTACGTCTCATCCCATATCCTACGCCGGAGCGCCCGCCCGGCTGGTGCTGGTCCAGGACATCACCGAGCGCAAGCGAGCGGAGCGCGAACTCGAACGCCAAGCTGCGCTCAGCCGGCTGCTGGAATCACTGGCAGCCGCAGCCAACAAGGCGGACACGCCGGAGGAGGCGCTGGCGGCCTGCCTGGAGCGCATCTGCGCCTACGGCGGATGGAACATCGGGCACGTGCTGCACATCGCACGTGATGGTGATGGATGGCGGGCATCGGGCACGCAGTGGTACTTCACTGATCCACGCGCCCGCGAGCGCTTCGGCAGCTTCATCGCGCTGTCCGAGGACGCGAGCTTCGGCAATTCCGGCGGCATCTTCATCACCCGCGCCATCGTCACGCGCGCTCCGCAATGGATTCCCGACCTTGACTGGACCGAATGGGGTCCCCGCATAACCTGTGCGAGAGAGGCCGGCCTGCGCGCCGCGTTCGCGTTTCCGCTCATCGTGCACGACGACGTCATCGCTTGCGTCGAGTTCTTCGCCGCTGAACCGCGAGAGCCCGATAGGGCCATGCTCGAGGAAATCGTCAGCGTCGCCGGCCAGCTGGCACGCGTCATCGAACGGGAGCTGTCCGGCAAGGTCCGGGCCCACCTTGCGGCGATCGTCGAAACTTCGCCCGACGCTATCGTGAGCCGCGAGATCGACGGAACGATCCTGTCGTGGAACCAGGGCGCGGAGAGGATGTTCGGCTACAGCGCTGCCGAGGTGGTCGGCAAGGAAATACCGATCATCCCGGAGGATTGCATCGACGAGACTCAGCGCATTCGCGAGTTCGTGAATGCGGGCAACACGCTGTCGAATTTTGAAACCGAGCGCATCGCCCGGGATGGACGCCGCATCCAGGTCGCGGTCAGCGCCGCGCCGATCACGGATCTCGCAGGGAAAGTCTCAGGTGTCGCCACCATCACCCGCGATATCACCGAACGCAAGCAGGCCGAGCGCGAACTGGAGCGCAAGACAGCGCTGGCGCAACTGCTGGAAGCGCTCGCGCGCACGGTAAATGAAGCCGGGTCGCCGGAAGCGGCGATGCAGGTCTGCCTCGCGCGCATTTGCGAGCACGGCGGCTGGGCGATCGGCCGGCTGGGGATTTACGCCGAGCAAGCCGAAAGCACGATGTTTCCCGAGCGTTCCTTCTGGCAGACGGCGGAACCCTCCCGCTACGAGGAGTTTATGCGCGCGTCGCTGGACTCGCGCTTCTACGCGCCGCAAGGCAAGTTCGTCAGCGTCGTGTTGCGCGAGAAACACCCCGTCTGGCTTTCCAGCATCTCCTCGGTGAGCGGCTTCGGGCGCATGTCGATCGCCATCAAGGAAGGCTTGCATTGTGCGTTCGCCTTCCCTGTGGTGGTGCGTGATAAGGTTGCCGCGTTTCTCGAATTTTTCGCCGAGGATACGCGCCCGGCGGACGCGCTGCTGCTGGAAAACATCACCAGCATTGCCGGGCAGCTCGCACGGCTGGTCGAGCGCAAACGGACAGAAAAAGAACGAACGCATTATGTGAACCGGTTACGGGAGTTGTCACGCCGCCTCGTGGAAACACAGGAGGTGGAACGTCGGCGGCTTGCCGCGGAGCTGCACGATCGCATTGGCCAGAATCTTACCGCACTCACCATCAATCTCAACATCATAGGCGGCCAGCTATCGCCAGAATCGGCGGCGCAGCATGCGGGACGACTGGAGGACTCGCGAACGCTGGTGGAGGCGACGATCGAGACCATGCGCAACGTCATCGCCGATCTGCGGCCGACGGTGCTGGACGATTACGGGCTGCCGGCGGCGCTGCGCTGGTACGGCAGGCAATTCGAGAAACGCAGTGGCGTACTCATGACGGTAGAGGCGCCGGACCTCGTCCCGCGACTGCCGTCCCAGACGGAGGCGGCGCTGTTTCGCATTACCCAGGAGGCGTTGAACAACACGCTGAAGCACGCGAAGGCGCGGCACGCCGCGGTCACGCTCGACAGGGACGCGGCTCGCGTCGTGCTTACGCTGGCCGACGATGGGGAGGGCTTCGATCCTCCTGTCGAACAGAACGGCAAGCGCCCGAGCTGGGGCCTGTTGATGATGCGTGAGCGTGCCGAGTCGGTCGGTGGGCGCCTGCGGGTCGAATCCGTGCCGGCGCACGGCACGCGGGTAGTGGTGGAGATAGACAGACCGGCATGAACATCCGGGTGCTGCTGGCCGACGACCATGCCGTGGTGCGCGACGGCCTGCGCGCCCTGCTCGATCTGGAGAAGGACATCAGCGTAATCGGCGACGCCACGGACGGGCGGCAGGCGGTGAGCGAAGCCGGGCGCCTGCGTCCTGATGTTGTGGTGATGGACATAGCGATGCCGGGCTTGAACGGCATCGAGGCAGCCGAACGCATTTGCGAGGCAAACTCCGAGGTCAGGGTCCTGATCCTCTCGATGCATGCGACCGCGGAGTACATTTACCGGGCGCTGCACGCCGGGGCGCGGGGCTACCTGCTCAAGGAATCGGCCGCCGTGGAAGTCGCGGACGCGGTCCGGGCGCTATACGCGGGGCGGCGCTACTTCAGCCATAAAATCAGCGATATTCTGGTGGACGACTACGTCCGCGTGCACCGGCCGGTGAGCCCGCTGGAGAGCCTCAGCTTGCGCGAACGCGAGATCCTGCAACTCATCGTCGAGGGCAAAACCAGTGCCGAGGCGGCCGCGCAGCTTGCGCTTTCGGTGAAGACCGTGGAAACCTACCGCAGCCGCCTGATGCATAAGCTGGGCATCGGTGATCTTCCCGCCTTGGTGAAATTCGCCATCCAGCACGGCATTACCCCGCTCGAATAGACCCCGGGGCCTCGACCGCGGGCTGTCAAGCTTTTCCACCCAAACAGTCAAACTTTCCCGACATACGTGGCGCACCGGCAGTGTTAAATTGAACGCCGGTTAACCGGCGTTTCTCTTTGCGGCAAGGAAGAGACGTGCTCTAGGAGTTTGTCGGACTTAGCCCCGACAAACTCCTTATGCAAAACCGGCGCCAGGAAAATTGCAAAAGAGGATGACAGATATGCGAATTTACCCCTGCTTTTCTTCGTATTCGACCGCTTTGGGTGGGTTTTCTTCCGAATGGTCAGCCGGTTTTGCTGTTAGCAGCCTGTCGGACGCCTAAGTCCGACAGGCTGCTAGACCGGATTCTTCCGGAGCCGGGAAAAGTGTTCGTCAAGAGTGGAACGAACGGGCAATCGGTTAAGCTGTTCTGTGTTTTTCCTCGGCGAGGAAAACGGTCATGAAAATCAGATACACAAGGCGTCTTCGATGCGCACGCTCATTGTGATTCCGATTATCCATACCGAACAGGATATGGGGTCGCTGCTTGAGCAGATCAAGCAGGAGTACGTCACCCGCTACAGCCGCGAGAAGTGGACCGAACATCTCAAATCGATTGATGAGGTCTGGAGCGGGATCCGCCGGATGATTGTGGCGCTGGAGCTGCCCTATGCCAGCGTCCGGCTGTATCAGGACGGGTTACCCCACTGCGGGAAGGAAGCGGACATCGTCAAGGAGGTCGCCGCCCGAGGGAGCAAGAATCATCAGCTCCTCGTGGAACTCGTGGAGCAAGGCGCCCGGCTGACGGGCACCGAAGACCCTCATCTGCTTCTCCAGGAGTATCAGTTTCTCCAAGGCGCGTTAGGCGGCGCCGTGCCTGCCGGCAGGCAGGGGGAGCAGGGCCATGAGAACCAGCGGGAGGACCAAAGCCGGAGGCTGCTTGCGGAGCGGGATCGGTTCATCGCCGGGCGGATCAACGCCACGCTCTCGGCCGGTGAGATCGGGCTGCTGTTTTTGGGCCTGGCCCATTCGGTGGAGCCGCTTCTGGATGCGGACATTCTGGTGAGGTACCTTCTCCCCTCGCTCCGGGAAAGGCAGGGAAAGGGCGCAAACCGGGGACATAGGTAACAGGTACACTTTGTCACCAACCCGTTGCGCCATGACGAGCTCCTGAAGGCGATCCATGGGGTGTTGTCCACAGGACAAGGCTCCACACATGTGGTGTCCTCTCCATAGCAGTGATTCCTCCTATTCGGCCATGTTGAACTTCCCTTCCGCGGTAGCTTTCTCCTTAACGCATGGTTTTTACCGGCGACTAACTGCTGGGGCCCCAGCGCCGCATGCATGGCACAGCTATTGCTTCTCTTCTTATGGTGGGGCCGCTACCAGCAGTTGGCCGGCATGAGCGCATGCACCGCGCCCTCAAGGGCGAGACGACCGATCCCTGTGGCTGCGAACCTGGCGACCCAGCAGCGCGCCTTTGATCGCTTTCACATCGAATACAACTGTTACCGATGCGCCAGCAGCCTGTCGGACTCAGCATCCGACAGGCTGCTAACAGCTTGTAAGAAGGCGGAATGGTGAATGCGGAATGACGACAAGGGGAGGCACCCATGAACTCCACGCCCTGCGCTCCGGCCAAGGTTCTCATTGTGGATGACCTGGAGGAGGCCCGCTGGGTCCTGTCCAATCTCGTCCAGCTGGCGGGGTTCGCACCGGTGGCGGCGGCGAGCGGGGAGGAAGCGCTGGCCCGCATCCGGCACGAGGCGCCCGACGTGGTGCTCCTTGATGTCCGTCTTCCGGACATGGACGGCTTCGAGGTCCTTGCACGCGCCAAAGCGCACGATAAAGCGGTGCCCGTGATTATGGTCACCGCTTACGGCAAGACCCAGGATGCCGTCCGCGCGATCCGGGCGGGGGCCTACGACTATGTGTCCAAGCCCTTCTGCAATGAGGATATCGTCCTCACCGTGCGCCGTGCCCTCGAGGAAAAAGCGTTGAGACGGCAGCCTCGGCAATTTCGCATTCAGCCGGGACAGGCCGGCTCCCTGTTGGACTCCATGGGGAAGAGCGCGGCCGTTCAGCGCATCGTGACGGAGGTGGAGCACGTGGCCGCGACGAATTTCTCGGTCTTGGTGACGGGCGAGACCGGGACGGGAAAGGAGCTGGTGGCGCAGGCGATCCATGCCAGGAGTTCGCGAGCCGCCAAGCCGTTCGTGGCGGTGGACTGCGGCGCCATTCCGGAGTCGCTGATCGAGAGCGAGCTGTTCGGGCACGAGAAAGGGGCTTTCACGGGGGCGCATCACGCCAAGGCAGGGGCTTTCGAGTTGGCCGGCGAAGGGACTATCTTACTGGATGAAATCGGCAACTTGCCGCTGCCGATGCAGGGGAAGCTGCTCAGGGTTCTCGAGGAGCGGAAAATCCATCGAATCGGGAGCACGAACGAGCGGGATGTGGATTTCCGGGTAGTGGCGGCGACCAATTTGG
>MERI01000235.1 GCA_001772005.1 Betaproteobacteria bacterium RIFCSPLOWO2_12_FULL_62_58 | reverse complement strand
CGAGTGAACCGCCGCGACCCTACTTTCCCGTCCAAGCCGGATCCCGCTTCTCCAGGAAGGAGTCGACGCCGATACGGAAATCCTTGCTGCCGTAGCACTCTCGTATCAGGTCCTCGCCATCGGGCAACCCGGCGTGCAGCAGCCGGCGCAGCGATTCCTTGGTCACCCGCATCGTGATCGGCGCGTTGCCGGCGAGACGGCTGCAAAGCTCCGCGACGCGCGCGTCGAGATCGGCCGGCGGAATGATCGCCGCCAGAAACCCGGCAGCGGCGAGTTCATCCGCGGCCAGGTTCTCGGCCAGCAGCAGCATCCGCTTGGTGCGCGCTAATCCCAGGACCGCCACTATGGCAGCGTAGTTTGCGATCGACAGACAGTTGCCGAGCGTGCGCGCGATCGGCACGCCGAAACGCGATCCGGGCGTTGCGACTCGAAGGTCGCACGCGGCGGCAATGGCGAGGCCGCCGCCGATCGCCCAGCCCTCGATCACGGCGAGTGTCGGCACCGGCAACGTCTCGACCGCGGCGAGATACCCTGCGATCCGCCGCTCGTAATTCACGCCGTCCTCGCCTGACTTGAAGTCGCGGAACTGGCCGATATCGGTGCCCGCCACGAATGCCTTGCCGCCCGCGCCACGGAACACGACCGCCCGCACTTCCGGGTCGGCCCGCACGCGATCGCACGCCTCGCGGAGCTGCTCGTACATGGTCCACGTCATGGCGTTGCGCGCTTCGGGGCGGTCGAAGGTGATGCGGGCCACGAATCCGTCCCGCCGGTAACGCACCGCGCCGTCATTCATAGCCGGGCCGTGTGAAGAAAGCTACCAATCATTCTGAAACGCGCCTTTAGTATTTCTGTTCTACTCACGAAAAAGGAACCAGGCTGTCGCAAATGGAAAAACACTTTACTGCATCATCCGCAGGAGCTTCAAGGACATGATGATGCAATGCGATGCGAACCGCGAACAACTGATTCCTCGTAGTCATGCCGGCGCACAGGACATGCCATCGTCGTCGCCCCCCTCAGCCGCCCTTGAACTTCGCCGCCAGCTCCGGATCAAATTGGCCGTCGATGAGGACGTATAACATGCGACACGGCTGATCCGAGCGATTGCTCCAGGCGTGATTGGTGCCGCGCTGGATCACGACGTCCCCAGCGCGCAGATGCACGTCGGCATCGTCGAGCAGAAGATAGATGTCGCCGGAAAGAACGACCGCATAGTCGATCGTCTCAGTGCGGTGCATGAGCGGATGGCGTCCGCCCCGGCCGAAGGTCGAGGCGCCTTCATTTCCCATCGCCTTGAACAATTCCCGCGATTTGGCCGGATCGAGATTCCGAATCGCGTCGGATTCCGGCGGGACGTCAGCGATGCGTATGACCGTACCCTGCTTGGGCGGATGTATCTGGCGCGGCCCGAGCGTGGGATCGGATTCGTTTCCGATGTGAGCCGGCGCACCGTCCGTTTTCCAGATATCCGTGGAAATGTGGCCCGGGCGCAGCGGATTGGTGCGAACCGCCGGCGCGAGACCGTCCGAAACGACTATCGCTTTTCCGTCCCCGTCGTGGCCCGTGACCACGCGTCTGACTTTCCCTTCCATCCAACCCCCTCTTTGGTAAGTGAGAATACTCGTTCTCCGTCATTCGGGTTCAACTCCAGCCAGGCGCACCAGCTCGGCGTAGCGCTTCACCGCGTTCTGCACGAAGGCTTTGAATTCGGCCGGCGTATTTCCGGCGGGCTGCAACTGCAGCGCCATTAACCGCTCCCGCACCGGCGGTTCCTTGATCGCAATCTGAATTTCACTCTGCACTCGTGCGACTATCCTGTCCGGCGTTTTCGCCGGCGCGAAGACGCCGTACCAGCTCGCATCCACGCTCGTTCCGGATACGCCGGCCTCCGCCATGGTCGGCACCTCAGGCAGGAACGTTGCACGCGTGGCGCCATTGTAGGCCAACGGACGCAGCTTCCCCGCCTTGATGTGGGCAAGCCCCAGCGGCGTGGTGACGAACATGACCTGGACCTCTCCGCTCAACAACGCGGTGATGGCGGGACCGGCGCCCTTGTACGGCACGTGTACCATGTTGGTCCCGGCACGCACGTTGAACAACGCTCCCACCAAGTGCGTTATGTTCCCCACACCGGCCGAACCGTATGAGATTCGGCTGCCGGGTTTGCGCGCCAGCACGATCAGTTCCTTCACCGAGTGCACGGGCACGGACGGATTCACAACGAGGATGTTCGCCTCCCCGAATGCGACGTTGGTGACCGGCGCAAAGTCCTCGATCACGTCGAATGGAAGCTTCCGCTGCATGCTGGGATTCACCGCGAACGAAGCGGAGGTCAGCAGCAGCGTGTAACCATCAGGGGCCGCTTTCGAGACGATGTCGGCGCCGATGATGCCGTTCGCACCTGGGCGGTTATCGATCACGACAGGCTGCCCCATCTGGGATGCGAGCTGCTGGCCCATGATTCTGGCCACCGTGTCCGGCGCACCCGCGCCAAACCCCACGATCACGCGGACAGGGCGGCTGGGATAGGCTTGACCCCAGGACGAATTCCACGAAAGGAGCGCTGTTGACGCCAGCGCCGAGACAAATAATTTGCGCAGCATGTTCGGTATCGCCGCGCGTGCGCGGAAGAATGCTGCGTCGACGATGATGCCGACAATACGATGCCACTGCGCGGTTGTCATCTCGGTAAACGGCGCACGGTGGCGGTCCGCGGCGTTTTCGACCCGGATATCAAGCTGCCCACTCATTGTTCAAATTCCCCTTTAATGCGTGACTGGTGAATCGTGACTGGTGAATCGTGACCGGTGAATCGTGACCGGTGAATCGTGACCGGTGAATCGTGACCGGTGACCCGCGGCTTGCCAAGCCGGTGGTTACCGCTCTCCGCTCACCGCTTATCGCACGCAGTTCACCGTTCTCGAGTCACGTCCCGTATGATATACGTTGCATGTGACATGAGGAGGAGAATCGGCATGAAACTTCGAAACGGAGCGTACTTGCTTTTCGCCGCACTGATGGCCGCACTAGCCGGAGAGAGCGTGGCCCAGGCGAATTATCCCAACCGCCCGGTGCGGGTGATTGTGCCCTCATCGCCCGGCGGCGGCACGGACATCCTAACGCGGCTCCTTACACCCCAACTCTCCGAACGCCTCGGCCAGCAAGTGATCGTGGACAATCGCCCGGGGGCGGGCTCCATCATCGGCAACGAAATCGTCGCCAGGTCGCCGCCCGATGGCTATACGCTGCTGATGGGAATATCCACTCTTGCCATCCTGCCCTCGATGCACAAGAAGCTGTCGTATGACGCACTGCGGGACCTTGCTCCCATCACGCAGACGATCTCGGCCCCCAACATCCTCGTGGTGCACCCATCGTTGCCCGTCAAATCGGTGAAGGAGCTGATTGCGTTCGCGCACAAGCGTCCCGGAGAGCTCAATTTTGCCTCGGCGGGACTGGGAACGAACCCGCATCTGTCGATGGAGTTGTTCCTCAGCATGGCGAAGCTCAGGATGGTCCATATAGCTTACAAGGGCTTGGGCCCGGCCATAATCGATCTGCTTGCCGGACACGTCGTCGTGGCGACCGCGACGATGCTCACCGGACTCCCGCACGTCAGAAGCGGACGCCTGCGCGGTCTGGGCGTTACCGGCGCCAGACGCAGCAGCGTTTTGCCGGATCTTCCAACGGTTGCGGAAGCGGGGCTTCCGGGTTACGAGGTGACGCAGTGGTACGGCTTGTTCGCTCCCGCAGAAACGCCCGGTGAGATCATCGCCAAGCTGCACGCCGCGACGGCCGCCGTTCTGCAAACGCCCGCAATCAGGGAAAAATTCGCAGCCGACGGCGCGGATGCGGTGGGCAATACGCCGGACGAATTTGCGCGCTTCATCCGTGCCGAAACCGACAAGTGGACCAAGGTCGTACGCACGGCTGGCATCAAACCGCAATAAGAGCCGCTCAGCCGTGCTTGCCGACCTTCCACCCATGCCGCGCGAGATGCTGTTGGCCGCTCACCGTTCGCGGGTTCCCCATCAGTAAGCAGTAAGCCCGCCGTCCAGCAGCAGCGTCTGCCCGGTGATGTAGGATGCCTGCGGACTTGCCAGGTAGCGCACCGCTTCCGCCACTTCCTCGGTAGTGCCGAACCTGTGCAGCGGAATTCGGTTGAGCATCATATCCCGCGCCGTGGGTTCGGCCGCAAAAAAAGCGGCGCGCGACGGTGTTTCCACGGTACCGGGCGCAACCGCGTTGACACGTACACCGTGTTCCGCCCATTCGATTGCCAGCATTCTTGTCATTTGCATGATCGCCGCCTTGGATATGCCATAGGTCGATCGCTGTGCAAATCCCAGTACGCCATGTGTCGAGGCCATGTTGATGATGCACCCCGTTCGCCCGCTGCCGATCAGATGGCGGCCCATCTGCTGGCTGAGGAAGAAAGTCCCTGTCACGTTGGTCTCGATCACCGTTTCCCACTCGGCCGGGGTTACCTCCAACGCCGTCTTGCGCAGAGTGACGCCCGCGTTATTGACCAGCACATCAAGATGGGGAAAAGCGCGGGTGACCTCAGCCATCGCCTGTTCCACGCTGGGTAGCGAACGCAGGTTCAGCGCAACCGGCACTACGCGCACGCCCGTCGGCGCGAGCGCCGCGACCGTTCCCGCCAGGTTCTCGGCGCGCGTCGCCGAAACGACCACGTCGAATCCGTCGTGCGCCAACCCCAGCGCGATCGCGGCGCCGATCCCTTGTGACGCCCCGGTCACCAGCGCCGCGCGCTTGCCTGTCGGGTTCAGTTCCTGCATCCTGCCTCCACTATGTTAGACCGCCCCTGCCGCGCCAGCGCCTGATCGCGCCCGTTCGCCGGAGCGCAGATCACGATCAAGCCCGCCAGAAGCTCGTCTTCTGAGCGGAGCCCCAAAACAGAGAAAGCGTACTACGAATTCATCGGAGATGTCGATTTGACAGATCCGGCACACACAAGCTAGCTTTCGTCTGCAGCCGGCCTGTCACAGACCATCAACCCGTCGGAGCCAAGGAGACGTTATGATTCTTGAAGTCGCCATCATGAAAATCAAGCCGGAGCTGATCTCGAAGTTCGAGGCTGTTTTTCCGAAAGCCGCGGCCATCAGCGCCAGCACCCCGGGCTACATCTCGCACGAACTGCAACGCTGTGTCGAAACCAGGGGCAAGTATTTCTATCTGATTCGCTGGGAAAGCATCGAGGCGCACATGGTCAACTTCCGGCAATCGCCGAGGAGAGACGAGTTTCGCAAGCTGCTCGGCGAGTTTTGGGTGGAGCCGCCATTCGCCGAGCATTTCGAGCCGGTGACCGATAGCCGGATCTGAAAGCGGTAATTTCGAAAGGGGAAGACGATCTTGGACAAAGGGCTTTGGATCAGCTGGTACAACCTGGCGGACGCGGGACGGGACGCCTATCTTTCCTGGCTGTATGGCACGTACATTCCGGGGATACTCGGGAAACCAGGGGTTCTGTGGGCGGCACATTATGCGTCTACCAAGATGCCGCCCTTGCCCCACATACGCCATACGAACGATCGCTCGGTTCCAACCGGGAACGATTACGTGTTGATTTTCGGCGCCGAAACGGCGCACGCATTTTCCAAGGGCGTAAACGCGTTCATCAAGGCAGGTCCGGGCAAGCTGCACGCGGAGTTGTCCGAAGCGGACAAGAAGATGCTGTCGATGAGAATCGGCGAACGCGTCTGTATTACGACCGAAGAAGCGCGCGTGGATGGCCCCGGAGCAAAATCCCGCGGCGGCAGCTTGACGCCCGGTCCATGCATTCAACTCGGCAGTTTTAATGTCGGCTCCTGCGAGGTGGAGGACGAATTGCTCTCCTGGTACGCCGATTGGCGCATGTCGGCATTGAGCGCATTGCCCGGGTGCGTCGGAGTACGGAAGCTGGTTTCGATTTCGGGGTGGGCAAAGCATCTTGTTCTGTATGAATTCACCTCGCTGGAATCACGAGCTGAGCATCTGCCCACCCTCAGGAATCTGTATCCCGAGATGCTGGCCTGGACCGAGAGGTTCATTCCGAAGCTGACCCACGCCCCCGAGTCCCCCATTGTCGCCCAGCGGATTTGGCCCCCGGTGAAATAATCGGAGGCGCGCAGCCTGTACGGATTGTTAAGTCCGACAGGCTGCTAGAAGACCTTCTTCCTGCGCCATTTTTTCGGGCGATCGCTCGGGAACGTCAGCCCGCTGGCATCCACTCCCAGGCTGACCATGGTCTTCGCCAACGTGATCGCACAACTGTAGCCTTCCAACACCGGGATCTCCCATCCCAGCTCGCTGAGCCGCTGCTGCAGTATCGGCTGCATCCAGAAAATGGCGGAGCAGCCAAAGGTGACGACCTCGGCGCCGTCCTCCTCGATCGCCGCCACCGCCTCGCGTAATGCGGCTTCCACCGTTTCGGACTTTTCTCCGCGCAGGGCCTTGTTTTTCTCCAGATGGACGGCGGACTCTCCGGTTTGCGGCGGGCGCGGAAGCGGACAGTTGATGTTCCGGATCGAGGCGCAGCGCTCCGTGAAGTGGTGGCGGACTACCAGATCGTAGTAGTACATGTTGTGGTTTTCGGCGAGGTCGATCACGCTGAACTTGTTGCCGAGCATCGAGGCGATGTGCATCTGGGAAAACGCGCAGGCCGTCACTGGGATGCCAAATTGACGCGCGATCTCCCTCGCCTCCGGAAAACCGGGCTCTCCCCCGCCCAGCAGGACGATGCCGTTATACTTGCCGCTTTCGCAGGCTTCGCGCACGATCGGCAGCCGTCCGGCCGCCACCAGGCAGAACTCCTCCCGCGTTTCCACGGGCCAGTCGCCATAAGGCGCCACGGGGCCGGGATGAAGATCCCATTCCACGTCCGCGAGCAGGGGCTTCACGGCATCGTAATTCATCAGCCGTGTTTCCTTGGGCCCCTCGACCGGCCGGTGCAGGTACGGTGACGTCTTGGGCAGATGGAACGCCTGGATCAACAAAAAGCGGTATTTCTTTTTTGTCATTTTGGAAGCGTGACTGGCGATTCGTGAGCCGCGGATTTCACCCATTCACGCGTTCACTGCTGCTCCGCTGACGCGCCGACGTCCTTCGCGATCTTCGCCCAGAATTCGTTCTGGTTCTTGAGGAACACGGCGAATTCCTCGGGTGACTTGCTGATGGTCACTTGCGCGCTGGCGGTCCCGAGCCGCTTGAGCACTTCCGCGTCCTCCATGGTCCGGGTGACGGCGGTATACAGCCTTTTCACGATCGGCCGCGGTGTGCCCGCAGGAACGAACACGCCCTGCCAGGAACCGAGCGTCAACTCGGGAAAGCCCGACTCGACCATGGTCGGAACGTCCGGCAGCGCCGAGACGCGCTTGGGCGCGATCACCGCCAGCACCTTGATCCTGCCCGACTTCACGTGCGGAACGAACGACGCGGTGGTGACCATGGTCGCGGCGACTTCGCCGGCGAGCACCGCCGTGGTCGCCGGCCCGGCACCGCCCTTGTAGGGAACGTGCAGGAGCTTGATCCCCGCCTTGCTCATGAAGAACTCGAAGGCGAGGCGCTGCGCGCTGCTCGCGCCCGTCGAGCCGTAGCTGAGCTGCCCGGGGCGCGCCTTGGCGTATTCTATGAACTCCTTCACCGTCGCCGCCGGTATCGAAGGGTGCACGCCCATGGCGCCCGGGAGGTCAACGATGAGGGTGACGCCGGTGAGATCGCGCAGCGGCTTGATCGGGAATTTCGGGAACACGCTCGGGTTGATCGCCATGGTGCCGACGTTTCCGAGCAGGACGGTGTAGCCGTCGGGGGCGGAGCGCGCAGCGAGCTCGACTCCGATGTTGCCGGCCGCGCCGGCGCGGTTGTCGGCGACCACCTGCTGGCCGAGCTCCTCGCTCAACTTCGGCTGGATGATGCGCGCGACGAAGTCCGATGCGCCGCCTGGCGCGAAAGGCACGATCATGCGTATGGGGCGCGTCGGGTAATTGTCGGCGGACTGAGCCTGCGCGGCCGCCAAAAGGCAAACGGCGGCCATGATGCATTGGATGGTCTGTTTCATTGTCCTCCTCTCGCTATGTGAGCTTGTACTTTTCGGATGCTGGCGGCGACGGTGGCTAATTATGCTACCGGAGGCCAATGATGGGGAAGTTTGATCTATATCAAACGCCATTGCGCTACGCGGGCTCAAATTCGCAGTGTAATATGTGCGGGCTCAAAGAAGAGTTTGAAAAGATTTATTCGCAGGTCATCGGCGGCAAAGGAGCAGAGGACGTGACCCTGCTGCCGCGTTCCAACAAAACCCCGATAGACTCGGGAGAAAAGGAGAAAGAATGTCGGAATTCGGATTGATGGGCGTTGATTGGGAGGAACGGGTCAATTTCGACCGGATGCGCCGGGAGCGGCTGCAGAAAGCTCAAGCGGCCATGGAAAAATCAGGACTCGACGCCCTGTTTGTCTTCGCCCTCGAAGATGTGCGGTACCTGACCGGCTTTCGCTCTCACCTCGGACCGGTGACCATCCTCGGCCTGGCCGCTGCGGTATTGCCCAGGGGGGGAGATCCCATCCTGTGCACGCTGGACATCGTCCACGCCCGGCAGCGCATGCCCTGGCTTCATCCCGATAACATTCTCGGACGCCCCTTCATCCGGACGGAAGGCGGCACCAGGAAATGGGCCGAAGAGATCAAAGGAAAAATCGGAAAGCTCGCCGAAGGCAAGATCGGCGTGGACCTGTTGTCCTTCGGCCTTTCCCAGTGGCTGCCCAAGTGTTTTCCCAAAGCCCAGTTTGTGGATGGGAAAGAGGTCCTGTCCCAGGCGAAGGTGATCAAGACCAAGGATGAGATCGAATGCCAGAAGATCGTCACCATGATTACCGAGGCCGGTTTCCAGGCGCTTCTGGACGATCTGAAGCCGGGCGTGAAGGAATGCGAGCTGCTGGCCGTTGCCTGGCAAAAATTCACCGAGCTCGGCAGCGAATGGACCCAATGCGCCAACATCGTCTGTTCCGGTCCGTATACCGCTCCCTATCGAAGATTCACGTCCGACCGGGTGATCCGCGAAGGCGATCTGGTCATCGTCGATATCGGCGCCTGCTACAACGGCTACTGGGGAGACTTTACGCGAACCTTCCTCTGCGGGAATGTCCGGCCGACCCCGGAGCAGATCGATCTCCATCAAGAGTGTTACAACACGCTGTTCAACGCCTGCGCGGAAGCGGTGGTGGGAAAGACGAATGGCGACATCGGCAAGCACTTGAATAATCCCAAGACCAATCCCAATTCCGATGATCTCTCGGGTGGGCACGGCGCGGGAGTCAACCCGTGGGAGCCGCCGTGGGTCGCCAATCTCACGCCGGACGCCATCGTCCCCCTGCAGCCGGGCATGCTCTTCAGCATCGAACCGTATGCGGGAAAACCGGGCGTGGGCGGCATCCGGCTGGAGAATCAGGTATTCGTCGGCGAAAAAGAGCCGGACATCATCACGCCCCTGAGCTTTGATGAGCGGCTGCTGCGCGATGTCCATCCTCTGGATAGAACCACGGGAAGAAAAATCCGCTTCCCCAAATAGAGGAGGTGGTTCTCCCCTCCTTCGACAAGGAGGGGTGGCAGCAAAGCTGACGGGGTGGTTCTCCCCTCCTTCGACAAGGAGGGGTGGCAGCGAAGCTGACGGGGTGGTTCTCCCCTCCTTCGATAAGGCGAATATATACTTGACAAAGACATTCCTTTCCTTCATACTTCAGCCATACATCGGAGAAACATCATGACTGAATACTTCTTTGACGAACCACGCTTCCACGATCCCGAGATAGCCCGCCAGCACCTTGAATCCGTGCGCTGGCCCAAAGGCCCGGTATGCCCGCACTGCGGCGCGATGGATCGAATGAGCAAGCTTAACGGCAACGCACACCGTCCCGGCGTATACGACTGTGGCCACTGCCGCGACCAGTTTACGGTAACGGTAGGGACAGTATTTGAGCATAGCAAGGTCACGCTCGATAAGTGGCTGTTTGCCGCTACCCTCATAGCGTCCAGCAAGAAGGGCGTCAGCAGCAAGCAGGTAGAACGTATGCTCGGCGTGACCTATAAAACGGCTTGGTTCATGACGCACCGCTTGCGCGAAGCAATGAAGCCTAACGGTGGCGGCCTGCTTGGCGGTGGTAGCGGCACGATCGAAGCCGATGAAACCTTTATCGGCAGGAAACCCGGCATGAAGAAGCGCCGTGGCTATGCCCACAAGGAAGCCATCTTTTCGCTTGTCGAGCGCAAGGGAAACGTTCGCTCTTTCCACGTTGCCGACGTAACCGCCAACACGCTCAAGCCTAAACTCAAAGAGAATGCGGCACCAAACGCGCACCTTATGACTGATGACGCAGGCCAATACCGCAACATGAACAAGGAATTTGCCGGCCATGACGTGGTGAATCATAGCGCCGGGGAATACGTGCGCGGCAACGTCCACACCAACACGGTCGAGGGCTTCTTTTCGATCTTCAAGCGCGGGATGTATGGCGTGTACCAGCATGTGAGTTCTCACCACCTAGAGCGCTACACCACAGAGTTTGATTTCCGCTACAACCATCGCGAAACGCGCGTTAAGGTAGACGGCAAATGGACGAAGGCCGGATACAACGACGCAGAACGCACGCAAGCGTTGCTGAAGGGCATCAGTGGTAAGCGCTTGATGTATCGCGCCTCTGATCGCTAAAGGGGGCGCACCCAATGAACGAGAACGAAGCAAAGAAGTTCTCGGTTTCAAAAATGGACGCCGCAAAAAGGCAACTCGATAGCGCGATTCGTTTATGGTTTGCAGATGGGGACCCGGTTTCTATTCATACTTTGGTGGGAGCGGCGTACCAGATCATCCATGACATCAATAAACACAAGGAGCGCAAAGACTTAATTTTTGACGGTGAGTTCATCAAGGATGAACATAGAGCCACTGTCAGAGACTGGTTACGGAAAGATTTCATGTTTTTCAAACATGCGGACCGTAACCCTGACGGGATCACAGAGTTTGTGCCGCTCGGTAATCTGATGTTTATGTTGTGTGGCATACAGACGCTGCGAGACCTCGGGGAGCGCACGTCAGATGTCCAAAACATTTTTAGCATCTACATGGCGTTCACCAAACCGGAATACATCAGTGCGAAGGTCGTTGCTACCCTCAAGGCGAGTACCCCAAGAGATTATTCGGCCACGATATTGAACGTAGGCAAGGATGAGTTCCTGAAGATGTCCTTGGAAGCCTGCGGTATCCTCAGAAGCCAAGGGAAGATTGATTGATTTGTTCTCAGCCACGGCGTACACTCCCCGACATGACCAAGCGCAAACGATCAGCAGCGCAACAAGCAGCCGAAGCTAGGTCGCTTGAATTGTTGCCACGAGATGAAGCGCTACGGCGAACGGATGACCTATTGCGGGCAATGTTGAGCAGCCCGCCAGCCCCGTTTACGCCGAAAGCGAAGCCGAAGAAGCGCGCGAAGTAGCCGCGCTTATCGGATACCGGCCTGTCGGCCAAATGCTGGTTCATGTTCCCGCCTTTGTCAAGTATATAGTCGCCTTCGATAAGGAGGGGTGGCAGCGAAGCTGACGGGGTGGTTCTCCCCTCCTTCGATAAGGAGGGGTGGCAGCGAAGCTGACGGGGTGGTTCTCCCCTCCTTCGATAAGGAGGGGTGGCAGCGAAGCTGACGGGGTGGTTACTTTCGCTGGCCCCATGACTCGGCGTCAAAGAGTTCCATAATCTCGAGAACCATCCGGGGGCGGCGGGCATGATCGGCGCGGAGCGCGTGACGCGGGCGGCGCCTGACGGCTAGCCTTGAGCCGATAGGGGTGGGACAGGTAGCAGCGCGAGCACCGCCGCACTCAGGACTGCCGACACGTTCCTCGTGGCTTTTCTCATCTGATGCACTGGGCGTTTTATACTCGCACATCCAGGTTGAAGCCGCCCCACAAGACAACAATTTGACCTAGATCAATAACTCACGCTGTCTCTTCGTGTATTTGAATTTAAGCATGAAACTTGTCGCATCGCAGAGAAGATAAGGTCAACGGCGAAAGATTTGCCGCGCTGGGCTGTTAGAAGCTTGCTCTGTGAGAGACTCCTGTCGATCCGAACAAGAGCGACGCAAGTGGCTACTTGATGGGAGCGTGAACGTGATCCTGAAACACTCCAAGAGTGTTGCTGGGTTTGTTTCGGGTACTATCCTTGGCATAAACTCGGCGAAGCTTTCGTATGACTTAATAATTGACCATAACTCAGGGACGCTGACAATATGTACGATCTTCATCTCACCGCTGAACAGTTGGAGATTCGCGAGACGGTGCGGGACTTTGTGGTGCGGGAGATCAAACCCG
>MERI01000234.1 GCA_001772005.1 Betaproteobacteria bacterium RIFCSPLOWO2_12_FULL_62_58 | reverse complement strand
CGGCAGGATCTGCTTGGCCTCGATCGGCTGGACCAGGAACAGCAGAAACGCGCTCGTGAAGATGGTCAGCGCGTAAAGGATCATGGAGCGGTGGCGGCGCAGTTCTTGGACAAGGCGCGCATTATACAGGCCTGACGAGGTCTGTGAATTATCCCCACCGCTCCCGGTCACAACCTCCATGAGGTTGGCGTGGTAAAGTTTCGACCCCGTCAGGAGTTTGTCGCACTTGGCCCCGCCAAACTCCTAGAGAGGAAGGCATGGAGACGCAGCCATGAGTCGTAGCGCGATTCAGATTACAACAGGAGAGATGATGAATCACAGTGAACAACGCAAGAAGCTCCGTGCGGTGCTCGGCGGGTCGAAGTGCCTGTCGCCGGCGAGCGTGTTCGACCCGCTGTCGGCGCGTGTTGCGGAGGCCGTCGGCTACGAAATCGGCATGCTGGCGGGATCGGTGGCGTCGAACACCACGCTGGCGGCGCCCGATCTCATCGTGCTGACGCTCACCGAGTTCGCCGACCAGATCCGGCGCATCATGCGCGTGAGCAGGCTGAGCCTGATCGTCGATGCGGACCATGGCTACGGCAATGCGCTCAACGTGATGCGGACGATCCAGGAACTCGAACACGCGGGGGTGTCGGCATTGAGCATTGAAGATACGTCGCTGCCGGCGCGCTTCGGGCAGCCAGAGGGTACGGACGAACTCATTTCCACTGCGGAGATGGTCGGCAAGCTCCGCGCTGCGGTACAGGCCCGCCGGGATCCGTCGCTGGTCATCGCCGGCCGAACCGCGGCTCTGAAGGTGGAGGGCGCCGACGCCGCGGCGGCGCGGGCCAAGGCCTACGCCGCCACCGGTGTCGATGCGATCTTCATCGTCGGGGTGGAGACGCTCGACCAGGTCCAGGCGATATACGATGCCGTGAAGTTGCCCATCATCGTCGGCTCGGCGCCGGCCTCGCTCAAGCGCGAAGGCTTGGCCGCACGGGGCGCACGCATCCTGTTACAGGGTCACCAGCCGGTTGCTGCCGCAGTCAAGGCGCTGCACGAAACCTACACGCACCTTTACAACGGTGGCGCCCCCGCCGATCTCAAGTCGAGGATTGCCTCGCCACAGGAAATGGAGCGTCTCGTCGACGCCGACGCCTACAAGAAATGGCAGCGCGAGTATCTGCGCTGTTAGCAGCCTGGACGCCTATTGATCATTTCGAAACCGGATGGCAAATCCGGACTCGCTCGACACTCCCCTCGCCCCTCGGGGAGAGGGGTTGGGGGTGAGGGATCGAGCGACGTAACGAAGTTATGTAAAGCTCGATAAGCCCGACAGGCTGCTAATCCGCTTTGATGCCGGCAACCTTGACGAGGTTGATCCACTGGGCGATTTCCCTCTTGATGACCGCGGCAAATTCTTCGGGAGAATCGCCGACCGGCTCCTGGCCATCGCGGAGCAGCAGGGCCTTCACTTCCTGGATGCGAAGGATTTTGACGGTTTCGGCGTTGAGCTTGGCGATGACGGGTCGCGGCGTCTTGGCCGGCGCGAGCATCCCGATCCACGATGCGTGGTGATAGCCTGGCACGCCCGCCTCCGCGATTGTCGGAAACTCGGGCGCTGCCACGGAACGCCCGGCGCTCGTGACGGCGAGCGCCCGCAGCTTGCCGGCTCTAATGTGCGGCAGCGCCGTGGAAATGGTCGCGAAATAGAGCTGGACCTGGCCGCCGAGCAGCGCCACCACACCGGGTGCGCCGCCTTTGTACGGGACGATCACCATATCGGTCCCGGTCAGGTGCTTGAACAGTTCGGCCGCAAGATGGGTGCTGGTGGCGACCCCGCTCGACGCGCAATTGAGCTGCCCCGACTTCGCCTTGGCCAGCGCGATCAGTTCCTTGACCGACTTCACGGGCATCGAGGGATGAACGACCAGGATATGGGGCAGGGTGGCGAACCGCGCGATCGGCGCGAAATCGCGGACCGGATCGAACGGCAGGTTCTTGTGCAGGCTCGGATTGATGGTGAACGAAGCCGCGACCGCCAGCAGTGTATAACCGTCCGGCGCCGCTTTGGCCACCATGTCGGTGCCGTTGAGGCTGCCCGCGCCGGGGCGATTGTCCACGACGATCGATTGGTTGAACACATCGCTGAGCCTCTGTGTCATCGCGCGCGCAACGAGGTCGGTTGATCCGCCCGCGCTTTGCGGTACGATCACGCGTATGGGTTTGGTGGGGTAGGCCTGCCCCTTCGACGCGCTCAGGGCAGGCTCTGAGGTTGTCGAAGTGGTCTGCGCCGCGGCAGTGCTCGCATGCAGAAATGGCGCGGCCGTTAGTAGGGCCACGGCAACGCTGCGGACCACATGGCACACGGTTCCCGGATGCCTGACGGCAAGCCTCATGTTTCTCCTCCTCGTTTTTTCTAAAGACAGCGTTTTCGAGGACATCCGGCGCAGATTGTCAGCGATGCCGCTTACTCCGCGTCATAGCCAGGCAGCACGCGTGCGTCGATCACGCACACGCCGCCCGCGCGCACCGTCTCGACGCCCTTGCCGATGGCAGCGCGGAGATCGGTCATGCGCGCGACCGGGCCGATCGCCACCGCGCCCTGGGCACGCGCTATGGCGGCGAGATCGATATCGGGGTCGCCGATGCGCTGGCCGATCCACCGGTTTTCCGCCGGTCGCCCGCGCGCGACAGCGACGCGTTCCTGGTGCAACTCGTCGTTGAAATACGAACGGTTGTTGCAGACGATCATCAGGCACGGAATCCGGTAGTGCGCGGCGGTCCAAATCGCGGTGTTTCCCATCAGGAAATCGCCGTCGCCCAAGAGCCCGATGGCAAGCCGGCCGCTGCCCTTGAGCGCAAGCGCCGCGCCGATCGTGATTCCGGGGCCGGCGCCCACGCCGCCGCCGCCGTCGAAGCCGATGAAGTCGAGCGGATGCCGGAAGTGCGTGTAGGCGCCGTGCCAGCCGAGCGGCAGCCGCGTGCAGCAGATGTCGATGCCCCGCGTGGCGGCATTGAGGACATCGGCCACGCCGTGCAGCGTTACTGCATCCGCGGGCGCCGCCGGCAACGTCGCCGCCGCTGGAGGGGGCGCGTCCGCGACGCGGGCCTGTGCTGTTTCCGCCAGCAGCGGCACCGCGGCATCGGATTCGCACATCATATAGACGTCCACCGGCGGCAGGGCCTGGTAGTCCATGCTCCAACCGCGATGAACGTGTGCGTCGCACGAGACGTGAATGATTTTCGCCGTCACCGGTTTCGTGCCGTAGGCCTGCTTGAGCGCACCCGCGAGGTCGAGCCAGTCGAGCGACAGGATCACGTCAGCCCCGGCGAGCAAATTCTTCGCCTCGGGCGCGAGCCTGTTTCCGGGCGGCGCGGCGTGCAGGCGATGGTCGGTCGGAAATGCCGCGGCGAGCTTGATGTGGGTGAGCACGCGCATATTGAGTTTCTCGGCAAGCGCCACGCGCGCCTTCCAGGCCTCGACGCTGCGAGAGCAGCGCCCGGCGAGCATGACCGGGTTTTTCGCGCTGGAGAGCAATTGCGCAGCCGCCGCGACCAGTTCGGGCGCCGGCCGTACCGCCTGCGGCACGGCATGGCGCATCACGTCCGGCAGCGGCGGCATCGGCCCGAGCTTTTGCTCCTGTATGGTTGCGTCGAGGTTGACGTAGACCGGCCCGCGCGGCGCGGTCTGCGCGATCTGCGCCGCGCGCACGGTCGCTTCCAGCGCCGCCGCCACCGATCCCGGCTGGTTGTCCCACTTGGTGTAGTTGCGGACGAGCGCACCCTGATCGGAGCAGGTGTGGATCCAGTCGATCCAGGGGCGCCGTTTCGCAGCGTCCCACGGGCCGGTCGCGCCCAGGATCAGCACGGGCGCGCGGTCGCACCATGCATCAAAAATCGGCATGGCGGCGTGCATCAGACCGACATTGGAGTGCAGCGCCGCCGCCATCATGCGGTCCGAGGCCTTCCAATAGCCCTGCGCAATGTGTACCGCGTGCTCGTCGTGCAGGCAGAGCAGCATCTGCGGCGCGCTGTTGCCGAGATAATTGACGATGCTGTCGTGCAGGCCACGGTAGCTTGCGCCGGGGTTGAGCGCGATGTAGGGAATATCGAGTTCGCGCAGCATCGCAGCGATCGCGTCGCTGCCCCAGAATTGCTCACTAAGCCGCCCGGGGACGGGCGCGTCGTGAACGATAGTGCCGGCGAGGTCTTCCTTGATGGTCATCATGGCCCCTGTAGATGTGATCCGCAGCACGCCTGCGGGCTTGGTTCGAAACGAGCCGGTTCAATCGACGCGGGCGCCGGACTGCTTGATGACCTTCGCCCACTTGACGATCTCCGCCTTGATGTGGGACGCGAATTGCTCGCGCGTGCTGCCCACCGGCACGGTGCCCTCGGCGATCAGGCGCTGCTTCATTTCGGGGCTCTGCATGAATTTCACGATGTGCCCGTTCAGCAGATTCAGGATTTCGACGGGCGTGCCGGCAGGCGCGAGCGCGCCGTACCACTGGCTCGACTCGTATCCACGCAAGCCCGATTCAGCAATTGTCGGTAGCTGGGGCATCGCCGGCAGTCGCGCGGCGCTCGTCACGGCGAGCGCTCGCAGGCGGCCGGACTTGAGGTGCGGACCGGCGTTGATGGCGGGCAGAAACATCACGCTCGCTTCGCCGCTCAGCAAGCCGATCATCGCGGGGCCGGAGCCGCGATAGGGGATGTGCACCATGTCGACCTTCGCCATGGTCTTGAACAGTTCCGCGGCGAGATGCGGCGTGCTCCCGCTCCCCGATCCCGCGTACTGCACCTGCCCGGGCCTCGCCCTGGCGACCGCAATCAATTCCGGGACGGACCTGGCGGGCAGCGAAGGGTGCACCACGAGAATGTTGGGCGCCAGGGATACGAGGCTGATCGGCTCGAAGTCCCTTATCGGGTCGTAAGTGGCCTTGCTGAAAAGACTGGGGGTGGTGACGAAGTTGGCGCCGTTGAAAAGCAACGTGTAGCCGTCCTTCGGCGATTTCGCGACGATCTCGCTGCCGATCATTCCATTGGCGCCGCCGCGGTTCTCGATGACGATCGGCTTGCCGAGGACATCTGTGAGTTTCTGACCGACGATGCGGCCCATGTTGTCTATGCCGCCGCCGGCCGGAAACGGTACGATCATGCGCACCGGGCCGGTGGGGTAGCCTTGCGCGAGCGTCTGGCCACACGCGGCTGCGAGCAGCGCGAAGCCGCCCAGCGCGACGAAAAACGGCTGGTACAGAGATTTCATGTTTTTACCGGCGTTAATCGGCGTTCACTCTTGTCCTGATTAGTTTGTAGTTTACAGTAGACAGTTTGCAGTTACTGCCAACTGCCGGCTTATTCCGTCAGGATGAAGGCGGAAGGATGAAAGACCATCGCGAGCAGGACATCGTCTGTCACACATCACCAACCGTAGGTCGGGTTACCGTGAGGCTACCCGACACCCGGTGGCGTCAGGTAGCGCCCAGCGCAACCTGACCTACTTCTACTCGTGTTTCGCGGGCCTTTCTCAATCGGCGTTCGACCCTCACCCCGATGACCGAAAATAAGAGCAACATTAAAAAGCCCATGGACACGATTAACAGGATTTACATGACTCTTGAACGCAAGCTCGAATCCTGTGACTCTTGTAAATCCAGTCTATTTTTTCATGTTTTCATCGGCGTGCATCGACGTTCATCTGCGGTTACCCTATCTGTAATTTGCGCGGCGCCAGGCCGCGATCAGCGCGCGAGCGGCGAATTCCACCGCCATCTCCCGCTTGTAGGCCGCGGAGCCGCGGACATCCGGCATCGGTTCAGCGGCCGGGCGCACGCCTTGCACGGCCTCATGCACCGTCTCGGCATCCAGGTGCTGCCCGACCAATTGCCGCAGGTCCAGGATGATGGGCTTCCAACTGACGGAACCTACCACTACGCGTGCACTGATGCAGGCGCCACTGGCGTCGACGCCGACCGCCGCCGCGGTATTCACAGTGGGAATTTCCAGCACGCCGCGGGCCATGTATTTGAAGAAGCTTGAACCGGTGCGCGCCGGCAGCGGATCGACCTCGATATGGGTGACGATTTCGTCCTTGGCGAATCTCACCCGAAATGCTTCTTCGAGCGAGACGATCCGTCGCCCCTCGGGTCCGGCCACGGCGACCCGCGCGTGCAGCGCGAGCAGAGCCACCGGCAGGTCGAAGCCGCCGATCAGCGGACCGATGCTGCCGCCGACCGTGATCATGCGCCGTATGCGCGTGTGGCCGACGGCTTCCAGCGCGTCGTCGATCGCCTGCCAGCCTTTGCGCACCCGCGCATCCTCATAGAGCCGCTGCTGGTGCGCGGCGGCCCCCATGTGCAACGTGCCATGTGCGTCGATGGACACCTCGTTGAGTTCCGGAATCCTCGCGATGGCAATGAGCCGCTTCGCGTAAGGATCGCCGCTGCGCTCGCGTCGCAATGCATGCGAGGTTCCACCGCACACGATCGCGGCATCACCCGCTGCGAGCAGCGCCACCGCTTCTTCCACGCTGTTGGCGAAGATGAATTCCGGGCTGAAGGGGCGCGCGCCGGAGGGCTTGCCGGCGGTGAGCCGTGTCCAGAGACTGCCCTTGGGCGGCGCGGAAGGAACGGGTTTCTCCTGCGCGTAGGCTTCCGGGTGCAGCGCGCGGTGGATCTTTTCCGCAGTGATCGGCAGTTCGTGGATGCGCACTCCGACTGCGTCCGCGATCGCGTTGGCGATCGCCGCGGGGATGGCATCGAGCCCGATCTCGCCCAGGCCTTTCGCGCCGAACGGGCCGCTCGGCTCGTACGAATCGGCGAAGGCGACATGGAGCTTCGGCATTATCGCGGCGGAGGGAATAGGGTAGTCCTTGAGGTTCGGGTCGGTCGGCGCGCCGTTGTACCAGTCGAAGTATTCGATCATCGCAAGGCCGATGCCCTGGGTCACCGCGCCCTGCACCTGACCTTCAGCAGCCGCGGGATGGATGACTGTGCCGCAATCGACCACCGCCGCCACCTCGAGCAATTTGACCTGGCCGGTACCAGGATCGACCTCGACCTCCACCGCCTGCGCGGCAAAGTTGTACGCGCCCGACTCGTTGCCGTAACGGCTGTGGTCGGGGAATTCCGACGGGTTATCGAACGTGCCGACGCCGACGATCGGTTGTCCGTCGGGCTTGTAGATGTTGGCGCGCACCACCGCCGCGACGGATTTGAAATCGGTTTCCGAGCCGTTGCGTGGGCCGATTTCACCATTGATGATCGTCAGTTCCATTGCGGGCAAATTGAATTGTTCCGCCGCCGCTTCGAGCAACTGTTTCGCGGCCGCAGCTGCCGCGCGCTTCACGGCATTGCCCGCCACGTAGGTGAGTCGGCTCGCCAACGCGCCTAGAGCGTGGGGCTGCACGTCGGTGTCGGGACGCGTGATGTCCACGTGCTCGTAGGGCAGGCCCAGCTCTTCCGCCGCGATCTGGCGCAACACCGTCAAGTTGCCCTGGCCGATCTCGCCTTCGCCGGTGATGACGGTGGCGCGGCCATCTTCGTTGATGCGGACGATCGCCGAGCTGCCATCCCAGTCGCCGAAGCTGCGCCGGCCGTTGACGTGCACGCTGCAGCCCATGCCAAGACCTCGGTTCGCCTTGCGGCCCGTGCGCTTTTCCTTCCACCGGATGAGTTCCGCCGCCTTGTCGATGCACTGCCTGAGTTCGCAGCTCGTGATCTTGTGGTTGTGCGGCGAGACATCACCCGCGTCCACCACATTCATGCGCAAGAGGTCCACGACATCGATGCCGAGTTTTTCTGCGGCGAGATCCCATGCCTGCTCCACCGCCCAGTCCGCTGAAGGGTTGCCGAAGCCGCGCATTGCGCCGGTCGGCACGAGGTTGGTATAGACCAGCGTCGAATCGGCGCGCACGGCGGGATACTTATAGAGGGCATCGTGGCGCACGGTCGCCGCGCCGAGGATCGCCTGCGACTTGCCGGTATAGGCGCCGTTGTCGGCCCACATCTTGATTTCCTTCGCCTTGATGCGGCCGTCGCGCGAGAAACCGAGGCGCACCCAGTAGCGCATCGGCATGCGCGGGTGGCTCGCGAGAAACTCCTCCTCCCGGGTGTGGATGAGCTTCACCGGCCGTCCCGTCTCGCGGGCGAGAAGGGCGCAGATGACCGAGGCGTTGTCGTCGCCGGATTTGCCGCCGAAACCGCCGCCGACCTCGGTCTGGATCACGCGCACCGCGCTTTCCGGCACGCCCAGCGCAATCGCGTAACGGCCGCGGGCGAGAAACGGCGTCTGCGTGTTGCACCACATTGTCACGCGCCCGCTGGTCCAGTGAGCGACGCAACCGATGGTTTCGAGCGCCGTGTGCCACTGGCGGGCGCTTTGCCAGGTGCCCTCGACGATCACGTCGGCTGCCTTGAACCCCGCATTCACATCGCCGCGCTCGAATGCGAAGTGATGCGCGACGTTGCCGGGCGTATCGTCGTGCACGAGCGGCGCGCCCGGAGCGAGCGCTTCATCGATCGACAATACAGCGGGAAGAACCTCGTACTGGACGACGATGCGATCGATGGCTGCGCGCGCCGCAGCCGGATCCGCCGCTGCGACTGCCGCGACCTCGTCTCCGACGTAGCGTACTTTCTCGATCGCCAGCGGATAGAGATCCGGGCGGAAAGCGCCCCACTTGCGTTTCGCGGTATCGGCGCCGGTCACGACCGCCTTGACTCCCGGCATGGCGGCAGCGGCGCTCGTGTCGACGGCGACGATGCGGGCGTGCGGGTGAGGGCTGCGCAGCACGGCGGCGTGGAGCATTCCGGGGAAGTTGAGATCGGCGACATATTGCGCCGCGCCGGTAACCTTCGGGACCGCATCGGTGCGCGGCACATCCTTGCCGACGACGAGCAGGCTGCCGGCGCCCAACCTGGGGTCGCGCTGGTTCACGATCTCCCCGCCTTGCGCGCGAGCGCCATTGCTTCCCGGTAAGCCTCCGCGATCCGGGCGTACCCCGTGCAGCGGCAGTAAACGCTATCGACACTGGTGCGGATTTCCTCGTCGGTGGGCTCGGGATTTTTCTCGAGCAAAGCGCACGCGGCCATGATGTGGCCCGGTATGCAGATGCCGCATTGCAGGGCGGACTTGTTCACAAAAGCCTGCTGCACCGGATGCAAGGACGATGCGCCCGCCAACCCTTCGATCGTCCGGATGTCGGCGCCGTCGCACAGCGCCGCGAGTTGAAGGCATGAAGCAATCGGGGCGCCGTCCAGGATCACGGTGCAGGTGCCGCACGCGCCGACGCCGCAACCGTGCTTGGTTCCTGTCAACTTCAGGTCTTCGCGCAGCACGTCGACCAGCAGGCGGTCGCCGCTTTGCAACCTCACCTCGACCGGATCACCGTTGAGCTTGAATCTGATGAGCATGTCTTATTACTGGAGTGAACGAGTGAACGGGTGAACGGGTGAACGGGTGAACGCGAGGACACCCTCTCCCCGCATCCGGGGAGAGAGGGATGGGTGAGGGGTTTCACTCGTTCACCCGTTCACATTTTCTCGAATAGAGCGGCTGATTATATGACATGTCATCGTTCTTCTGTGTCGGCACTAGGAGTTTGTCCAACCTAAATCCGACAAACTCCTAGCCGTCGCGGTCGAGAACCGCGCGGATTGCTGCGGCCGGCACTTTGATTTCGACCCCGGCGCGTTCTTCCTGCAGTAACATCGGCGTGCGCGAGTCGCGTTCCCCCCAGCCGCGGTTGAGCGCTTCCGTCATTTCCGCGTGCGTGAGGCTGGCGATGCGCATCGGCACGCCGATCTCGCGCGCGAGTTCGGTCGCCAGCGTGACATCCTTGTGCGCGAGCTTGAGCGCGAAGTCGGGCGGATCGAATACGCCCTGCAGGAACTGGCGTCCCAATCGATCGAACGTGCGCTGCCGCCCCAAAGAACATTGGCGCACGGCGGCCCATAACGCGAGCGGCTCGACTCCCGCTTTGACGCCCAGCGTGAACACTTCGGCGAGCGCCGTCTGGATGGCGTAGCCCGCGCAGTTGTGAACCAGTTTGGCGACGGAGCCTGCGCCGATCGGGCCGATGTAGAGGATTTGATCGCCGATCGCATCAAGCACATGTCGATATTTGTCGAACACCGCGCGATCCCCGCCGACGAGCAGCGCAAGCTGGCGCGTCTTCGCACCGCTGGGCCCGCCGCTCACCGGCGCATCGAGCATGGGGATGCCCTTGGCCGCGAACCTGGCGTGGATGCGCCGTACCACGGTCGGCGAATTGGTGGAGAGATCGAACCATGGCGCACCCGGCTGCATGCTTGCGAGCAGCTCGTCACCCACCGCTTCTGCCTCGCGCGGACCGGGCAGGGAGGTGAATACGATATCGGACACTTCTCCCACCGCGCGTGCGCCTTCGGCCCAGGCCGCCCCGGCTTTGAGATGGGGCTCCGCGGCTTCCCGCCGCAGGTCGTGCACAACCAGCTCGTGGCCGCCCTTCTGTGCGTTGAGCGCCATGGAACCCCCCATGGTTCCTAAACCAATGAATCCGACGCGCATGATTGATGCCTCCTTTTTGTGACACAGCTATGCTATCGACGACTTCTAGCGGACGCAGCGAGGCGTGTCAACGTTCGTGATGGCAAGGCGACGAGCGGGATCGTCGCGAGCGGGGGATTTCTTGGCTGTCCCGCGAGGTTATTTAGTTCTCGGCAACGTTGGGAGGGCCGACCCCTCGCGTTCGGGGATCGGCGTATGCTAGATTGGCGATAGTTTAGGTTCTGGGCGTAGAGCCGCATGGCGTCGATCAGAAAAATCCCCGTAAGCGCCGGCATCTTCTGGGTGGAGGTGCCGAACGCCGGCGTCCGTATCCTGTGCGGCTGCCCGGCCGACTCGGTCAAGCACCTGCTGCGCAAGGGTCTCATCGTTTCCATCGAGATCGACGGCGTCGCCTGCGAGACCGGGCCGAACGCTATCCTGCTCTCGGATCTGATGATCCAGAACGGGCGCGTCTGCAACCAATCCGAGTTTCCCGTGCTGCAGATGCTGTACAACCAGGGCATGATCGTGCCCGACCATCCCGGCAATACGGGATCGAGGCCCCTGCTCATCGGTTCGCGCCGCCAAGTGGATGCGCAGATGGCCTATATCTTCCGCGGCAACTATGGGCTCACCTCGCGCGAGGAGCTGATGGAAGCGGGCGTCGCGCCTGCGCAGGCGGACGAACTCATGCGGATGAAGCTCGCATTTGCCTTCGGGCGCATCCGGCCCAGCGAGGAACTGGTTCAACCGGTTCATGTGGAGCGTGAACGCGTGGAACTCCGCAACGGCGTATTCGTGCGGCGGCTGCGCACGAACGTCTTTGAAATCTCCTGCGGGGAGGAAAAGGTCGAGGTCAACCTCAACCTCGCGCGGGGCGAAAGCTACGAATGTGCTTATACTCTTGACAAACACCTGCTCCAACGCGACTACTTCGCGATCTGGCACACCGGGGATGGCGACGGTTGGGACATGAACCGGCCAACGATGGGCAGCATCCTCGTCTTCCAGGGGCGTGTCTTCCTGATCGATGCCGGCCCCAACATCAGCTACGCGTTGACCGCGCTCGGGATCGGCACCAACGAGATCGACGGCATTTTCCATACTCATTGCCACGATGACCATCTGGCCGGGTTGACTTCACTGATGCGCGGAGACCGGCGCATTGCCTACTATGCCGTGCCGATGGTGCGCGCCTCGGTCGTCAAGAAGCTCGCGTCGATGGCGCGGATATCGGAGCACGACTTCAACCAGCTTTTCGACGTGCACGACCTCACACTCGAGGAGTGGAACGATATCGAAGGGCTGGAAGTAAGACCGATCCTTTCGCCTCATCCCGTGGAGACGACCATCTTCTATTTCCGGGTGATGTGGGAGGGCGGTTATCGCGTCTATGGGCATTTGGCGGACATTGCATCCTTTGATGTGCTGCGCAAGATGATCGCGCCGGACGACGCGCCCGCCGGAATCAGCCAGTCGCTGTTCGACAAGACGGTGGAGGCCTACAGGCAAAAGGCCGATGTCAAGAAAATCGACATCGGGGGCGGTCTCATTCACGGCGCGGCGGTGGATTTCCGCGACGATCCATCCGGGAAGCTCATCCTTGCCCATACCGCAAGGCGCCTCACTGAAGAGGAACGAACCATCGGATCGGGTGCGCCGTTCGGGACGGTCGACGTTCTGATCGAAGGCATTTCGGACGAGCTGCGCCGCAGAGCTTTCGGCTACCTGCGCGACTACTTCCCCGACGTGCCGATCCACCGCATTCGCCACCTGATGAACAGCCGCATGCTCGTTTTCAATCCCGAGGTCATACTCGTCAAGGAGGGACAGCGGGCTTCGGACATCTACCTTACCCTCAGCGGCACCGTAGAGATGCTGCGTACAGGGTTGCCCGGCAGGAACCTGCTGTCAGCCGGCTCAATCATCGGAGAAACGCCGGCCCTGCTGGACACCGAGGCCGGCGAAACCTACCGGGCGGTGAGCTTTGTGCAGGCCATGCGGCTGCCGCGGGATATCTACCTCGATTTCGTCACTCGGAACGACCTTTACCGCGACATCGTTGATTCGCGCGATGAGTGGGAGTTCCTGCGCGGCAGCTGGTTGTTCGCCGATGGCGTTTCCTGCATGACGCTCAACCGCCTGGTCCGTGCGACGGAGCCGGTTTCTTTCGAGCGGGAGAGCGTCATTCCGCCGCCGGAAAACGAGCTGCTGGTGATGCGCTCGGGTCGGGCGCTGCTGGTTGCGCCATGGGGTTACGAGGAACAGCTTACCACCGGCAGTCACTTCGGCGCCACCGCGCTCATCCAGAATGCGCGCCACGGCATCGAGGTGCGATTCCTTGATCCCACCGTAGCGTATCGCGTGCCTCTCGACTGCATCGTCAATGTTCCCGTCGTGAGGTGGAAGGTGCTCGAAACGCAGCGGCGGCGCTACGAGGATTATTAAAAGCCTGCTCCAAGCTACTGCAGCGGCGAGAAGGCGGCGGGCATCAGGATCTTGTTTTCCTGAGCGAGCAGCTGATAGACGGGCAGGCCCTCCTTCTTGGCCACTGCCGACGGCGGCCACATCCCGGTCGCCTGCGCCCTCGTACGGGTTTCATTGCGGGCATCCAGCGTCGGATAGGGCCAGATGTGCACGAATTTATTGAGCCCGCCCAGTTCGGAATACCAGACGGCGCACACGGGCCCGATCTTGAGTCGCGCCGGCAGTGCTTTCTCCCACAGTTGCGCGAACTTGGGCAACTCCCCCGAAGCGTAGGTGTAGGTCCGCATCTCGAAGTAAGGCCCCATCTTGCCGGGCTTGATCTCGGGTGAGAAGGCAAAGGGAATCATGATGTCAGAGCGCATGCTCAACATGAATTCGCCGGTCTTCGGCGGCCACACGCCATCCTTGACGGCCGCGGCGCGGATGCGTCCGCGCTCCTCCAGATCCTTGTACGGCCAGACATGAATGATCTGATTGAGGGGGCCGATCTCGGTGTGCCAGAATGCCGCAAGCTCCGAGTATTTCTTGCGCTTTTCATAAGCTTCGCCAAAGCGCTTCTCGACTTCGGGCAGCGAGTGCGGCTTGATGTCGTAGGTCCTCACTTCGTAAATCATGGGATGTCCTTTTTGAGTCGTTGTGAGTGAACGGTGCGGGGTCCGATGGCTCGCCGCGGATCACGGCACCGAATTTACTCCGAAGCGGGAATGTTGACCAGCTAGGAGTTTGTCGGACTTAGGTCGGCCAAACTCCCGCGCACGGTTTGTTTGGTATGATCCACGGTTCGCGCGGCGCGTCAGACACGTCGCCACGTCATGGCAGGGCGAGAAGGCCGGCCGATACCCGAATCCTACGAAAGGCGACCAGAATGGCAACCCCGAAAAAAGCGGCTCCCGGAAAATATTCCTCCAAACCCGCCCAGCTCACGTTCGCCACGCTCGACACGCAGCGCGGCTACCGGCTGGGACTCAAGACCGAGCGTGGTATCCTCGACGTGGAGCGGGCTTCCAGACTTTTCCGCATCAAGGCGCCGATTACGATCGACGCGGTGCTCGCGGGCGCCGACTGCGCGCCGTTGAAACAGCTTGTCGACAGGGCGCTCGCGGACAAGCGTGGGAAGAGCGCGTTGCTGCCCGAGTCGCGCGTGAAGTTCGGGCCGGCGGTGCCGCATCCGGGGAAGATCATCTGCGTTGGACTCAACTATCGGCAGCACGCGCAGGAAACCGGCAATCCGATCCCGCTGGTGCCGATCCTGTTCAACAAGTACAACAACACGCTCGTCGGCCACCGCGGGAGAATCAGACTGCCGACCAAGGTGTCCTCACAGTTCGATTACGAGGTGGAACTGGTGGTGGTGATGGGCCGGAAGGCGCGCGAGGTGCCGCCGGAGAAGGCATTGTCATACGTTTTCGGCTACGCCAATGGCAACGATTTCTCGGCGCGCGATCTCATGCGGGCGACCAGCCAACTCATGCTCGGCAAGACGTGCGACGGCTTCGCGCCGCTCGGCCCCTATATCGTGAGCGCCGACCAGATTCCCGATCCGCAGAACCTGAAAATCGCGACCTATGTGAACGGCGAGCAGCGTCAGAACTCGAACACGGCGGACATGATCTTCACCTGCGCGCAGATCGTGAGCTACTGTTCCCGGCATTTCACGCTTTTGCCCGGCGACGTGATCTATACCGGCACTCCGCAGGGCGTGATCTTGGGCTACCCGCCCGAGAAACGGGTGTGGCTGAAGCCCGGCGACAAGGTCGTGACCGATATCGAGAAGCTGGGCGCGCTGGAGGTGACGCTCGCCTGAGCGTGGCGCCCTGCGAGACACAGGCCATAATCCGGGGCATCCTGGATAGCGGATTTTTGGTATAATCGACCGGCTAAAAACTGTATTGCGGGATGCGGTTTTTTGCGACGAAGCCATCGCCGCGGGCAATGAATGAGATCGCGTCGCTTCACTGGCAATGACACGACTGCACGGTTACGAAAATCGCTTCAAACTCACTCAACACGCAAGGAGCAAGCACATGGCAAATCATCCCTGGAAGACCGACAACTGGTTCGTCAGCCAGTGGAATTACGCGCCCGAAGTCACCAAGGACTTCAAGTTTGCGAAGCAGATCAAGATCCACGACATCACGCTGCGCGACGGCGAGCAGCAGACCGGCATCATCATGACCATGGACGACAAGATCCGCATCGCCGAAGCGCTGGCGGAAGCCGGCGTGCATCGCATCGAGGCGGGGATGCCGATCGTCTCGCCATCCGACGCTGCCGCGATCAAGGAAATCGCCAGGCGCAATCTCGGCCCGCAGATCTTCGCCTTCTCTCGCTGCATGAAAGAGGATGTCCAGCGCGCGATCGATACCGGCGTCAACGGCGTGGTGATGGAGATCCCGTCGAGCCAGCACATGGTGGACCTCGCCTACAAGTGGCCGATGGAGAAGGCGATCGAGACTTCGATCGAAGCCACCCGGTTTGCCCGCGACAACGGGCTCGAAGTCGTGTTCTTCCCGATCGACTTCTCGCGCTCCGAGATGAACTGGGTGCTGAACCTGATCAACCGCGTCGCGACCGAAGGTCACATGGACGCGCTCGCTCTGGTGGATACGTTTGGTGTCGTTTCGCCGCACGCCATGCAGTACTTCGTGCGGGAGGTCAAAAAGCGCATCAACAAGCGCCTCGAAGCGCATTTCCACCAGGACTTCGGCATGGGTGTCGCGAATACGATTATGGCGGCAGCCGAAGGCGTCGAGGTGCTGCATACGACCGTGCTCGGCGTCGGTGAACGCGCCGGCAATACGCCGATGGAAGAGACGGTGATGGGGTTGCTGACGATGTACGGCATTGACGTCGGAATCGATTACAGCAAGTTGACTTCGCTCGCCAACCTGGTGCAGAAGATCACTGGGGTAGACGTGCCCTCGAACAAACCGGTCGTCGGCAGGCAGCTCTATCAGATCGAGTCCGGCATCATCGCGAGTTGGTACAAGAACTGCGGCGAGGAAAATGCGACCGAGCTGTTCCCCGTGCGTGCGAATTTCGTCGGACAGCCGCCCGCTGAAGTCGTCATGGGCAAGGGCAGCGGCATAGACTCGGTCAAGGCCTGGCTCGCACAACTGGGCATCGAAGCGAGCGACGACGAAGCGCTGAAGATGACGGCCGGCGTCAAGGGCTTTTCGCTGAAGAACAAGCGGCTCCTGACCGAAGGCGAGTTCCGCAAGATTGCGGAAGACGTCATCGGCGAACGCGCGGCGGCTTAGTGCAGACCCAAAAAATGCCCCCGCGCCGCAAGGTGCGGGGGCATTTGTTTTGGTGCACCCGGCATAAATGACCGCGGACGACGAGGTCGGGGCGGTCTCGAAGCCGGCCTGCTCGACCAGCCGCACGCTGTAGCCGTCATATACGCCGGGCGACACGACGGGTTACCGCGCGTAGCGCGAATCGAGTAAAGGGCGCCCGCAAAACAAACTCAATGAAGCGGCGCACTACTCGACGGGGCATCTTCCGGCGCCGGCAACAGCCCGGCGAAACGCCCTTCCGCCTCATTTGCATACTGGAACGTCACTTCGCCGAAAGGTGACAATTTGTCACCGCTCTGTTAGAATGTCGTTCGTCACGGATACCAACGGGTCACGGCCCGGTGGCTACCATAGACAACTGACCGATACTGACGAGCCAAGACACGGTACCCATACTCCGAATCCACGACACTTTTCATTCCAAACATTCAATCCGAGCCTTCCCAATCCCAAGCCTCAGATCCCAAACGCTGGCTACTGACATGACACTGACGACTCAAGAACGGGGCCGTATAACGGCCCGGGTGCCGCAAAACGTGCAGGACACCTTGCAGCAGGCAGCCGATCTGCTGGGGGCGACGCTCAACCAGTTCGTCGTGCAAGCCGCCCTGAACGAAGCGCAGCGCGTGATCGAACGCGAGCGCGTGATCCATTTGTCCGGCAACGATGCGGCGTTTCTGTTGAACCTGCTGGAGAACCCGCCGGCGCCCAACGCGCGCCTGCGCCGGGCTCTCCAGAACTACAAGGGCAGAAGAGCCGATGCTGAGCATTCAACCTTTGCGTGGGAACCACGATCGAAGCCGGTTCGACAGCGGAAGCGGCGAGCTTGACCTCTGGCTGCGCCAGACTGCGCAACAGCACCAGAGACGGGGTATCTCGAAGACCTTTGTTGCGGTCGCGGACGATGAACCGTCGCGCGTTCTCGGTTTCTACGCGCTGACGGCTTGCGAGGTCGTAAGTCAGGACCTTCCTGACGATCTCGCCAAGAGATTGCCGCGTAAAGTTCCGGGCATTCGGCTCGGGCGGCTGGCGGTTGACCGTACCGTTCAGGGCCAGGGGCTGGGAGAGTTGTTGCTCATGGATGCGCTCGACCGCGCCCGACGCGTGCTGGAACACGTCGGCGTGCACGCCTTGTTCGTCGATGCCAAGGACGAAAGAGCAGCCGCGTTCTACCGGAAGTACGGGTTTCGGCCGTTGCCGGAGCAGCCGCTGCAACTCGTACTCGTGCTTGCCGGACTGAGTTGAGTGAGGGGATCCGGTTTACGCCGCCTCCGAGTAAACGCTCTGTCCCTCCCCGACGTAGCTTTCATAGACATGATCGAAAACGGCTTCACACTTCGCCTGATAAATCTCCTTTGAGTAAGCGCGCGGCAGCCCCGCATCCAACGCGTCCTCAATCTCGATCTTCACCCGCGCCCGCGCCGTCACCCGCTGGCGCCAGCCAAGCACGAGCGATGATTTCACGCGCTCCAGTAGCCGCCTGGCTACCTTCTTCACTTCTGCACGCTCCTCGGTCGTGAGCTTCGGGCCGGGTCGCGTCAGGATGTCGAAAATCGTAAGCTCTTCCTCCGAAAGGTGCTCGCGGACATGCCGGGTCTGTTCTTCGGTCAGCACCTGCGATAGTGCCAGAAGGTCACGGAAAATCTCTTCGATGTTGCGGCTGCCGGCGTTATAGCTGTCGATCAGCTCCTGAAACTTCTCAAGATAATCCGCGCGGGTCCGGTTGAGCCGCACCATCCGCTCCAGTTGCGCACGGACTGCCGCCCGCAGGCGCTCGACGTCGGTATTGCTGGGTCGCTTCTTTTCGAATCGCTTCTTCAGTACTTCGAAATTGATCTTGGACAGGTCGATCCGCCCATACTCCGGCGTGGGCAGGTCCGTAATCGTGAACGGCTGAGAGGCAATGGATTCATCCAGCAGCTCCTCAAGACCCCGCATCACATGCGAAATATCAGGCGGGTCGATTCGGTTCCGGATACGGTCGGCGATTGCAGCAAGGCACCCGCAGCGCGCCCCGAACTCCACTGCCGTCGGGTCCGGCTTGACTGCCTTATTTAAGGCCGTGACCAGGTTCGCCTTGGCGAGAAAATCCTTGCGGACGTTCTCCGGCGCCATGAGCCGGTCGGCTGCATCGTTGATCGCCTGCGCCTGCGCAAAGTTTGCCGGTGACGTTTTCTCGATCGCCCCGAGGTCAACACCATGGCGGTGTCTTTCTCGGATGGGGCAACCCATTGCATATCTGAACACCTCGATAACTTGGCGATCTCGGCTTTAACTTCGACTCCGCAAGCAAATCATGCAGAAATCAGCGCCGTTTGGCTAGCGCGCAAACGCCAAACCGGGGGCCAGCAAACTTATAGCAGGCCATCGGACTGTTAAGTCCGACAGGCTGCTAGGGCACGGGACTGACAGACCACCGGACAACCAGGAATGCCATCCAGTCTATAGTACGCTGAAATTGGATTCCCGATTTCTCGGGAATGACAGTCAGGGACGGAGGGCGCGCCGGTTTGATCGCGCGGGTTAACGCTGAGCTAACCGGTGCGCGCCGTTTTTGCGCGTATCCGTGTCGAGCGCCGTGTTATGCGTGATGTTTTCTCGGTCAATGCGAGCAGGCTGGCAAGGGCTTCATTAACCGCTTGCGAAGTGGGAAAGGCCTTGGCGATCGCTGGTTCCAACAAGGCGACAGACGTTCCTGCCGCTACTTCTGCATAAAACTTTCCTCTTTCCAGCTTTGTGAAATCCGACCGCTTGTACTCCGACCGCATCTCGTCTTTAGCCTTCTTCATATATATTCCTTTCCCACTCGAATCTCATGGTGATATCTGGGTCCTTGGGTTACGCATGACGCGGCGCTAACCGGCGCGCGCCGATTTTGCGCGTGGCGCGCGTGCGCCATGGCCACCCGCCAGCGCGGTTACCTCGCGCACGTCTTTCAGGTTTTCAAAGCCCTGGATCGCGGTGTAAAGCCGTGCGATTACATCCTGCGGCAGCACGCGCGCGCTGCAGTTCTCGAATTTTTCCCTGAGCCGCTCCGGTGACAGCGGGTTGGCGGAAGTGCGCCCCAGGGGCTGGTCGACTTTCATGGTGAAGACCTTGCCATCGATCGTGGTCACTTTGACCTCGGCGCCAAGGTGATTGTCGGCGGGGAACTGCGCGGTGGTATAGGCCGCCGCATGCACCCGCGGCAACACGCGGCGCACCGCGGGATCGCGAAACGCTTCACCTTCGAAGTGTTCGATCTTGATCGCGCCGTCGGTGAGCGCGCGCGCAAGGCAATACTGCACGCTGAACTTGGCGTCGAGCCCCGAGTTGGGATCAGGGCGATTGGTGTGCTCGAGCCGCCGCGGGTGGGTCCACGAGTCGATGCGCGCAACCTGCTCGGGCTTCAATGCATGCCGCCGCACGAGTTCGAGCATGGCGTCGAGCGCCGGGTGAGTGCTGCCGCAGCAGGGATACTGCTTGATCGCGATGCCGGGCTTGACGATGTCGAGCGGATTGGCCCACGCCGGCAGTATCTTCGCAGCATCGTAATTGCCAGCGCCGTTGAACACCTCGAAGAACCCATGCTTGTGCTCGAACACGCTGCCGGGATTCGCGGTGTAGCCTTCGCGTGCAAGCAGGGCGGCGAACAGGCCGTTGCGCGTGCAATGGCCGACGTGCAGCGGCTTGACCATGGTGCCGAAGTTGGCCTTGATGCCTGAGGCGAGCGAGGCCGCGATCGCCAGCGCGGTGGCGGTCCGCTCCTCGTTGAGCCCCATCAGCTTGGCGCACGCGGCGGCGGCGCCGAAGACGCCGAGCGTCGCGGTCGGGTGCCAGCCCTTGGTGTAGTGATGGAGATGGACGCCCATCGCGATCTTGGTCTCGACCTCGAAGCCGGTCACGTAGGCGGTCAGGAAGTCGCGGCCGTTCGCGCCGACATCGTCGGCCAGCGCGAACAGCGCCGGCAGGAGGGGCACCGAGGGATGGCCGCCGAACGTGTTATTGCAGTCGTCGAAGTCAAGCGCGTGCGATGCGGCGCCGTTGATCGCTGCGGCGTCCAGCGGACCAACCCGCCGGTCGCTCCCGAAAACGACGCTCGGACCTGCGCCCGGGACCAGAGCGCGCTCCACCAGACGCGCTGCGTCTTCGCGGCTGCCCGCCAACGTAACACCCGCAAAGTCGAGGATGCCGACCTTGGCCCAATGAATGGCGTCGGGTGGCAAGTCCCCATAGGAGAACGCGTTGATGCGTTTGGCAAGTTCGAGTGCGAGAGTCATATCATTCTCCTTTGATTGCGTCACCGCCGGGTTCCTGCGCGATGCGGGAAGGCGCGTCAATGCAGCTGCAATTGCGCCTCTTTCACGAGTTTGCGCCACTTGGCAATTTCGGCCTTGATGTGTGCGCTGAACTCGTCGGGCTTGCTGCCGACCGGGGTCGACCCGTCGCTGGTGAAACGTTGCCGGATCTCGGGCGAATTCACCGCCTCGGCAATGGCCGCGGACAATTTGTCGACAATGGTGCGTGGCACCTTTGCTGCCGTCACGATCCCATACCATTGATCCACCTCGTAGCCGGGCACCCCGGCCTCGGCAACCGTCGGCAGCTCCGGCGCGGCGGCAGCCCGATTGCGCGTCGTGACCGCAAGAACCCGCAGCCGGCCGCTCTTCATGTGGACCCGCGTGCTGAGCAGCGTGCTGAAACCAACCTGGATATTTCCGGCTAGTGCGTCCGTTATCGCCGCAGCGCCACCCTTGTACGGGATGTGGACCAGCTTCACGTCCGCCAGATGGGCGAGCAGTTCGCCCGCGAAGTGTTGCAGACCGCCCGTGCCGGACGAGCCGTAGTTGAGCTTGCCGGGATTCGCCTTCGCGTATGCGATTAGCTCTTGCACCGATTTCGCGGGCACCGACGGATTGACATACACGACGTAGAACAGCGAAGTGGCCTGCGAGACCGCTTGGAGGTCCTTGGTGAGATCGTACGACAGCTTCGGGTTGGTGGCGGCGTTGACGGAATGCGAAGCCGAGATCAGACACACCGTGTATCCATCGGGCGTGGCCTGCGCGGTGAGTTCCACGCCGATGGCGCCCGCCGCGCCAGGCCGGTTATCGACGATAACCTGATGCCCCCAACGCTCGGTCAGCTTCATGGCGATGGTGCGCGCGGTGATGTCGGTGCCGGCGCCCGGCACGAACGGCGCGATGAAGCGGATCGGCTTGG
>MERI01000233.1 GCA_001772005.1 Betaproteobacteria bacterium RIFCSPLOWO2_12_FULL_62_58 | reverse complement strand
TCGAAGTTTCGAGATAGACTCGCTCAGGCATCACAGAAGCTTAGCGCAACTGCCCTGAAATGACCAACCGGGGTCCAGGTGCGTAGGGCGGGAGGAGCGCAGCGTATCCCGCCATCTGTGCCGTGCATCCACCAAAGGCGGGATACGCTGCGCTCCTCCCGCCCTACGTGCTCGGAGCGAGGCTTGTCACCGAGGATGCAAGGCGGTGCGTGGCGGCGCCCGCGCTCACGCGGTCGCTTGCGGAGATGCTTGCCGCATGAAGCGGGATGCCGAGACCTGCCCGTCTGTTTTGCTTGCTGACGTGGTGTAAAGTCAAGAAGCCAGCCGTAACACCGCGATGAGTAATTTCATTCTTGGCTAGCTTTCTCGAACTCTCTAAACGCCTCCGTGATTTCCTTAGCCTTGCGTTCAGCAAGGTCGCGCAATTCTTTTCCGAGGTTCGCTACCCTGTCTGGGTGGTACGCCCCGACGCCGACCCCGGCTTGCAAACCCACCTTGAGATCGTTGGCGAGGAATGCCAACGCAAAAAACATAACGGCAAATAAAAACCCACGGGCAGCCTAGGGTCAGGGCTTTAATTTATAGTGCTCCACAACTTTATCAACTGGCCTACCTGCGACTATAAGGTAAAGCCCTGACCCCGATGATACGCTGACCCCGATGATACGTTCATACCCTGCGAATCCGCTAAGTTGGGTTAGCGCGATTAATTTGTTTGTCATGCTTCGTCCACAACTGTATGCTAGAATTTCTAGGGAAAGGGAGGATCACGGCGTGCAAACTGTTGTTCCGCTGCGTAGCGATTTTCTGCTTCTTTCGTTCCTCGTCGTTGCGCTCACTTGGCCGGGCGTGGGCCACGGCCAGGGCGCAGGGTGGCAGCCCGAAAAGAACATCGAAATCGTCGCTCCTGCTAGGCCGGGCGGACTGCACGACATCACCGCGCGCGGCCTCCAGCGGGTGTTCCAGACGCGCAAGCTGATCGAGGTGCCGGTGGTGGTCGTCAATAAGGGTGGCGGGGGCGGCACGGTGGGCTGGACCTATGTCGCTCAACAGACGGGCAACGCGCACGTCATCTCGTTGATTTCGGTGAACCTCTTGAGCAATCACATCATGGGTGCCAGCGTGCTGAGTTACACCGACTTCACGCCGCTCGCCCTGCTCTTCAACGAGTACTTGGGCTTCGCTGTGAGGGCCGACTCGCCCGTAGCGACGGGCAAGGATGCAGTCGCGCGGCTTGCCGGCAACCCCGCGTCGCTGTCCATCGCTGTTGGGACCAGCTTGGGCAACACCAGCCATCTGGCGCTCTCGCTCGCCGTGAAATCTGCTGGTGGCGACGCGCGCAAGCTGAGAACCGTCGTATTTGGCTCCAACGGCGAGGCCATGACTGCGCTGCTTGGAGGCCATGTGGACGCTATGATGACTTCGCTGCCGAATCTCGTACGGCACGTGCAGAGCGGCGCGGTGCGGGTCATTGCCGTCTCGTCACCGCAACGCGTTGGCGGCGCTTTCAGCACCGTGCCCACCTGGCGCGAGCAGGGTACAGATGTCCTCATGTCTGGCTGGCGCGGAGTGATCACGCCGAGGGACATCACGCCCGCGCAGGTAGCGTACTGGGAGAGCGTATTCAGCCGGCTCGGTAAGACCGAGGAATGGAGGCAAGAGCTGGCGAAGAACTTCTGGCACGGCAGTCAGCTTACGGCGCGTGAAAGCCGTGAGTATCTCGAAAAGCAATACGCTGAGTTTGAGCAGATACTGACAGAGCTCGGCATGGCCAAGGCCTCAAGGCCCGCGAAGTAGGCAGAAGGCAAACGGCAAAAACGCAACCCGTTTTTTAAAATCCTTTTGCCTTGTGCATTGCGGTTTGTCATCACCCACCACCATCACTCATCACCATCACCAGGAAAGCCGCAATGATCCGAATCAATCCCATGCCACTGCCGATCGGCCGTGCGCTGCTCGACAAGCTAGCGCAGATCGACCCCGTTACCGTCGGGCATTTCCGGGAATGGGGATTCGTTGATCCGGACATCCGGCCCGTGATCAGCGGCCGCCGCGTCGTCGGCACCGCCGTGACTGTGATCACCGCTGCGCTCGACACCAGCATGATTCCCTACGCGCTCGGACTGGCGCGGCCGGGGGACGTGCTCGTGATCGACCGGCTGGGCGACATGCGCCACGCCTGCATGGGCGGAGTGGTCGCACTGGCCGCGAAGGTCGCCGGCGTTGCGGGCGTGATCATCGACGGGCTGGCGTGCGATTTTCATGAATTCGTGCAGTACGATCTGCCGGTATGGTGCCGGGGCGAAGCGGCGTTGACGGGCAAATCCCTGGCAACTGACGGCGCGCTCAACGTACCTGTTGCTTGCGGCAGCGTGGCCGTGCTGCCGGGCGACGCGGTGCTGGCCGACAGCGGGGGTGTTTTCATCTGTTCGAGGGATGAGATCGAGGAAATCTATGAGACCGCCCTGCCTATGCAGCAGCGCGAGCCCGCCACGCTGGAGCGGTTGCGCGCCGGCGAGAAGCTCGGCGCGATCAGCGGCTCCGCGGCGAAAGTCGAAGCCGCCTGGAAAAAGGCGAAGTGACTCGCGGTTGCACCCGCGACCGTGGACGGCTCACCTCGATGCCGTTACACCGCAGGTTCCCACTCGCACCCCTGGAACTTTAAAGGGACCGTCCTCTACGCTGCTACGCTGTTCTGATACCGATTGTCAGTGATCGAGCCTCGCTTCCGCGCTTGGGAGACACGCGAATGTCGCTGGTCCCCGTTGGACTCCCAAAACACAAGCAACTCTTACCGGTTACTGCAGACCATATCGTCTACGGGCGGTTTGTATGTCCTCCCCGGAGACATCAAATAGCGGCCCCTTTCTGGGCTTTGGCATCCCGAGTCTCCTGAGGTCCACCATCATTTCGGCCGCCTTGATCAGCGCCGCTTGACTGTCGAGAACCGGGACACCGTCGATCTGCCTGATGCCTTGTTCAGCCAGGAAAACACTGAGTGCCGCAAATCCCGTCACCAGAATTCCGCAGCCTTGTTTGATTGCTGTGCGGCCGGCAGCCTTGACTTCCTTGACAATGCGCTCCGGTTCACTTTCACAGGCGGCGATAAGGTCGGTATGGGAATAGCCGATATGTACCCCCGGTAGACTACGATCTTCGAGACCGTATTTCTTGATCAGTGCCATGGCGTCCTGCAGAGGCCCCTCATCAGTGTGGATCAGAGAGAATTTGGGGGCCAGAAGAGAACTCGGGGTCAGGGTTTTACTTTATAGCCACTGCTGGTTTCAACTGCTGACGAAGTAGCGTAGTGGATCGCGATCGAGTGGTGCGCTTTGGCACCCCGCGGCGGGAGCTGGGCCCGTCACCAGTCACGATCCACCAGTCACGCTCTTTCAGTCACGCTTCACCGCGTGAGTTGCTCGCGCAGCCAGCGCCAGGCAGCAGGGCCCCACTCGCGTTCGTTTTTGGCGGCGATGTGGCCGTCGTCGGGATAGACGCGCGCGACGCGTCCGGTTGGCGGGCCGCTTTCCAATGCGAGGTACAGATTGCCGATCGGCGTCAGGTGATCGACCTTGCCGTTGACCAGGAACATCGGCATCGTCAGCTTTTCGAGCAGCCCGTTGTCCTTGAGCGACCAGCGCAGAAACTCCTTGCGCTGAGCCTCCTCGGTGATCTCGTGGGTAGGCGGCTTGGTCCCGCGCGGGCCGAACCAGTTCGTTTTCGCGCGCGCTGCGGCAGCCTTGCGCCATTCGGCGCGCTCCTCCGGCGTGCCCCAGTAGCCGACGCCGCCTGGCGCGCAGGAAATCAGCCCCTTCACGCGCGCATCGTGTGCGGCAAGGCGCATCACCCACAGTCCGCCGCGGGAGACGCCAAACGCGCCGAGCCGATTGCCGTCGATCTCCGGGCGCGCAGCGAGCACGTCCAGCGCCGCCTGCCACGCGACGACGGACTCGGGCGCATGCGGGAACGAGGTCTGTCCGGTTCCTGGCGCATCCACCACCAGAGCCGCCATGCCCTCGGCGAGCGCGCCCTCGGCGTACTTTTCGCGGTCCTCCTTGTACATGTCGCCGCCGCACATCACGAGTACGCCGGGGACCCGCAGCGAGGCGGATGCGCCCGGCGGGGTGCGCAGGTAACCGACGGCTTCGCGGCCGTCGCGGGTCACGCGCACCACTTCTGGCGGCCGTTCGAGCAGACTGCTCGCTTTCCGGAAGCACTCGAGATACTTTTCATAGGCCTGCCGTTTGAGGGCGGACATCTGCGGCGGGCAGATCGCCGATCCGGAGTGATACGGTGCGGGGAAGCGCGCGAGGCTGTAATAGGTCTTTGCCTCCAGAAACGCGCGCCGCGCGGCAGCGCGATCCCCTCGCGCGAGCGCCGCTTCAGCTTCCTTCTCGAAGGGCGCGGCGACCGCGTTCCACGCCGGCACCCAGCCCTCGTCCTCCGTTCCCTTCAACTTTGCGACGGTATCGAGCAGCGGCTGCAGATCGTCGAGCAGGTTGAACCACCGGCTGTAAAACCCGCCTATGGCCACGACGAACGGATCCTCATCCGGCCGCATTGGAAGCGCCGCCAGAATCGCGGCCTTGTCAGCCTTGCCTATTTCCATCCCAACCTCCCATAAATCATGTCTATTGTTGATCTGACTCCGGTCAACGGTCACGGACGGAAAAAGTCCTTCGTTGAGCGGAGCGGTGTGCCGTCCTTGAGCGTGATGGCACGCGTGATGCTCAGGCTGTAGCCCGCGGTCAGCAGGGCGTTCATGTGCCGCTGATGTCCGCCGGCGACCAGCACGAGGATATTCTCGGGCCGGCCCACGATCGGGACCATGGCGTTGTCATCATCCGCGTCGATGAACACGGGCAACGGCGACTTTCCCCAGGCACCGCGGTCGCGCAGCTCTCGAATCGGTTTTCGTGCGTTCTCGAAAATAAACGCTTTCACGTCGTCTTTGGACCAGCCGAACTCCGCTATCCAGTGAGCGCTCTCGGAGGTCATCACCAGTGCCTGCTCGCCGCGGAGCCCGCTGCGGTAGAGGCCGTTTCCGCCGAGCGTGGCCATCGTCGATGCGGCTGAGCCCAGGTACATTTCCGGCGTCTTGCTCACCTGGTCGTTGATGTTGTGCGGCGCTTCCGCGCACAGCAGGGTGACGGCGCTCGACTCCGGCGACAGGCCGCGCTCGACATGAAACGGGGCCCACGGGCTCCCCTCTTCGTCTTCCCCCATGCAGTACGAGTACTTCCCCGGATGTCCGTGAGTCGCCATGTCGGTGACGCCGGGCTGGTTTCCGCCGACGTTGATCAGGATCAGGCGCAGCGCGCGTCCCATCGTCGCGTTGGCTCGCCATCCCTGGCCAAATACGTTGTCCCTGCAGTTGACATCCAACTCCTTGCGGATCGGGCCGTTGACGATCAGCAGGTGCGCGCCGGGGTGGGTGGTGGTCTGCCGGCCGTAGAGGTTGTATTCCGGCTGGGCGATGGC
>MERI01000232.1 GCA_001772005.1 Betaproteobacteria bacterium RIFCSPLOWO2_12_FULL_62_58 | reverse complement strand
CATCACGATCGAGATTTTCGGGTCGCCGTTGTTGCGGATGAAATCAATGCGCTCTTCCTTGGACATCTGGTTCAGCGACTTCTGCACGTCGCGCACTTTCACCACGGCGCGCGTCTCGGCCTCAATCAAGCCGTCCTTGCCCGCCTCCGGCGCGCCCTCCTGGAGTACGGTCTTGATGAACGCGCCCGAGCGCGACAGGAGTTTTTGCTCGATCACCGCGTAGTTCTTGTCGAGCGAGCCCTTGTCGACGAATAGAGCGAGCACTTTTTCGACCAGTTGCCGCTTGGCGTCGGTGCGCGCTTCGGCCTGCGCCGCGGCCGGGTCGCCTTTGAATTTGGGGTCCTTGGGATCGGCCAGGCCGAGAGCGCTGATGATCATGGTGCCGGGCTCTGGCGCGGGATCGGCCGCGGCGCGTGGAGTGTCAGCCGCAGGCACGGAGCTCGCCGGGGTTGCGGCGGGAGCGTTCTGTGCAACGGGCCCGGCCGCGCTGCGGTCCTTGCCCAAGAACAGGTAACTTCCCCCACCCACGACGGCCAGTATCGCCGCGGCTACCCCAACCAGTACGCCAGTGTTGAAACGGGCCCTAGCCGGCGCGGGCGTCTGCGCCGGCGCCGAAACCGGGGTCCGTGCGGCGGTCGCACCCGGCGCCGCAATGGCCGGCGCGCTCGCCGCCGCCGCGGAGAGGGTCATGTTTACGAGCGTCGCGTCGTTGCCGGCGACCGCGTTGAGATTCACAACAGTCTGATCACCGCTTTGGCTGCTGACCGCCGCCTTGATCGCCGCGGCAAACTCCGCCGCGGTCTGGTAGCGCTCCGCCGGGTTCTTGGCCATCGCCTTTTTCACGACAGCGTCCCAGGTTGGCGGCAGCGTCACGTTCAACATCGACGGCGGCAGCGGCTCTTCCTTCAACACTTTGTGCATGATGGTGGTTACCGTGCCCGTGAACGGTTTTTCCCCGGTCAGAAACTGATACAGAATCACGCCGCAGGAAAAGATGTCGCTGCGGCCGTCCACTGGCTGGCCCAGGAACTGTTCCGGCGACATGTACGACGGGGTGCCCAGGATGGTGCCAGCCTGGGTCAGCTCCGAGGTTTCAATACGCGCGACGCCGAAGTCCGCGACTTTGACTTTGCCGTCCGCGAGCAGGATGACGTTGGCTGGCTTCATGTCGCGGTGGACCACGCCATTCTTATGCGCATGGTTGAGCCCGTCGAGCATCTCGCCCATGATGCGCTCGATCTCCTTCATCGCGAACCGTTGGTTGGCGTCGAAATAGTCCTTGAGCTCGCGGCCCTTGATGAACTCCATGGCGATGAACGCGACGCGAGCGCTCTCGCCTTCGGCGACGACTTCGTCATAATCGTAAATCGCGACGATGTTCGGATGGTTGAGCCGGCCCGCGGCCTGGGCTTCGCGCTTGAAGCGTGCGAGAATTTCCACCGCCTGGGATTTCTCCAGTTGCTCCGGGCGTATGGTCTTGATTGCCACGATGCGCTCGATTACGGGGTCGAAACCTTCATAGACGACCCCCATCGCGCCCTTGCCGAGTTCGCGCCGGATTTCGTACTTGCCGAGTTTGGTGAGTCCGGACATGTCGGTTCCCCGAAAGGCGTAGCTAGGACAACTCGCAAGAATGCCGCGCCGACCCACGCGGGAGGCGCAGCGATTCCGTCAGCAATGCTGACGGAACAACATTACTTGTATTTGGAATCGATTTCGTAAACAGCGGTCTGCACCAGGCGCTGCACCATGGTGTCCAGCCCGACGCCGCCTTTGGCGCTCTGCGACACGCCCAGGACGCTGGTCTGCTTCGCGCCCACTTCCATTTTTAGTTCCTTATAACCCTGGGCGACCTGCTCGGTGGTGTTGGCGTCCATGATCTTGTAGCGCATGCCGATCAGCCACACCCCGGTCGAATCCTGGGTCTGGACCGAGCTGGTGGCGTGGCCGGCGGCCGCCCCGCCGAGCCCGCCGAACATGCCAATGATGCCGCCAATCGCCCGGCCGTCGAAGCCTTCCTTATTTTCGGCGATCTGTTCGGCCTTGAGAATATCGAATTTGACGATCCACTTGGTCGACTTGAGCTTCCCGATCTGCATGGTCTTGCGCGCCTTGTCGACATCGCCCAGGTTGTAGGCGAGCGAGATCTCCTGCAACAAGTTGCCGAGGTTGGTGCGCTCGAGCACCGTAAAGTTCGCTTGCGACAGTTCCAGCTCGCCGAAATCGGCGATGTTGTTGGGAAGGAACCTTTGCACGAAGGTGGCGTTGTTGCTCTTTATTTCGCCGGGAATGACCACCAGCGCCGGGCCCTTCGTGCCCTTGTTGACATATTCGACCTCCCTGTAGGCCGCGACATCGGCCGCGGCATTGGCCTTCTGTGAGGTTTCGGTGCCGGCCGTCGGCGACGGGTTGCCGAAAGAGGGTTGCGCGAGAACCTCGCCGCCGACCGCGGCCAGCGCGAATATCGCCGCGATCGCGGCGTGTTTGAAGGGAATGGATCGTATTGTCGTCATGGTCTTCTCCTTCCTGTAAGGACGCTTTTGTCGCCTTGTCGCCGCTGCCGGCTACCGGGCACCGGCCTTTTGGCAATAGTCGTTGTACATCTGTGCGACGACCTCGTCGGCCCGCTCGTTGATCAAAGTAAGCGCCATGCCCATGGTGTCGCGGCCGGCATAGCTTTCATTCCTGGCGTTGGCCTGGGAAATCATCCTGCCGTTCGCTCCCGTCAAAGTGAAGTTCATGCTGATACTCACCTGATTGACGTTGATGATTGGGTTGCGGCCGGTCTGCGTCGCGATCAATCCGCGCAAAATGTACTGTGCCGCAAGACGTTTCGAGGCGCTGATCGCCGCATCAGGATTGTTCTTGAAATAGGCGTCGATTTCGGCTTGCGCGATCTGTCTGCGGATCTCCTCCGGGGTGTAGGTCCTGAGACCCAGGGACTTCAGCCGCTGGTTGATCGCTTCGACATGCGCGCTGTATGAAGCCTGGCCTGCAAATATGACGCCGTTCCGGTCCTCGCCGATCAGCACCATGATTTTCTGGTTCTTGATCTTGTCCCGGCAAGGCGTCGCGAGCAGCGACTGGACCTTCGCCTGGCGCTCGGCCTCCGCCGCTTTGTCCGTCTGGTCCTCGTTGGAGAACTTGAAACCCTGCGCTTGCGCCGCGGTTGCGGCGGACAACCACGCGAACAAGATAATCAACGGAATACGCAGCATGACATGAAGGAAAACGCACGACGAATCAATGTTAGTTCTGATCTTACGCCATTTCAAGCGCAAGCGCGCTCACGCCGTTATTATTGAGCTTTTCTTAACTGCATGACACGCTCAATCCCTCACCCCCGCCCCCTCTCCCGCAAGGAGAGGGGAGATTCGAGACGTAAATGAATGTCATTCATTTACGTAAAACTCAATAGAAGCTCGTCGTGACCCTGTTCGAGCGGGTCGCATCGCTGCGTGCGCTGAGCGGGCGCCTCAAGCCGGACGCGAGCAGGTCTGTTGCGGACTGCACGCGAGCATCCGCGCCGCGCCTTCCATGTGCGATCGCAGTGCGGTCAGGGCGAACCGCCGCAAACTACCATAAGTATCTGAAGCTACAAGATGTTTTTTCTTATGGCGCCAGTGCAGACACTTACAAATAACAGGGGCAGGCGTATAATTAGTCTCGTACACCGCGCACCAAATTTCCAGATATCGAAAGGGGAGTTCGCATGAACATCATGGCAGACACCAAGAATCTCGCAAAGCCTCTCGCATCGAGCGGCGGAAGAATCCGGATGACACCCAGCGAAGCGTTTGTCGAAACGCTGGTCGCCCAAGGCGTCAAGGACAGCTTCGGCATCGTCGGTTCGGCCTACATGGACGCGCACGATCTGTTCCCGCTCGCCGGTATCCGCTTCGTCTCAGTCGCACACGAGCAGAACGCCGCGCACATGGCCGACGGCTACGCCCGCGTTACCGGCAAGCACGGTGTGTGCATCGCGCAAAACGGCCCCGGCATCACCAACTTCGTCACCGCCATCGCCGCAGCCTACTGGGCGCACTCGCCGGTGGTGGCGGTTACCCCCGAGTCGGGCAGCCTGACGATGGGGCTGGGTGGCTTCCAGGAGACGGAGCAGATGCCGATCTTTTCCAAGATCACCAAGTGGCAGGTGCATGTGAACTCACCGCTGCGCATGGCGGAGTTGACTGCGCGCGCGTTCGACATCGCCATGGCCGAGCGCGGTCCGGTGCAGGTCAATATTCCGCGCGATTACCTCTATGGCGAAGGCGACTACGAGATTCCGCAGCCGCAGCGTGTCGAGCGTTCCGCAGGCGGCCCGGCGTCGCTCGAGGCTGCCGCGCGGCTGCTCGCCAAGGCCAGGTTTCCGGTGATTCTCTCGGGCGGCGGCGTGGTCATGGCGAACGGCGTGAAGGAGTGTGTTGCGCTCGCCGAATACCTCACCGCACCGGTGGTGAACTCGTATCTGCACAATGATTCGTTTCCGGCGAGCCACCCGCTTGCCTGCGGCCCGCTCGGCTATCAGGGCTCGAAAGCGGCGATGAAGCTGATTTCGAAAGCGGACGTCGTGCTGGCGTTGGGCTCGCGTCTTGGGCCCTTTGGCACGCTGCCGCAGCACGGCCTCGATTACTGGCCGAAACAGGCCAAGATCATCCAGATCGACGCCGATCCGCGCATGCTGGGGCTGGTCAAGAAGGTTTCGATCGGCATTTGCGGCGATGCGCGGCTGGCGGCAACCGAACTTCTCGGCCGGCTCAAGGCCCAGGTCAAGCTCACCCCCGACAAGGCGCGGCTGGCCGAGATCCAGAAAGAGAAACTGGCGTGGGCCGCGGAACTGGCGAAGTGGCCTTCGCCCAACGAGAAAGGCCGCATCGGTCCGCGGCAGGCGCTGGCGGCGCTCGCCCGCGCCATGCCGAAGAACGCCATGGTGTCGACCGACATCGGCAACGTGTGCTCGGTGGCCAATAGCTACCTGCCGTTCGAGACCGCGCCGTCGTTCCTCGCCGCGATGAGCTTCGGCAACTGCGGTTACGCCTATCCCGCGGCAATCGGCGCCAAGGTCGGCCGTCCCGAACGCCCGGCGATCGCGTATGTGGGCGACGGGGCGTGGGGCATGAGCCTGAACGAAGTGCTCACCTGCGTGCGCGAGAACATCCCGGCGGTGGCGGTTGTATTCAACAACGGCCAGTGGGGTGCGGAGAAAAAGAACCAGATCGATTACTTCGACAAGCGCTATCTCGGCACCAACCTCAAGAACCCGAACTTCGCCGACGTGGCGGAAGCGATGGGCGCGGACGGCATCACCGTCGAGCACGTCGATGAGGTGGGCGATGCGCTGCGCGGGGCGGTGCGCTCGCGCCGGCCGACGGTGATCAACCTCATGTTGACGCAGGAGCTGGGCGACCCGTTTCGCCGCGACGCTTTCCGCCAGCCGCGCCGCCTGCTGCCGAAATACCGGAAATACAGCGCCAGGGAATATCGCTGAACCGCAAGTTCGATCCGTTCGATCGACAGCCGGCCCGGGCCGGCTGTTTTTTCGTACGCGCGACGCGAACCGAGGCGCCGGGCGTCAACGCTGCGGCCAGGCCGCGCGCTGAGAAACCGCTTCGCCGAGCGCTGGGGCGCCGACAAGGATGGGTTGCGGGACGCGCTTCACGTCGAGCGCGCACGCTTCGAACGAGCCGGCCGTAATGCGGACTACGAGGTCAGGATGGTGTGGGCGAGCGAAGCGACGGATCTCATCCGCTCCGTTGAAAGCGCTGCCCGGCTCACCCGCGACATCGGTGCTGCCGCCGAGCAGTTGTTGCGACGGGGCGCGACGTTTGTTGGGTGAGAGCGGGAGGGCACTCCCATGCGCAAACCACCTGGCTAACGGTGGTTTGGCGCAGTGACCTGTGCGGCATTTCTTCTTGTCGCATGCGCCAGTATCAAGTCCCCAACGCCCATCCCAGGCGAGGCCTCAACCCCGACACTCCCGCTCATCGGGATCTCCTCAAGGGTAAGGCGCTTGGCATCTTCCTCCGTCTCCGGGAAAAAAGGTGCTCCCGGCTCGGCATGCAGGTAAAAATCGCCAGACAAGACGCCACACTTCGGGCACGTATTTGCGTAATAGCTGGCCTGAACGGTCTTGGAGTACTTCAGCCGGAACGATGGAAACCGGCGCTGGATGAAGATCAGAACATCATCCGGGAGCTTCCGCACCTCAGACAATACGCAGACCTCCCCCTCCGCTCCTTCGACCTGCGGCGCAATCAGGCACACAACCGGCATCCCAGCGCCGCATCGCCAGCAGTTCGTGCGCGTGCTCGCAAGATACAGCGGTCGCCGGATTTTGAGGGGGCTGTCGGTCATAACATTGCTTCGTCCAAACGTGGAGCTAACCGGCCGTGAGCCGGCAAGCGAAGCGCTGCTGTTCCTTCTCGATCGGTAACCTTACAGTCGACCTTGAATAAGGTGCCAGGGGGATAACGCGCGCGCAACAAGTCGCTCTAGCGGCAAGTTGATTGCACTTTGATCCTTGGAGGGATCCATGATTGATCTCCCTGAACAATGGCG
>MERI01000231.1 GCA_001772005.1 Betaproteobacteria bacterium RIFCSPLOWO2_12_FULL_62_58 | reverse complement strand
GCAAGTCGCGTGGCCTACGCTCGTCCGTTCGACAATCCGCGCTCACCCCCAAAATCACGCGCTCAAAATGACGCGCTTCTACAACCCCGTTAACAGCGACGCCTACCGCCTGCCGTGTAGGTCCTGGCGGATACACCTGCCGATCTTTGAATTGCGGATTGTGGACTGCTTTCCAGACCCGTCGCGGGCTCACTCGCGGCGGCGTGCACGAGCCAATCCAGGAACGCACTGACTTCTGGCCTCGCGGCGGCTTCGGGCAGATAGACAGCGTAGTACGCGCTTTCCACGCTTACGTCGAACAGGTGGAAGAGGCGTCCCGCCTTCAATTCTTCTTCGACCAAAACGTCCCTCACCAATGCTACCCCTTGCCCATTGATGGCTGCATCCACCATTAACCCGGCGTGGCTGAATACCGGCCCGCGATACGGTTCCTGGCATACAAGGCCAGCTACGCGAAACCACGGACGCCACGGTTGGCGCGGCAGCCTAAGGAGAGTCGCGTTGAGAAGGGCTTGAGGGCTGTTCAAACCGCCCACGGACTCGTAATAACCAGGACTGCACACGGGGAACATGCGGCACTTGATTATTTCCCGGTATTCATAGCCTTCCCAATCCTTTGCTGCGCCATAGCTGATCACGACGTCCGCTTCGCCGGATTGAAGACACGCCAGCTTATCCGGCTGTAACAGCCGTAATGCACTGATTTCGAGGTCGATATCACGTTGGAGTCGGTGAAAGCCGCCCAATCGTTTCATCAGCCAAGTGCTAGCAAATGCTAATCCCACGCTAACCCGTATGGGTCTCCGCGCTGTGCCCGCCAGCCGCTCGCAAGCCTGCTCCAGGTTCGACAGCGAGTTCGTTACAGCCTCGAGTAGGCACGTGCCTTCGGCCGCAAGGCGAAGCGTTCCGTGGCGCCTGGCGATCAGCTGAACGCCGAAATACTCTTCCAGCGCCTTGATCCGGTGACTGATGGCGCTACGCGTTACACATAATTCGTGGGCTGCGCGAGCGAAACTCCCGAGCCGAGCGACCGCCTCGAACGCGGAAAGGCACGACAATGGTGGCAGTTTTCGAGGCATGGTGAATTTCCTGCAACGACGGGTTGAAAAAAATTCCCCCTCGCCGGCCGCTAAAGCGGATAGATTATTCGTTGCTTTAACGGGTTACGGGCAACCATCATAGCATCCCGGCGATACGGCGTCTGGGGTGAAGGGCTATCGTTTACGGGGTCTCGGGGGGGAAAGAAATGGCCGGAGAGAAGGTAACAGTGGTCCGGGTGGGCCGTCTTGTCGACGGCAACAGCGCACAGCCAATAGACAACGCCTTAATCGTCATAGAGGGAGGACGGTTCAGCAAGGTAGGGCCGTACAACCAGATTTCCTTTGCACCGGGCGCCGAAGTGATCGACGCCGGCGACTTGACCGCGATGCCAGGCATGTTCGATTGCCATGTCCACATCGCGCACTGGAACGCCCTGACTTTCAGCAACTACCGCGTAGCGTTCTGGGAAGTTCCGCCCGAACTGCAGCAGTTTTACGCGCTATTTCATGCTCAACTCACCTTCGAGATGGGCTTCACCACCTTGCGCGACATGGGGCGCGTGAACTCGCATGGGCAGCTCGTCGCGGGATTGGTTGCGGTTCGCAACGCCATAAACGCAGGCATCGTGGCGGGACCCCGCTTGTTAGTATGTGGGATCTCCGCAATCACGGGTGGCCACTCGGACATGAAGATGGCTCGCTATGCCGAGCGGCATCATTCCACGTGGGCGGACGGACCCTGGGACTTGAGACGCTTGACGCGCGAGAACCTGCGTTCCGGGGTGGACTGGATAAAGACAGACGTGTCCGGAGGCGGGGGGACTGCGAACGAGCGCCCGGATGTGCGCACGATCACTCAAGAAGAGCTTGATGCAATCGTGGATGAAGCGCATGCATTTCACAAGCCGGTTGCAGTACATTGCTTTACCGTCGAAGGACAAAAAATGTGCGTCAAGGCCAAGGTCGACACGATCGAGCACATGGTGTTCAGCACTGAGGAGTCTATCGCCATGGTGGCGGAGTCCGGAATACCGGTTACGCCCACACTTGTTCATCGATCCGATTACGGCATTGAGGTGCGAAAAAGCCGTGGCGGACCGGAGAACGTCTCGACCAAAATGAAAAAGCTTCAGCCCATCTGCTATGAGACTTTCCAGAAGATGCACGCCGCAAAAGTGAAAATTGCGATGGGCACCGACTTGGGTGTCGATCCGCAGGTTGGAGACAACGCATACGAACTCGATCTGTACGTGCGCCTGGGAATGAGCCCAATGGACGCGCTCAAGACGGCCACCAAGAATGCTGCCGAGGCGCTTGGGTTGGGAAAGGATCTGGGCACTATCGAGGCTGGCAAACTGGCTGACCTCGTGATCGTCAAGGGCAATCCCGTTCACGACATAAGCCTTCTGAGGAAGAAGGAGAACATCCAACTGGTCATGAAGGAAGGACGGGTGTACGTGGACAAGATTTCGGCGAAACCCAAATACGTCGTTCATCCCGAGCCGGGAGAATGTAAGCCAATCGACAGGCTGTAATTCGCGCGAGTCTTGCGATATCGCTTGGGCTTGCGACAAAACACGGCTCATTCATTGCGCACGGGATATACATCTGGAGCAGAATATGAACTGCTTTTCGCTAAATAAAGTCGCATTTGCTATGGCGGTAGCATGCTTCGCTGCAGCGACCGCCGCCGTGCATGCGCAGACCGGCTGGAAGCCGGAGAAGAATGTCGAAATCATCGTCGGAACGGCAGCCGGTAGCAGCCCGGACAAGGTGGCGCGGCTCATACAAAAGCTGTGGCAAGACCGGAACGTCCTGGATGTGCCAACGGTGATTGTGAATAAGCCGGGCGGCAACAACAGCATCGGCTGGACCTACCTCAATCAGCATTCCGGCAACGGTCACTACCTCATGATAGGCGTAGTGAACCTGTCGCTCGCTTACCTGACGGGCGTGACAAGGCTGAGCTACCGCGACGTTACACCGGTGTCGATGCTGTTCCACGAATATACCGCGCTTGTCGTCCGTTCGGACGCCCCGTATAAGAGTCCGGCCGACATTATCCAGATACTAAAAAAAGACCCGAACGCCGTTTCTCTCGGTGTATCGACGGCCGCGGGCGGCTCAAATCACTTGGCCGCGGCCATGGCGCTTAGCGGAGCGGGGGTGGACGTGAAGAAGGTCCGAACGGTAGTGTTCAACGCGGGCGGCAGCAGTGTCACCGCGCTGCTCGGCGGACACGTGGACATGATCGCGTTGAGCCCTTCGGTGGTCATATCTCACCTCAACGCAGGACGGCTGCGCGCGATCGCCACGGTAGCACCGAACCGCCTGAGCGGCGTCTACGCGGACGTGCCCACCTTTCGCGAGCTCGGCGTGAAGCCGTATCTGTCGAAGTACCGCGCCATCATCGGCCCCCGAGACATGAACCCGGAACAGATTGCGTACTGGGAGGGCCGCTTCAACCGGCTCTCCGGGGATAGCGAGTGGAAAAAGATACTGGACGAGAACGGATGGGAAGGGCAGTTTATGAACAGCCGTGATCTCGAAGCGTTCATGGACGAGACGCATAAGGAGGTAGAGAAGGCGCTGGGCGAGCTAGGCATGCTCAAGAAGCAATGACATGGGATGCCGCGCGCGACGCGCGAACGGACCTTCCTGAATTGTAGCGGAGTCCATGTCTTGGCGACCCAACCGCGCGGTGCAGCTTGTTGTCGGGTCAAAGCGCGGCGGTGCAAATGATGTGCTCGCACGCGTCATCCAAAGGACCATCGAGTCGACAACGGGTGTGCAGATCGAGGTCGTCAACTTGCCCGGCAGAGGGCAAGCGCTCACATGGGAGCGCTTGCGCGAGTGCCCAGCGGACGGTCATACAATCGGCATCGCGTCGAACATGCTCGTTAGCAATTACCTGAGCGGTAAGTCGACCGTGGGACCGACCGACTTCACCTCCATCGCGCTACTGGTTGACGAATACATCGTACTCGGCGTCCAGCCGTGCGAACCGGCTCTCGATTGGAGTGGCTTTGTCGAATCGGTTCAGCGCCGGCACTCGCCGCTTGAAACCGGGTTCGTCGGAAAGCCGGGGAACGCACGCCATCTCGCCGTTACGCGCGCCTTGGAAGCGTTCCACCTAGATAAGACGGCTGTGACAAAAGTATTCGAAAACGAGGACGCCGCGCTTGGAGCACTCGCGTCGGATGTAATCCAGCTATATGCCGATACTGCAGCCGCCATCGCGCGGCTCGCGTATTCCCAGCAGTGCCACCCGATTGCGGTATCGAGCGATCGGCCTTTGCCCGGACCTTTTCAACGCACGGTCTGCCTTAAAGAAGTCGGCGTTCGGCATCCTTTTGTCGCATGGCGCGGGATTATTGGACCGCCTGGGCTATTGCAAGAAGCTGTCGATTTCTGGGAAGGAACAGTTCGCCGACTTGCTGGGTGCCCCGAATGGACTCGTCTGCTGGACGAGCATTTCTGGGGAAGTCATTTTTTGGATTCCGCATCGTTCGGGACATTTCTGCAGCATGCTCAGGCGTCATGCAACATTCTGGAAGCGCTACAAAAGCAGCAGCGAAAAAGGTAACCGCTTTCCGGCTCACCATTGATCATGAGCGGAGTGCAAAAAATGAAGTATGGACGATTCGAGCAGCAGGGACGCGTGTTCTACGGAATCATAGAGGGCGACACCGCGGAGGAGCTAGACGGCTCCCCGTTTGAAAGGTATGTGCACAGCGGCTGGCGTCACATGCTATCCGACCTGAAGATTCTCACTTCATGCACGCCCTGCAATTTCTACTGTGCAGGATTGAACTCGCTATTCCCCGTGCTCTTGGCACGCGGGAACTGCATGTTTTTTGTTGTTGACGTTAGCGAAGCGCGCCGTGATTTTGTTTTTCGTCGCCGTAATACCCCCGCAGTCTTGCTGCGGGGATAGGCGACGGGCGCGCGGAGCAAACTTTATCCGGGTAACGCTCCTACTCTCTCTCGGCGCGGTCAAACTGTGTGGATTTCTGCCGGGGATTGCGGCTGGCTCAAGACTCGTGCCGGAACCGCAGCGTGTGCAGACTGTGGGTGACCGTCATGCGTGCCGTCGATGTCCACTCACCGCCCAGGGGACGAAAATTCCTTCGCGAGTCTTTCGATTTCCCGTATTCCCGCGCGTAACATGGCCACCAATTCGTGCTGCCTCGAGCTAGGAAGACGGGGAGGAATCGTGGCAATGGTGATTGTAGCCTGCGGCAATCCGTTCTGCCCCCCAAACGGAACACTTACAGCATTCACCCATTTCACTACGGCACCTTCTGTAGCTACATAACCGTCTCGTTTCGCGCGTGCGACCATTATCAACACCCTTTTTGGTGTTACGCGCCACGGTAAGAGGCGAGGTGCGATTGTGTTCACAATTTCCTCAACCTCGTCTTGAGGCAGGGCGGCCAACAGCGCAATTCCTCCGGCTCCTACCCCGAGAGGCCGACGGCTTCCGATGTCAAAGACATGGGTCTTGATCGGCGACATTCCTTCCTTGCGGTCGATGCAAAGGACGTCTAGGCCGCTGCGAACATGGAGAAAGACGGTATCGCCGGTTCGCTCCGCGATGCATGAAACGATCGGCTCACATATCTCGCGCAGGTTTACTTTCGGTGTGGCACCAAGACCCAGTTCGTAGATTAGTTGACCCAGCGAATAGCGTCGTGTTCGCAGATCTTTTTCGGCTAGCTCCTGATCGACAAGGCATTTCAAGATGCGATGGGCCGTCGCGTATCCAAGCTGGGTTGCCATGACAAGGTCGGACAGCCTTGCGCCACGCCTGCCGAATCTCGCTATTTCTCGCAGCAGCTGGACCGTGCGTTCAATGCTTCGTGTGCCGCCAGATTTTCGCCGCGTCTTGGGCATATTTTGCCGGGGTGTGACAAGCTGGTTCTTTCCCTGCGTTGTCCGGGTCATGTCGCGGGCGATGCTGAATCCGAATCTATTCAAATGGGTCGACGATTGCAAGCTCTGCAATTAGTTGATCCGCGCTCTTGATGTCGTTCTGCGTATATTGAAGACAGAATCTCATTTTTTTGCCGATAAGACATTGTAATCCTCGACTCGGCTGCAGGGCTTCACGAACGCGCGTCTACTCCTGGTCGAGAAAACAGATAAGTCGTAGCGAGGAACAGCTTCAGAAGCTAACCTGTCATAAGCCTGTGTAATTAGGGCAAAAACTAGGGAAAAAATAGGATCCATAAAATTTCCGCAGAGCGGAAAACTAATCTTGCCGTGTCGATCAAGGATTGCGATACTTCGTTTTGGGATCAAGCGCAGAGTTAACCTGGTCAAGGAGGTGTGGTTATGGAATACAAAGCGCCTGTCAAAGATTGGGCGAAATCGCTTGAAGAGTACATCAGGATTCGGCTGAAAAGATTTCCAATCGACCTCGAGCCTCGAATCCCGACGATGGATAAAAAACTCATTATTGAGTGCGCAACTACTGGGCCATCTGTCCGATTCTGGGGACCTCGGGAAATTTATCCGTTCGAGCCCCCCGGCTACAAAGAGGGAGGAATAAGATATCCGGCCATTCCGTGCACGGTGGAAGAACAGGTAGATACGATTGTCGACTCGGTGAAGGAAGGCGCCGCTGCAATTCACCACCATGCGATAGATCCGGAGCGGGGTTTCCGGACGGAAAAAGCATATGACCCGAAGCTAAACGCAGAAATTTTCGACCGCGTCTACGAGAAGGTCGACATGGTCACTATGCAAGACACGTTCGATCGTTTCGGCGCGGAGGTTGACTGGATAAAGAAAACAAAAAAATTACTTGAGATGGGTAATGGCAACAAGTACTGCCAGGGAAGTGTTGTGCTTGTTGGATGGGGCAGATACGAGCCGGGGGATTTCCACATTAGTGAAAAATCCCTCATCGAGGGGATTCCGTTTCTCGAAGAACACAATGTTAAACCTGTCTACCAACTCTACAATCCGATTTCGTTGATGCGCTTGAAGGATATTCTGATAGATCCCGGCCTCTCCAGGATGAAACCTTACATCCTAAATCTGCACATGGGGAAACATGATTCATACACCATACACAAGGATCCCTGGGGAGCGCTGCAACTTATCACGAGTTTCTACATGGTTAAAGAAACAATTCCAGACAGCGTGATGGGGGTCTACGTCGGCGGACGGAATTGGCTGCCGATAACTGTATTGGGAATAATGCTCGGCGCGCAGATCGTGAGAGTGGGAGCTGAAGATTGTTATTGGGTGTATCCGCACAAGGACGACGTCATACAAAGAAATGCCGATATGGTGCGAAAAGTCGCCACGATCGCTAGAGAATTAGGAAGGGAAATAGCCACACCGGACGAAGCGCGCGAGATTCTTGGAATAAAACTTACCTCACCACGACTTAAGGCTGAGAAGGCCGCTCATACGGCTTGACACCATCAAAAGTACGGCAATGCGCTTCTTGTTCAGCCGGTTACCCCTGAGGCGGGGCGCCGCACGCTCTCGAAGACGGCGGCCAATCGGGGCCGTCGATCGAAGACGTTTCCACGTGAAGCAGTCGTTCTTCGTGCTGGTAGTTCCGCTCTGTCTTTCTGGATTGACTCTCGGCAGCGAATACCCGAATAAGCCGATTCGTTTCATCGTAGCGGGGCCAGCGGGTGGAGCAAGCGACATTCCCGCCAGGATCGTCGCTCAAAAATTAGTTGAGGGTCTTCGTCAGCAGATCGTAGTCGACAACAGGCCGGGGGCGGCTGGCCGTATTGGCAGCGAACTGGCGGCGAGAACTGCACCAGACGGATACACGATCCTCTTAATCTCGACAGCTTATGCCATCAATCCAAGCTTATATCGTCATCTGCCTTATGACCCGGTAAAAGATTTCACCCCGGTCGCCTCGCTGATCAACGTTTGTAATGTGCTTGTTGCACACCCGTCTGTCCCGGCGAAATCGGTGAAAGATGTGATCAGGTTGGCCAAATCTCGGCCGGGGGCGTTGAATTTTGCATCGGGCGGTACGGGAACCGGTATTCATTTATCAGGTGAATTATTCAAGACGATGTCGGGTATTGACATCGTGCATGTTCCATATAAGGGCACCACCCCTGCTCTTGTTGACGTGATGAGCGGTCAGGTTCCCTTGATGTTCGTCAATCTACCACCAGCGATGCCATTGATAAAAAGCGGGAAAGTACGCGTCCTTGCGGTGACTTGCGTTAAGCGATCCCGATTTCTGCCGGATGTGCCCACGGTCTCGGAATCTGGATTGCCTGGCTATGAAGCGGACGGCTGGTTCGGTGTGGTCACGTCTGTCGGCACCCCGACCGCCGTTACGACACGGCTGAACCAGGAGATCAACAGGATATTGAATATGGCGGATGTCAGGGAGCAGTTATCAAAAACGGGCGCTGAGCCTTTTATTACCACGCCGGAAAGGTTTGGCGCGTATATCAAATTACAGATCACCAAATGGTCGGCCGTGGTGCGAGCGTCCGGGGCGCGTGCAGACTGATATGCAGACTGAACGTCTGGGGCGCTTTGTCGTTGAGGCCGGGGAGATTCCGGCCCCGGTCCTGGAGAGCGCTCAGATTGCGCTGATCGATACGCTTGGTGTCGGGCTTGCGGGGACGCGGGAGCCAGTGGTGGACATTGCACTGCGGTGCGTTCAAGAACTGCAAACCGGGTCGAAGGCCACCGTGTGGGGGCGGGATCTGTTCACGTCGGCAGCGGATGCCGCATTTATAAACGGCATTGCAAGCCACGCGCTTGACTTTGACGACACAATGGCCGGTCTGCGTGGCCATCCGAGCGCAACGATGATGCCGGTCGCGTTGGCTGTCGGGGAAACGACGGCGGCTTCCGGGCGTGAGGTATTGACCGCGTATGCGCTAGGTCTTGAAGTGGCGGGTAAACTCGGGAGAGCGCTGGGCGATAGCCATTATCTGCACGGATGGCATAGTACAGCGACCGTCGGGATTTTTTCTTCGACGGCTGTTGCGGCTCGGTTGTGGCGTATGAGTGTGCGGGAGCTGTGTCATGCGTGGGGGGTAGCCGCATCGCAGGCCGCAGGGCTTGTTCGTAACCTCGGCACGATGACCAAGCCTTTGCAGGTGGGGCATGCAGCGCGTTGCGCTGTGCATGCGGCCACGCTCGCCCGATCTGGTTTTACCGCCGATCCCGCGATTCTTGATGGAAAGCACAGCTTCATTGACATGTACCACGCGGATGGCCCTTCACTCAGCTCAACGCTGAATAACCTCGGCAATCCGTGGGAGGCGGTGGTGCCAGGGATCAGCTATAAGCGTTGGCCGTGCTGTTACTGTACCCATCGTGCGGTAGGAGGTCTGCTCGACTTACTGCGAGCGCATTCGATCGCTTCAGAAGAGATTGAGAAAATCAGGGTGGGGTTTCCGCCGGGAACTGACGAGCCGCTCATACATACCAATCCGCAAACCGGACTCGAGGGAAAGTTCAGCATCGAGTATGTCGCAGCAGCCATAGTGCTCGATCGCAGACTAGGTCTCGAAACTTTCACGGACGCAATGGTGCAGCGTCTCGTCCTGCGAGAAATGATGCGTCGCGTCGAGCGCTATCACATCGCCGATGCGAGGATGTATTCCGGAGTTGTTGGCTACAACGATGTCGAAATTTCGACCCGCCGCGGCGTGTTTTCTACGCGCGTCACCAAAACCCCAGGCTCGCCGGCTTCGCCCATGCCGCCGGCCGAGCATGAAGAAAAATTCCTGGATTGTGTACGCCGCGCCTTGACAGACGCTGGCGCACGCCGGTTGCTGGGTCTTGCGCGCTCGATCCAGCGCCTGGACGCCATTGCGAAACTTACTCGGGCCACCGCCGAGGCGCAGCGGGAACATAGTGCGGGGCTGACCAAAAGACACGCCTGGGATTCCGACTCGCCGTTAACCATGGGAAGCACGGAACATCTGAGATGCAATAGCTAGGCCCCAATCTCCCGTTGGTGCGGATTTCGTCAATGTTGAAGTCCAGGGTGTGATAGGGGTTGCCCCAGAGGGCAAGGAGAAGAGCATGAGGAATCTATTTGCAGCCCCCGAATGTCGACCATTCCCTCAACTCGTCGTTCGCGCGGCCTTGGCAGTCGGTTTCGTAGTCTCGCTATTCGCCATTTTGAGTGCGTCCAAAGTATTCGCACAGGACTACCCGAGCAGGCCAGTAACCATCATCATCGGTTTCCCACCAGGAGGCGGCACGGATATTGTCGCGCGGCTGCTTGCGTCAAAGTACGATGAAGCATTCAAGCAGCGATTCATCGTGGACAACCGTCCTGGTGCGGCGGGCGTTATTGGCGCCGAGCTCGCCGCGAGATCTGCCCCAGACGGTTACACTATTCATCTTGGCACATTTGGCGCGGAGGTGATCTCTCCATTGATCCGCAAAGTCCCATACGACCCGATCAAGGACTTCGCGCCGATCAGCAACGCTGTTGCACTACAGATCGTTTTCGTCATCCATCCGTCACTTCCTGTTCACTCGATCAAGGAGCTGGTCGCGCTTGCCAGGTCGCGCCCCGGAGCGCTCAATTACGCGTCCGCGGGCGTCGGCGGTCCAGGGCACCTCGCAGGGGAGCTGTTCACCACAATGGCCAGGGTGAACATAGTGCACGTGCCGTACAAAGGCGGCACGTTAGGAATTACCGCTGTCGTTTCAGGGCAACTCGAGATGCTGGTTGGCATGATATCGACCATCTTGCCGCAGGTGAAGGCCGGCAAGGCGCGCGCGCTCGCGGTTGCCGGAGCGAAGCGCGCGGGAGTGTTGCCAGACGTGCCTACCGTAGCAGAAGCAGGGATTAAGGGGTATGAAGCGACCAATTGGTACGGGATGCTTGCGCCGGCTCGCACACCGCGCCCGATCATAGAGCGCTTGTACCGGGCAACCGTGACGGTCCTCAACCTTCCAGACGTCCGCGAAATGCTGTTGAAGCAGGGCATCGAACCCGCGCCGAGCAGCAGCCCCGAGGAGTTTGCTGCTTATATCAAGTCCGAGACCGAAAGATGGACCAAAGTGGTGAAAGCGCTCAAGCTGACGAACAATTAATGCCGCGGGCGTTTCCGCGGTGAGAAGTCTAGGCATATACCGGACGCTCAGGAACAACAGGGTCAAATTGTTTAACGACATGCGGAGACACATGAATGTCTAATGTTGATAAGAAACTAAGCGTAATCAACGGTGGCAGACTGATCGACGGAAACGGTGGCGCTGTCACCAGGAACCCGACGATCGTTGTTGAGGGCAAGAGAATCAAAGCTGTGGGTATTGCGGGACAAATCAAAGCGCCGCGCGGCGCGAAAGTTATCAATGCCCGCAAATACACCCTCATGCCCGGTATGTTCGACTGCCACGCCCATCTCGCGGCCTACAACGCCGCGACGTTCAATAATTACCGGGTTGCGATATTCGAAGTAACCCCCCAACTGGAATCTTTTTATGTGCTTTTCCACGCTCACATGTTGTTCGAGATGGGCTTCACGACTGTAAGAGATTTGGGGAGAGTGACGCCCCGTGGCCAATTTACCGCGGAGTTTTGTGCCGTTCGGGACGCGATCAATGCCGGCATTGTCCCTGGACCCAGATTGATCGTCTGCGGGAGGGCAATAATAACGAACTCCCATCTTGATCTCGTATTGCCGCGCGCGGCCTTACGTCAGCCGGACATGGTCGCGGACGGGCCATGGGAATTGCGTCGGCTAGCGCGGGAACAACTGAGAACCGGGGCGGATCTCATCAAGACTAGTGTATCCGGCGGCGGCGGGACTGCCGACGAAGAGCCCGATGTGAGGAACATGACCCAAGAGGAGCTGGATGCAATCGTCGACGAAGCCCATGCGTTTCACAAACCGGTGGCGGCGCATTGCTTTACTACGCAGTCTCACCGCATGTGCGTCAAAGCTGGTGTCGACACGATCGAGCATATCGTATTTACCGACGATGAAACGATCGCGATGATAAAAGACGCCGGGATTCCAGTGATCCCCACACTTTCCCACAGGACGGACCACGCCATTGAAGTTAGACGCCGGATCGGCACACCGCAGAATGTCTTGACCAAAATGAAGAAGATCCAGCCCTATACATTCGAATCTTTCAAGAAATTCCATCAGGCCGGTGTGAAGATGGCGATGGGAACAGACATCGGGCTGGACCCGGAAATGGGCAGCAACGCTGGAGAACTAGAGATTTATGTGAAACTCGGCATGAGCCCGATGGAAGCAATTCAGACGGCCACAAAGAACGCCGCCGAGGCGCTTGGTCTCGGCAAGGATCTCGGGACATTGGAGCCAGGGAAGCTGGCCGACATTGTCGCAGTAGAGGGCGACCCGTCCCGCGACATCAAGGTGCTTCAGCAACGGGACAACATCAAGATGGTCATGAAAGAGGGAAGCATTTTTGTTGACAAGATTTCTAACGAAAAGAAGTATGTCATGCATCCCGAGCCAGGATCCTGGAAAATCATCGATAACCTTTAGTGCGCGGGCCAATGGCAATTAGTCGGTGCAGGTTTGATCTTCGCTGACGTTAGGCGGTCATGGCGTATTACTTGACCGAGGCCGATGTTCGCCAGGTGCTCACGATGGGCGTGGCGTTGGAAGCAGTGGAACACGCGATGAAATCTCTCGCTGCGGCGAAAGCCGTTGATATGCCGCGGCAGAGGACACGACTTCCCACAGGCAACCTTAATATTTTGCAAGGCGCCGCGCCTGAGCTGGGAGTAGTGGGATACAAAGCCTATTACGCGCCGAAGCTTAGCGATACCGCGCGGCACCGCCATGTTTATCTTTACGACACCGCGAGTGGCGCTCTGTCCGCGATCATCGAGGCAGACTTCTTGGGGATGATGCGCACTGGGGCAGCGAGCGGTCTCGCCACGCGTTATTTGTCGCGAGAAGAATCAGCGCAGGTTGGCCTGTTTGGCGCCGGCTGGCAGGCAAGGGGGCAGCTAGAAGCTCTTTGTGCGGTCAGGAACATCGGCAAAGCCAAAGTCTTTTCCCGTAACTCGGAAAAACTGCAGAACTTCTGCCGATCGATGAGCGAGGAACTCGAAATTGATGCCGTCCCGGCGGAATCCGCCGAGGCTGCAGCACGTGGTAGCGATATCGTAACGACGATCACGCGAGCGGCTAGTCCGGTGTTTCGAGGTGAATGGGTGGAAGCCGGTCAGCATATCAACGCCGTAGGATCAAATACATTAACTCGCCGGGAAATCGACGCTGACACCGTGCGTAAGTGCGATATCGTGGTGGTGGATTCGAGAGACATTGCAAAGAATGAGAGCGGTGATCTCCTACCCTTGGTTGAGGGTGGATATCTGCACTGGGAGACACTTGTTGAACTGAAAGACGCCGTGGCCGGCCGTGCGCCACTGCGCACCTCGCCGATGCAGATTACGCTATTTGAGTCCCATGGCATGGCCGTTCAGGATTTATTCGTTGCTGCCAGGGTGTTGCTTGCAGCAAGAGAGCGAGGGCTCGGAGTGAAATTGCCGATCGGCGGGCAGATATCTCGCCTTTGACCATGCCTCGATCCGAGGACGGAACGATGAAGACTGATGGGGATCTGGAGGAGTCAAGACAACCGCAGGCTCCGGTTACGGCGAAGTTGGCGGAGTTCATTGTGCGGACGAGGTACGAAGATATTCCTGCTGAGGTTGTTCGCCTGGCCAAGAATTCATTTCTGGACACGCTAGGGATTACTCTCGCGGGATCGGTTGAAGAGGCCCCCTCCATTCTCTGCCGATTCGCCAAGGAAGCTGGAAGTTCGCCCGTCGCGTCGGTCATCGGAAAAGGTTTCAAGAGCGCGGTTCGAGATGCAGCCTTAATCAATGGGACCTCAGCCGACGTCATAGGATTCAGCGATATCTCCGTCGTTAACATGCACCATCCGTCGGTGCCCGTTTGCGCAGCCATGTGGGCTGTCGGCGAACAGTGCCGGTCGACGGGGAAAGCCCTCATAACGGCCCACGTCCTGGGCGTAGAAATTTCGGACAAGATTTCGGCCGCAATCAGACCCGGCTTTCAGAAGAAAGGTTGGCATCCTTTGGCGGTACTCGGCACCTTCGGTGCCACCGCAGCATCCGGAAAGCTTCTGGGCTTGGATGTGGGTCAGATGGCTAATGCTTTAGGCATCGCGGCTCAGGAGGCGTCCGGGCTGAGGGCGACGATGGGCACCATGAGCAAAGCCTATGGGGGCGGCAGGGGCGCAGAGAACGGCGTGGTCGCGACGAAGCTGGCCCAGATGGGGTTTACCGGGCCTACCGACGTGTTTGAAGCGAGGAACGGTTTCTTGCAAACCTTTGGCGGTGGCGCGGGCGGCGACAAGATCCTCAAGCACCTCGGTGCCCCGTACGAGTTCGAGTCGCCGGGCATAACGCTCAAACGTTTTCCGACCTGCACGCGCTCCCACAATGCTATTCAAGGGGTATTAGAACTAAAACAGAAGCACGCATTTTCGGCTGACGATGTCGAATCCGTCGAGTGCAGTGTGACCCCAGCGGTGGCTGATCTTCTTAAATATCCTTCACCCAAGAATAAGTTCGAAGCCAAGTACAGTCTGGAGTTTTGTGTAGCACTTGCTCTTCTCGAGGGACGAGTCGTCATCACCGCAATTACGGATGACAGAGTCAATGAACCCAAAACGTTAGCCGTGATGAGAAGGGTGAAAATGGTCGTATCGCCAGATATGGCTGCGCTCGGTTATAACCCGGAGGCAGCTCCATTCGGGTGTATGGTGACGATCAAATTGCGGAATGGCGTGGCGCACACGTGCCGGGTGGATAAAGGACCGTGGGAGCCCGCAACCCCGCCTTCATGGGACGAACTCCTTGAAAAATATCGTAGCTGCGCAGAGGTGGTTCTATCCCGAGAAAAAATCGATGAATCGATTGACATTGTTCAGAACCTGGAAAGGGCCGAGGATATTTCTCGATTGATGGACATTGTTCATACTTGAGGAGCACGAAAAAGTAGTTTCAAGGGTTGATAATTGGTTTACGCAGGAGCCCTCTCCGCTGCTTGTGTGACACGATCTGTTTGGAGGCGCGCCATGAATCTTGTATTGCGCTTTGCTACCTTGTTCTTCGTGGTTGCAGGGTCCGTCGTTGCGGCAATCGGGGTTCACGCGAGCAAATATCCTGATAAACCGATTCGCTTCATCGTCGCTTTCCCGCCGGGTGGATCTTCGGATATTTTGGCGAGAGCTATCGGACAGAAGCTTGCTGAAAAGGTGCAGCAATCGGTGGTGGTCGATAACCGGCCCGGAGGGGGTAGCATCATCGGTACCGGTATCGCCGCGAAAACTGCCCCTGATGGCTACACGATTCTTCTCGTGGCGAGCAGCTTCGTCATCAATCCCAGTATCCACAGCAAGTTGCCTTATGACGTAACCAGAGATTTCGCACCGATATCTCTGGTGGCCAGGGTACCCCTCGTTTTGCTGATAAACCCATCGACGCCGGCGAAAACGGTCAGGCAGCTGATCGCCCTTGCGAAATCCAGGCCCAGACAACTCAATTTTGGCTCCGGGGGTGTCGGTACCTCCCCCCATCTCGCCGGGGAGTTATTCAAATCTCTGGCGGGCATCAACATAGTTCACATTCCATATCGAGGGGCGAATCTGGCTCTTGCAGACTTGCTAGGCGGACGAGTGCAACTGGTTTTCGCGAACATGCCGGTCGCGATGTCCCAGATCAAGTCTGCGAATCTGAGGCCGCTGGCCGTGACCGATTCAAAGCGGTTAACGGCGCTTCCGCACGTGCCTACGTTAGCGGAAGCGGGCGTGCCTGAGTACGAGGCTGTAGCGTGGTATGGAGTTGTCGGTCCAGCCGGCCTCCCCAGAGGCATAATCACCAAACTCAATGTGGAGTTTGTGACGATTCTTGACATGCCCGACATCAAGGAACGCCTCGCCGGCGATGGCGCCGAACCATTCAGTAGCACCCCCAACGAGTTCGCCACTCTTATCAAAACCGAAATCGTTAAATGGGCTGAAGTAGTTAAGAAGTCGGGGGTCGCTGTTGACTAATGCATTTGCTGACAATGAACCACAGTAGGAGAACACCATGTCTTTTGTAAAGCCTTTTTCGCTTTCCGCAATCTTGCTAGTAGGATTACTGCCATGAAAATACATGGCTGGTCATCGCTACGTTCCCCAAGCGTGCGATCGACCGGGTTTACGGAATAGTGCTGATCAAATTACAGAGATATGAAGGGTTTTTTTGAGGTGGCTTTTAGAGGGGAGACGGTACTATGCTCGATAGAGCCTGCTTTGTTCCCTGTATGAAAAGAGTAATCGCATGCCGCATTATGTGCTTTCTCTTTGTGTTTTTGGCGTTCGGAATTGCTGAAGCTCAGCAAGCTAGCTGGAGTCCCGACCGCAACATAGAAATCGTCATTCCGGCGGGAGCAGGAGGCGCCAATGACACCACTGCGCGAATTGTCCAGCAGATATTTCAGAAGCACGGTATCGTCAGCAGGCCGATCGTTGCGGTGAACAAGCCGGGAGGTGCAGGCACGATTGGCCTCACCTACTTGAGCCAGTTTCGAGGCGATGCTCATTATCTGTTGAACGCCGCCATCAATGTCTTGACCAACTACATCATTGGCAGGTCAAAGCTACGCTATTCAGACTTCTCTCCGGTCGCACTGCTACATAATGAGTACCTTGTCACCGTCGTCAAGGCAGATTCACCGTTGAAGTCCGGGCGCGAAATGCTGCGACGGCTCAAGGCGGATCCGACGTCATTAAGTCTGGCAATCGGTGCCGCACCCGGAGGGACTGCCCATTTAGCTATGGCACTGGTGGCAAAAGCTAACGGAATCGATGTGCGGACGTTCAGGACGGTGGGTTTTAAATCGTTCGCGGAATCTGTCACGGCCGTCATGGGAGGTCACGTCGATGGCGCCTTCATACTGCCGGCACCAGCGTTGAGCGGACTGGAGTCCGGGCAGTTGAGAATCATTGGGATTACATCACGGGTACGGCTTAGCGGAGACCTCGCCAACATCCCGACATGGAAAGAACAGGGAGGAGATGTGGAATTCTCGGCTTCCAGGTTTATCTTGGGAGCTCCAGGGATGACTGCAGCTCAAATTGCTTACTGGGATGGCGCTTTTGCAAACCTCGTTAATACTGAAGAATGGCGTAGGACGCTCGATAAGGGACGCTTGGTAAGCAACTATCTCGGAAGTGGGGATACTACGCATTACCTTCAGAGACTCGAGATCCAGCTTAGAGGCGCACTTTCTGATACGGGGCTTGTTAAACGAAGTGCCGATTAGATTAGAACGTCTCCTAGTTGCGCTCAACCGTTTGACGCGTACGAGGCTGATGACTGCGCGATCGTCCCCTGCCGAGAACGACCCGCTTTGTCGTATCTTAAGGAGGTTGGCTGACGCTGTGCACCTTTGTGAAGCCAGCCGATGAGGACCTGCCATGCCTTTTTACCGTTTTGAAGGTCTCGACATAGAGCGATTCAATCCCCACTTGTCAACTGGTGAAGGGAGAACGATCGAAGGTCGGTACATGTACTTCCGCACAATACATAAAAATACAGGAACAGGTTCAGAGTTGCACTACCATCCCAACGAACTGATGATTTTCCCACTCCGCGGCAAGATTAACGCTATCGTGGGAAAGGACCGACGAATTGTATCTCCCGGTACTTTCGTGCATGTTCCGGCTAATGCCAGGCATTCCATGAGGGCGACCGAGGATGGACCGATGGACTATCTTTACATTAAGGACCGCACGTGGTCGCTGATAGGCATCGCCGCGGACGAGGCACCGCCGGAGCTTGCGCCTACACCAGAGGAAGTCGCACAAGCACATGACGCCGGTAGATGGCCCGGTGGGAAAAAACAGCCGGAGAAATCGCAGGCCATCATCGAGGGGCTGGGCGAGTGCTACTACGAAATAATCGATTCCCTTGACGCCCCACCCGCCTCAGGGCATCGCGAGCACTGGGTCTCCGGCGAACGACTGGCATTTGGATTTGTCGAGCTGCTGCCAGGAGAGGTTGAAGAAGAAACGAGCGCATTACATGAGACGTTTGTCTATATCCTCAGAGGAGGCCTTGACGCACGCGTCGCCGGGGAGGACAAGCGGGTTCATGCGGGAGACATCATTTACATTCCGAAAGGTGCGCCAAGCCGTGTCTCCGTAGACGGGCCGAACATCGTCCGCTATTGCGCCGTGCGTTCCACTGCTTGGCTCGAAGGTAAAGTCGATAAACATGGCGCCAGCAAGGATCCAAAGTAGGTTATCCGGGAGAATGAATAGCATGAGCCGGACCATGATCAAGCCCGCTACCGGCGCACAAGGCAAGGGTACGACACGAAAGCTAGCTCGTTATGCAGCAACGCTCCGCTATGAGGCACTTGCGTGCTTTGTTCTTGGACTGTTGGTTTTCGGAATTGCGGAGGCTCAGCAAGCTAGCTGGAGCCCGGACCGCAACGTAGAAATCGTTATTCCGTCGGGAGCGGGCGGCGCGAACGACACCAGTGCCCGAATCGTTCAACAGATATTTCAGAAATACGGTATGGTCGGCGCGCCGATCATTCTCGTCAACAAGCCAGGCGGTGCAGCCACGATCGGTCTCACCTACTTGAGCCAATTTCGGGGCGATGGCCATTATTTGTTGAATGGCGCCATCAATGTCTTGACTAACCACATCATTGGCAGATCAAAGCTCCACTATTCGGAGTTTTCTGCGGTGGCGCTGCTCTACAATGAATATCTTGTCGCAGTCGTTAATGCAGATTCGGCGTTGAAGTCCGGACGCGATATGCTGCAACGACTCAGGGCGGATCCTACATCGTTAAGTTTGGCAATCGGTGCTGCGCGTGGAGGGACTGCTCATTTAGCCATGGCACTTGTGGCAAAAGCTAATGGGATCGACGCGAGCAGGCTTAAGACGGTGGTTTTTCAGTCGAACGCGCATGCTGCCACGGCCATTATGGGTGGTCACGTCGATGTCGGGATCATTCTGGCGGCGCCGGCGTTGAGCGCGTCAAAGTCCGGTCGGTTAAGAATGATTGGAATTACGTCACAGGCACGGCTTCCCGGAGAGTTCGCCGACGTACCGACATGGAAAGAACAGGGAGGAGAGATGGATTTCTCGGCTTCCAGATTTATCCTCGGAGCGCCAGACATGACTGCGGTTCAGATCGCCTACTGGGATAGCGCTTTTGGAAGACTCGTTCGTACTGAAGAATGGCGTAGGAATCTCGATAAGGAACACTGGGTAAGCAACTATCTCGGAAGTAAGGATACTGCGTATTACCTCGGGAAACTCGAGATCCAGCTCAGAGGAGCGCTCTTCGAAGCGGGTCTTGTTAAGTGAAGTACAATTGAGATGTCTCCCGCTTGCTCTCAACCGCTCGACGCGCGCGAGCTTGAGATCTACGTGAAGCTCGAAATGAGCCCGATGGAGGCGATCCAGACCGCGAGCAAGAACGCGGTCGAGGCGTTGTGGCTGGGCAAGGAGCTGGGCACGATCAAGGACGACGTCAAGATGGTGATGAAGTAGGGCGACGAACCGCGTCTACCACGGGCCTTGGTGAACTTGGAGAACGTCGTCTTGACCGCACACATCGGTACTTCGACCCAGGAAATCCAGGAAGAGCGGGGCGCGTTGCTGCTCGCGAATTTGCGCGCGCACTCCGCGGGGCAGCCGGTGCTCACACCGGTATCGTAACGATGGCGCGTATATCGCCCGGCAACGGGGTCCGCGCCGGCATTGGATTGATTCGATGACCAAGGAGTGCTGGTGAACGCTGCAAACACAGGCAAGGAACCGGGGCGCGAGACGCTGCGGAGGATGATGGAGCAGCTTGTGCTCGTGCGTGAATTCGAAACGCGCTGCGAGGAACTGTGGAAGGCGCGCGTGCACATGGTGGGTGAATTTCACCTGAGCCTGGGGCAGGAAGCAATCGCCGTGGGCACTTGCGCCGCCATACGGCCCTCGGATCTCATCTGTCCCTCCATACGCGGTATGGGCGTCTACCTGTGTCGTGGTGCGTCGCTCAGGGATTTGATGACCACCTTCTTCGACCGCGCCGGTGGCATCGCGAATGGCCGCTGGGCACACTGGCACAGTCCGGTGCCCGACGCAGGGGTGCTCGCGCAGACCGGTATGCTGGGGAGTGGCCTGGTGACCTCGGGCGGTGTTGCTCTCTCGCAAAAGTATCTGAAAACCGGAAACGTCGTGGTCACCATGCTCGGCGATGGCGCGACAAACACCGGTTATTTCCATGAGGGAGTTAACTTCGCCGCGTTCGCGGATCTGCCCTTGGTGATCATCATCGAGAACAACGGCTACGCGGTCTCCACACCGATATCGAGCGTAGTGAGAGTAAAAGACCTGTCGCGGCGGGCGGAAGGCTACGGCATACCGGGCATCACGGTGGACGGCAATGACGCGATTGCTGTGTACCAAACCGTGGACGATGCCCTCGAGCGGGCGCGGGCGGGCGGCGGCCCTACGCTCATCGAATGCAAGACCTATCGATTCGGCGGCTCGACCGTGAAAGATGCCGACGCACTGCGGCCCGCGGCCGAAAAGGATGCCGCGCGGCGCAATTGCCCGGTGCAGCGGTTCAAGGGGATGCTGTCGGAGCGCGGGTTGTTGGTGGAAGACGATTACCGCAGCATGGTGAAGGCAGCGCGGGCGCGGATCGAGGAAGCAGAACGTTTGGCCGCCGAGCAGCCGATGCTGGACGCGAGCGGCGATCCGCTCACGGAATTCTGGCCTTATGCGGAAGGGGTGAGCAAGTGAGCGCCGTAGCCAAAGACATCGCCTCGCGCATCCTGACATTTCGGGAAGCACTTAACGAGGCGCTGAGACAGGAAATGGCGCGGGACAAACGGGTGATCCTCCTCGGCGAGGATGTCGGCCGCAAAGGCGGCATAGCCGGTGTGTCGCGTGGTTTGCTCGAAGAATTCGGCCGCGAGCGCGTGATCGATACGCCGATCTCCGAAATGGCGATCGCGGGCGCCTGCTGCGGGGCCGCGATGAGCGGGCTGCGTCCGGTCGGCGAGTTCTACTACAGCGACATGCTCATGTTCATGGCGGACAACATCGTGACGAGTGGCGCGCGGCTCAAGCTCGCCACCGGGCGCACGGCCCCGTACGTGCTGCGCGGGCGCGACGGCAGCAAGCCGGAAGACGGCGGCCCGCATCAGGACTCTTACGCGGCGTGGTTCGCGCACATACCGGGACTCAAAGTCGTTATGCCGGCCACCCCGTCCGATGCCAAGGGCCTGCTTGCGGCTGCGATACGCGACGACAACCCGGTCATTTTTCTCGAGCAGATTCCGCTTTACGGGGTCAAGGGCTTCGTCCCGGCAGGGGAGCATCTTGTTCCGTTGGGCAAGGCCGACATAAAGATGGCGGGTACCGACGTGACGTTGGCGTGCGTCGGGCGCTGCGTGCACGATGCGCTGTCCGCCCGCGAGCGCTGGGCGCAGCGCGGGGTGTCGATCGAGGTGTTTGATTTGCGCAGCCTTCGTCCGCTCGATATCGATGCAATACGCGCATCGGTAAGGAAGACGGGCCGGTTGGCAGTGATGCACGAAGGTTGGGCGAGCTATGGCATCAGCGCCGAAGTGATCGCGTGCGTGTCGGACGGCCCGGAGCTGCTGTTGCGCGCGCCGGCCCAGCGCGTGGGTACGCTTGAAACGCACATCCCCGCGAGTCCTCGCCTTGCCGCCGCTTGCCTGCCCAATGCGGTCCGTCTCGATGCGGCGATTTCGACCTTGGTTGGCTGAGGGGATCGGGGATGAGCGTGGGATTGACCGCAGCTTTGGGGGAATTCGCCAGCAGCATCCAGTTTGGCGATATTCCGTGCACCGTCTGGCCGACGGTGCGTTCGGGTTTTACGGACTGCGCCGCCACCATGGTCGCCGGCAAGTCCGAGCCTGTGGTGCAGATTCTGAAGCGAACGCTCGGCGCGTCGGAAACACGCGAGGCGACGCTTTACTTCGGCAGGGAGAAATCAGGAGCGGCGGAGGCTGCATGGATCAACGGAGCGGCTGCCCACGCTCTTGATTATGATGACGTTGCACTGCGCGGCCATCCCAGCACGACGCTCGTGCCGGCTCTCTTGGCAGAAGGCGAAGTGCTGGGCAATTCCGGCGCAGAGATCGCAACCGCGTATGTCGCCGGATACGAGGTATGGGCCGATCTCGTCGATCGCGAGCGCGGCAAGCATCACGACAAAGGATGGCATCCAACGGGCATTTTCGGCCCGATCGCAGCTGCCGCAGCGTGCGCGCGGTTGCGACGCCTGGATTCCCGAAGAGCGGCGGCGGCGCTCGGCATTGCGGCGTCCCGTGCGAGCGGGTTGATGGCGAATTTCGGCACCATGACGAAGCCGTTTCACGCCGGTTGCGCCGCGCACGCCGGCGTGTTGGCGGCGCGCCTGGCGGAACTCGGGATGACAAGCGCACCGGATGCGCTCGAGCATCCCCAGGGCTTCCTCAATGCGGTCTCGCAGTCGGGCGATTACGACGCGCGCACCATCCGTATCGGCGAGACCTGGCAGATCGAAAAGCAAGGACTAAGCATCAAGAAATATCCCATTTGCTTTGCCGCCCACCGTATCGTCGATGCGGTGCTGGATCTCGCAGGAGCGCAAGACATCAAAGCAGAGCAGGTCGTGCATGTGCGCGTCTGTCTGAGCTTGCTCGCAGCCAAGCTGTTGCGCAACGCGTTTCCGCAGACAGCGCTTGAGGCCAAGTTCAGCGCCCAGTTCGCTGTCGCTGCCGCGCTGATTTCGGGCAATGTCGGTTTGAGCGAGTTGACCGATGAATTCGTGCGAAACGCAGGTATCCAGAATTTCATGAAAAGAGTAAGTGTCGAAACCAACGAGATCTATGACGCCGAATCGCCGGTGCAGTCCATATATGACGAGGTGCACATCGCGCTTGCGGCAGGAAAGCATTTGTCGAGCGAGCAGGTGCGCAGGCCCCGGGGCCACCCGGCCAATCCGCTGAGGCCCGGTGAACTCTGGCACAAATTCAACGATTGCATCGCAGCAGGCGGCGGCAGCGTGGATGTCGCACGTCTGTTTGGAGCGCTGCAGCATGTAGACGAGCTTGCGTCAGTTGCGGATCTATATGCCGGACAGGCATGAATCGGGCGCGCGCAAATCAGCGATATGAGGGAGGCTAGCTTGTACGCGCGTGAGCGGACCTACGGCAGGAAGGCGGGGCCCTTGATTGGGTTTATGTCGATCGCGCGAAGTGTCGCCTTCGTTTGTGCGCTCGTGTCCGCATCGCCGGCTATTGGCCAGCTGTATCCGTCCAAACCGATCAGGATGGTGGCGCCTTTCGCGCCGGGCGGCATCAGCGACATCCTTGCAAGAATCGTCGCCGAACAGATGGCCAAGACGATGGTCCAGCCCGTAGTGGTCGACAACAGGGCGGGTGCGAGCGGCAACATCGGCACCGAGATGGTGGCGAAGGCAGCCGGAGACGGTTATACGCTTCTATTCAGCGCACCTGCCTTTGCGATGTTTTCGCCCGTCATTCTGGTGTTGCCACACGTGGCCAGCGGCAAGCTCACGGCGCTGGCTGTAACCAGCGCCAGGCGCTCACGGGCCTTTCCGGAAGTACCTACGATCGCCGAGGCGGCGATTCCGGGTTTCGACGTAACTTCCTGGTTCGGGGTGGTGGCGCCCGCTTCTGTACCGAGAGCAAGGGTGAGCGTGCTCCACGCCAGCATTTCCAGCGCCCTGCGGACGCCTGAAATTGCGGAGCGCTTGACCGCGCAAGGTGCGGAGCCCGTCTCACTGAGTTCCGAAGAGTTTGGCTCATAAATTAAAGGAGGACTGGATGAATATCATGCGGCGTTATGTGAGTTTAGCCATAGCGGGGGCCGCGATTGCGATCGCATCGATGCCGGGCGCGGCGCAGAACTTTCCGACCAAGCCCGTTCGATGGGTGCTGGGATTTCCGGGCGGCGGCACCAGTGATGTTCTCGCGCGCGCTGTCGCTCCTAAACTGAACGAAATGTGGGGGCAGCCGGTGGTGATCGATAACCGGCCGGGCGCGAGCGGGATCATTGCCAATTCTCTTGTGGCCGGAGCTTCCCCGGATGGCCATACCATGCTGTTGGTATCGAGCACGTACGCCAACCTGATCGCCATGGGCAAGAAACTGCCATATGATCCCTACCGCGATCTGGTACCGGTGGCGCTGCTTACCTCTGTACCCAATGTGCTATCGGTGCATCCCAGTCTGCCGGTGAAAACGGTAAAAGACCTGATTTCGCTCGCCAAATCGAAACCGGGGCAAATCAACTACGGAACAGGCGGCTCGCTTACCGGACCGCACCTGGCCACAGAGCTTTTCAAGTTGATGACCAAAATAGACATGCTGCACATCCCGTACAAAGGCACTCCGCCCGCGGTCACGGACCTCGTCGCGGGACGGGTGCAGGTGATGATGGCGCTTACACCCGTGGTAATGCCGCATCTGAAATCAGGGAGGCTGCGCAGCATTGCAGTTTCCGGGGCCAAGCGCATCCCGGAATTGCCGGACGTGCCTACCGTCGCGGAGACGGTACCCGGCTACGATGCCACGACCTGGTATGGCTTGCTCATGCCGCGAGGGACGCCGACAGCCATCATTGAGAAAATCAACCAAGACATCGGCAAAGTTCTGGAAATGCCGGACGTAGTACAAAAGTTGGGAACCGTGGGATTTCAAGTTACACTCAGTACGCCCGAAGGTTTAACGAAGTTCATAAAAGCTCAAGCCGATACGTGGAAGCGGGTTATCACGGAAGCTAAAATCCCTATAGATTGATTGTTCCATAGTTCGAAATCGTCGTGCCCACAGGGGCGGGTGGTGCAAACGATAATACCGCACGCACGATCCAGCGCGTATCCGTGGGCATCGCGCTCGGCGGCATGGTCGAGTCTGCGCCGCAGATCCTCTGCCGTTACGTGCGCAAGCAAGGCGGCGCGCCGCAAGCGACGGTGCTTGCGCAATCGTTCAAGACCAGCGCGCCCGACGCAGCGCTCGTCAACGGGACGGCTGCCGACATCGTCGGCTGGAGCGGCATCTCGGTCATCCAGATGACGCACCCTTCGGTCTCGATCTGCCCCGCCGTGAGCTTTGCGGGAATAGCGAAGGCGATGGGCGCCGAAGGCGTGCTGGTGACGATTCTCTCCGACGTGGGTCCGGCGCTACGAGTTGCGTGCGATGCGCAGCGCGACGGTCGCACCACAGTGCTCGAAGTGATGGTCACGTGCGAGCGCGGCGATCCGTTCCGGCGCGACGCGTTGTCGATGCCGGTGCGCCTGCTCGACAAGTACAAGGACTACGTATAAGCACGCAGGTCCGCTCAGGAGCCCCGCGCCGCTGCGCGGCGGTTTTGCCGGCGGCCGACCGATCGGCGCATCAATCCGGAGGCGCTCAGCACCCGCCGCTGAGCGCGCGGGCCGCGGCACCAGTTGCGCTGTCATTTTGCCAACCCGAGGTCGGCCAGTATGTCTTTCAGCCTCTTGTGCTCGCTGTGCAGAAAGACCCGGCTCTCGCTGCTCCTCATGAACGTATTCGCGCGGAAGCGCTTTTCGAGGTCACGCTTCCATTCGTCCGTTTCGACCAAATGGGCAACGCGTTCCTCCCAGTACTGGATCTGCTCGGGAGTCATGCCTTTCGGGCCGAAGATGTTCCTCCAATTCGACGCGACCGAGTCGGCGCCGAGCTCGCGCCAGGTCGGAACGCTCGCAAGCACTCCGCTCATGCGCTGCGGTGATGAAATCGCGAGGGCGCGCACACGTCCGACCGCGAGGTGATCCACAACCGTCCCGGCTGCGGAGGACACCACGTCCACGTGGCCACCCAGGAGCGCAGTCATCGCCTCTCCGCCCGACTTGAAAAGGACGATCTTCAACGCCTTGGGATCGATGCCCACGGCCTTGGCCGCTTGTGCAATTGCGACGTGATTGGTATTGCCCCGGCTGGTCGCAAAAGCAATGCTGAGCGATGCGGGATCGTTCTTCAGTCTCTCGAGAAGCTCGTTGCCGTTCTTGATCGCGGAATTCGCGTTGACTACGCACGCGATGTATTCACCGAAGAGCTGGGCTACGGCTGTGAGATCGATGTAGTCGATCGCGCTCTTTCCCGTCATGTGATTCGTGAGCACGACCGCGGAACCGATGTAGAGATAGTGGCCGTCGCCCGCGCGTTGCAGCAGATAGTCCGTCCCGACCACGCCGGGTCTGTTCACGATGGTAATGGGCACGCTCACAAGCTTTCTTCCCTGAAGTACGTTCTGCATGAGCCGCGCCGTGGCGTCCTGGGAGCTGCCGGGGCTCGTCGGGACGATAATCTCCACGTTGCGTTCGGGCGTCCAAGATGCAGCAGCGTGGGCGCGCGACGACGTGCCGAGCATCGCTGCCGCGCACAAACCGGCGGCAAGGTGCAACAACGTTCTGGTGAGCATGTTCATGTGTCTCCTCCTCGTTCGGCAGTGATGCCGGTTCTGGGGCAGTGCACTACGAGTCGTATCAGCCCATGTGGAGGCCGCCGTTGATGTGGATGCACTGCCCCGTCGTATAGCGCCCGCCGGGGCCGCACAACAGCCTTACCATCGCTGCAATCTCCGCGGGCTCGGCGAGGCGCGGAATCGGGATCTCGTTCGGGTCCTGGCGCGAGGGCTTCGCGCGGAGGGTATTGGTCGGGCCGGGAACGACGCAGTTGACCGTGATGTTCTGCCGTGCGAGGTCGCCGGCGAGGGCACGCGTCATCCCTGCAAGCCCTGCCTTCGCCGCCGACACGGGCACCCGATCGTACATGTACACGTGCCCCGCCAGTCCGCCGATGTTCACTATCGATCCGCCTCCACTTTCGATCATCACGGGCACCGCGGCGCGCGTGCAGTGGTAGGCGCCGTCGAGCGTGACCATGAGCGTTCGCCGCCAGTCTTCATACGTTGCTTCGAGGAAACGCTTGTCCTGGTGAGTCACAGCGTTGTTCACCAGGATATCGAGCCGCCGATGCTGCGCGACGATCTGCCCGATCATGGCGTGCACTGCGGCGCCATCGGTCACGTCCGCGAGATACGGCGATGCCCTGCCTCCGTTCGCGGCTATCCCCGCGACCACGGCCCCGACATCGGCCTTCGATCTCAGCGCATTGACGACGACGATTGCCCCTGCCGAGGCGAGCGCCTCAGCTATCGCGCGACCGATGTTACGGGATGCCCCCGTCACCAGCGCCACTTTGCCTTCGAGTTCGCGTGTTTCCATCTGCATGCTCGCTATTTCAACGATGAATTCGGGCAGAGCACTAAGCGGTTGCGGCCGCGAGTACTTCGCGGGCATCGGAGATCTCTTCGAAGCCGCGGCATCGCTCGAGCAGACGGCCGCACCGGGAAGCGCCCAGTACTTCGCCCGCGAGCGATTCGAATTTGCGCTCGAGGTCGGCGTCGGTCATGGGTCGCGTGACGCTACCGACCACATGATCGATGTGCTCCTCGATGGTTTCGCCGGGAAGGCTGAACGTTGCGTGCACTTCGTCCTTGCGAACAGCTTCGTCAGGCTGTGCGCGCACCCGGCCGCGAACGGCCGAAACGTGTGGATCGACGGCCATCGCGTCGCTGAACGCGTCCTCGCCCGCGATACCGTGCACGAGCGCGACCGCAGCGGCGTGGTACACGCTGAATTTCGTCTCGAGACCCGTGCGCGGCGATTGCTTGCCCGTCGCACTTAGCACATCGGGATGGACGCGCAGCGTAATCGCCGTCGCGCGCGCCGAGAGATCGGGACGCGCTTCGCGCGCCCTCAGGCATGCCTCGATCGTCGGGTGCATGACGACACCGCAGGCATACGGCTTGTAGCTCAAGCGCGAAATCTCATATCGCTGGCCGAGGGCGCCGACCACGCCCGCGAGATCGGTCGCGCCGTTGAGGACCTGCGCGTAACCCTGTGGACCCTCGACGGCCGCATCGGCGCTCGTATAGCCTTCGGCCGCGAGCATCGCTGCCGTGAGCCCGTTATCGGCAGCCCGGCCCGTGTGCAGGCTCTTGCACATGCTGCCGAACATCTCGCGCAGCCCAACCACCTGCGTGGCTGCGGTGCCCAGCGCAAATGCGATTTGCTGCTCCTCGAGAGCCAGCGCCTTCGCACATGCCGCCGCAGCGCCGAGGCTGCCGACGGCGCCGGTCACATGCCAGCCGCGGTTAGCGTGCCTGAACACGGCATTCGCGAGCCGGCACTCCACCTCGATCCCGAGCACGAGCGCGTGCGCCAGCGCCGCGCCCGAGAGAGGCCGGATCTCGGCGAGCGCGAACAGGGCGCTGGCAACGGGGCCGGTCGGGTGCACGTTGGTCGCGCCGAGCTGAGTGTCATCGAAATCGAGTACGTGCGACGCGATCCCGTTGACCAGCGCGGCCGAAGCAGGGACTAGGCGCTCGCGACGCCCGAAAAGGCGCGCGTTGCCGTGATTCGACATCGCGAGCTGTGCCCTCACCGCACGCTCCACCGTGTCATGCGTGGACCCGCCGATCGCGCAGGCGATCCAGTGCACGAGCGTGCGCCTCGCTTCGCGCCGAACGTCCACCGGAATATCCAGCCACGAAGAAGTCGCGATGAAACGGCCGAGCTGCCGCGTAACCGCGATGGCCGGTTCTGCAGTCGCTCTCATGATCGCGGTGCGCGGCTTACCGTGGGCCCCGGTGCCGTCGGGCCCGCCGTCAGTCCGTCTGGATGTTCGCTTCCTTGACGACGCGCGCCCACTTGCCCGCTTCCGTTTCGATGTATTTCGCGAACGCCTGCGGCGTGGTGGGCTCCGGCTGAAAGCCCACGGCCGCGAGGCGCTCGGCCACTGCGAGCGCTTTCGCGATCTCGCGGTTCAACGTTTCGATCACGGCCGGCGGCGTGCCGCGGGGAACCAGTAGTCCGTACCAGACCGTAGCCGTGTAGCTTGGCACGGTTCCCGCCACCGTGGGCACGTTCGGCAGTCTGATCCGAAAACGTGTCCATCACGACTTTGCCGTCGAGCAATGCCGCCGCCAGACAGAATGGCAGGCTGAATTTCGCTTCCATCGCGTTGCGCGGATTCGCGACTTTCACAACTTGCAGGACCGCGGGCGCAATGTCGCATCCGACGACTTCGATCGAGTCCACGGACAACTCGCGTTGTGCAGCGATCGCGAGCGCCGCATCGAATGCCGGATGCGACCGCGTGCACGCGGGATACGGCTTGATCGTGATGCCGGGCGCCTCGAAGGCGTACGGCCGTCCAAGCGCATCGCTCAGATCGGGCGCTTCGCCGCCTGCGCCGAAAGTCTGAAAAAAACCGTCGCGCGCCGCGACCACGGCCGGCGGCAAAGACGCGTATTCGGTGTTCGCCACGAACGCCGCAACTTGCGCGGTGGGCGTATGCGCGCGGGTCAAGCTCGCTGCGCGCCTGCTCAACTCGCGATCCTCCACATTGTGACTTGATTGCGGCGGCTGACGCCGCAATCTTGCTCCTCCTTATCGAGGCCCAGTATAATTGAGGTCGTTAAAATATGTTGGCAGGGTCGAAGACGCGCCCCTTGTTGCAAGCAGGGAAGTGAGACTATATCTTTCTCGGTTCGAACCCTGGCTCATAGCGTGGTCCGGTAACATTCGGGTTTTCGGGTATTCCTGCTGTGCCCATCGGCGTTTTCTCCTTTACCATGAAAAAGACTACATCTTCCTCTGGCGTTGCGACGATAGTGTGCAGCGTGTTAGCCGGGATGTGGATCAGTCCACCCGGCCCCACCACTCGTTCTTCCTCACCCACCAGCGCCTTGAGTTTGCCCTTTATCACGTAATTAAATTGTTCAAACGGATGGCGGTGAGGTTGCGAGCCCGACCCGCGCGGCTTGTTCACAAGGCCGACGATTACCGTATCGCCCGTGACGGCGGACCCGTTTGAGGTTGTGTGCTTGGTGAAAGAATGTGCTGGAAGCGCGTGGAAATCGAAAAAATGTGTTGCGGCTGTCTTAGTATGCATTGACATAACTCCTCCTTATTGAACGGTCGGTTGGGCTGCGCGCGCAAGCCCGAGTTCCATGAGGATTGTTTTGACTTCGTTGTACTGACGTTGAAGAAACTTCGTCGTGTCTGCGCTATCTAGATAGTTATTGGAAAGATTCTGGGATTCCAGTTCTTTATTCCATTCTCTTGATGAGGTAAGTCTCTCAAACTGAACATCCCAAAATTTGATTTGAGCGGGTGTCAAGTTCTTCGGTGCAATCACAATTCTCCAATTGTCCGCCGAGACAGGAAAGCCAACCTCAGCCAGCGTAGGTATGGATGCGAACGTTCCACCAACTCTCTTGGGCGCTGAAAAAGCCAACGGCCGAACCTGCCCAGATGTGACAGCTGACGCAATCGCAGAGCCGGAAGCAACCATAAAATCCACGTGCCCTCCCAAAACGGCAACTATGGATTCGCGGCCTGAATTAAACACGACTACACGAACCTTCCGATGGTCTACTCCAGCTGACTTCAAAAACGATGCAAGAGCAATATGGTTTGCGCCGCCCAATGCGGCGGATATTGCAACTGAAACCGAGCCGGGATCTTTCTTAAGCATGTTAACGAGATCCAGTATTGATCTTATCGGCGACTCTGCTCGAACCGAGTACGCAATATACTCACTTATCAATAGCGATATGGGCGTGAAGTCAGTATACGTTAGCTTTGATCTTCCCGTAATATGACCGCCTACGATGTTGTATGAGGTAATCAAAAGATGGTGAGGATCCGCAGAACGTTGAGCGAGATAGGCCCAACTTACGGCACCACCTCCCCCTGGTTTGTTTACAACCACACTTGGTACATCAAGGGCCTTTGTTTCTTGCCACAACTGCTGAATTATTCTCGCTGCCACGTCGGTCCCAGTGCCCGCAGCCGAGCCGATCACAAACTCAATGTTTTTCTCCGGCTTCCAGGTACTCTGTCCAGCAGCAGCAGCGTGGGGAAAAGCAAGCCCCGCTGCAAGGAGGGCGATCTTGAAATGAAACATGGTATTGTCCCTAGTGACCGGCTGGCTTAACGACGTACAAAATTAAGTCTTGATCTGGTAACGTCGCGATACCATGCGTGATTCCTTCTGGTATATGCAAGACACACAGTTCTGGAACTCGGACGCGCTGACCATCCACTTCTCCAACTAGCGTTCCCTTTCGGACCCAGTAAAATTGCTCGTATGGCAAAGAGCTTGGCTTGGTGCCAGAACCGCGAGCGATATGATGTAACTCGACGCGCACCTTTTGCCCAGCAAGTGCTCCAGCAAAGGATGGAGTTTGGTTCGACAGATTGCCATGCGGTATCACCTTTGCGCTGCAATTTTCTTCGAGGATTTGCTCAAGCTCATGAAAGTTATATACATAGCGTACTTTCCTACCGGATTGATTTGTTGTCTGGGGTTCGGGTAGCCCATCACTGCCCACATCCCACTGGTTGTTCCCGGGCGCACCAAAATCCGGTTTATAAAAACCTGGCAGATAACGGGGACCATCGTGTTTGCCGTCAACCGCTGGCCCGGTGATGCCATAACGCGTGTCCTTCGCTGCGAAAAAAAGCACATCCTGGTCAGCCGTCGACACATGGCTGTGAGGAACACCGGCAGGGATGTGAACCACATGCCCTTTTGGCACCAGTAGCACTTGACCGTCGATATCCGCGATTAAAGTGCCCTGCAGTACGTAATTGAATTGCTCGTTCGGATGGGTATGGATCTTGGATCCCGTCCCCTTCGGTTTCCACACCAAGGCCACGTGAAACCGCTCCCCGGTGATCACCGCGCCGGTGGAAGTTGCCTTGCTGGTCGCGAGTGTCTTGGAGCCTGAAATTAGCCTTCGGGGAGTTACGGTTGCGCTGCATGGTCCTTCGGGGGCGCGGTCGAGTTCGTCAAAGTTGTAGACATACCGTGTCTTAACTGCGCTGTTTTCAGCTAGCATTCTTGAGCTCCCGTAAATATCCACAATATGATAAATTGTATCGACTGTATATTAATCAAACATATTATGTCAGTTTCCGGCAAGGAGGGACATCAGCGTGCTGATATCCTCAATGTGCTCCAACCGTGCCACTAGATCGACGGCCTGCTCCACCACGCGCTTGTCAAGCACCATTTCGGCATTGCCGCGGAACTTCTCGGTGAGATCATCCCAGCTTGGAGAAGTGCCGGGCTCCCACGGTCCTTTGTCCACCCGCTCCGAGAACTGACGGCCATCCTTTAGTTTTACATTTACGATACAGCCGTATGGTGCATAGGAAGGGTTGTAGCCATCTTTGGCATATTCGGGCCAGACCTTCATATTGATTTTTTTCATAAGCGTGGTGAGTTCCGGGTCGCGCACCCGCTCATCGCTGAAGGAGGAGATGGTGACCGCATTGTCCCTCAGGACGGTGGCAAGGCAGAATTCCATACTGTATTTCGCCTCGAACTTGCTCTTGGGCTGAGAAAATTTAAGGTAGTCGACTACCGCGGGGGTCACCAGGCATTCAACGGATTCGATGTCCAACGAGCCGAAGCCGTATCGCTTGCGGAGGTCGAGCATTCCCTGTATGCCGTTATGCGAGCGGGTGCAGGCGGGAAATTTCTTGAGGGTAATGCCGGGAGAAAAAAATTCATATGGATCGCCGAGATTGTCGAGAATGCCTGCTCCCGACGCGCCATCGCCGAAAGTCTGCAAAAATCCGTCCCGGCCCTCGATCACGTCGCCCGGGCCGGTGTAGCCGAGATCCGCAAGCAGCGCGGACGTCACGCCGTCACGAGCCGACCGGCCTGCGCCATACGCCTTGCTCATCGTGCCCATCGCCACGCGCATGCCGGAGGCTTCTGCACCTGCAATGCCGAGTGCATTACATAACTTGTCCACGTTTAACCCGAGCAGTTTGCCGCCTGCCGCTGCACACCCGAAGGTATTAAGCACGGCGAGAGGATGCCAGCCCTTGAGCTGGAAGCCGGGTTTTACCCCCGCACCGATCTTATCCGCAACTTCCAGCCCAAGAACATGGGCGAGCAGCACGGCCTTGCCTGAGACGTGCAACTGCTCACCAAGCGCCCAGACCGCGGGACAGATCGATACGGAAGGATGAGTCATTTGAATGACTGAGATATCACTCCACCCGAATATGTCTCCGGCGGTGCCATTGACGAGTGCGGCATAAGGCGCTGAAGTCTTAAACTTGCCCGCCAGTACTGTTGCATTGCCTGTTCCGCCCTGACCCCGCACGAAACGGGAGAGGATCTGCGGCGCACTCTCCGTCATGCCGCCGAGAGTGAGGCCCAGGGTGTCGAGAAAAGAGTTCTTCGCGAGCTGTATGACTTCAGGCGGCAGCTTCTCAAAGGTCGCCGAATGCACGAATTCAGCGATTTGTTTCGTGATAGGTTGTCGTGTGACAGTGGTATTCTGCTGTGGAGCGTCCATGCCAGTTCTTTCCTAAGTCAGTTGCTTCGGCCTCTCACCGAGAAAGGGTCGTTCCATGCGAAACGGTTCCCGCACCTTCGTATACAGCGACCCCGATAGCCGACCGATCGGGTTTAGCTTCTCGACATTCACGTGATAGCGTTCGTTGACGATGCCATCATGAAAGTGGAACATGACGATTTCGCCGAAGACTACGTGATGCCGCGTTCCGAATTCGACGATTTTCATCAGGCGGCATTCCATCTGCACTGGGGCTTCAGCGATACGCGGCGGTTTCACCAGCAGCGAGGGCAATGCGGTGAGGCCTGCCTTTTCGAGTTCGTTTATTCCATGATCGAAGTCCGTCGAGCAGATGTTCATGCGCTCGGCGATTTTTTCGTTGCAGATGTGAACAACGAATTCGGGCAGGTGACGGATGTTCTGCAGGGTGCCTTTCTCCGATCCGTCTCCCTGATTGCCGACGCAGAACATCAGCATGCAAGGCGCGGAGCCCACCATGTTGAAAAGGCTGAATGGTGCCGCGTTGAAGCCCTTCGGCCCCATGGTAGTTACAAGTGCTATTGGGCGGGGAACGATGGAACCGGTCATCAATTTGTACTGATCGCGTTCCTCAAGCTTTGAAGGGTCAATATCCATTATTTTCACAAGCGGTTACGGCATCGCGTCACGGGGTTTCCGCGTAAGGACGTCCCGCGAGTTGCATCGTTTCCAAATTAACAAGGCAAGGACCTTCGTGTGCCATGAGTTCCGTGACGGCTGAGGTGAGCTGGCTGTGGTCGGTGGCATGAAGGCCGCGCACTCCCTGCAATTCCGCGAATCGGTCATAACGTATGGCAGGCAGATCACAGGCGATGTCCGTTTCGTAGCTGTTGCGCTGCAACCGCTTCTCGGTACCCCAAGCCCGGTCGTTGCCAACGAACACCTTGAGAGGCAGCGCATGCTCTGCTGCGATTGAAAGTTCCCAACCGTAAAATCCCAAACCGCCGTCTCCGATAAAGACCCACACCGGCTGTTCAGGACGGGCGATCTGGGCGCCGATTCCTATGGGCAGAGCGCCTCCCAGGTTACCCAACGCCCCACCATCCATGTACCTGGTGGGACTAAGGGCGGGAAAGTATGCTCTAGGCCAGTTGATGAAGTCGCCGACGTCGACCACGAGCGTGGTGTCGGCCGTCCAGTACTGCCGCAGGACGGCGCACAGCGATGCCGGGTGGATACCCTCGCCGCACCGGGATGCCTCTTCAGTCTTTCTGTCCCAGTAGGCGGTCTGTGCAAGGTACCCTGCCTGGAATCTGGCGCGCCATGCGTCCCATATTTCAGGGGTTGTAGGGAGCGCGTTCGCAAGAGCGTCTATTGTGGTTGCCGAGCCGCCGACAAGAGCATGTGTCGGTAGACGCCCTACTCCTATCTGCTTAGGGTCGTGGTGTATCTGAATCACGGTTGCCGATCTGGACACGACCGATGCGATGTTGTAGTCGATCGCCGTGCCAACCACGAGCCACAAATCAGCTTCTGAGGCCTCACTGAATAATTTATTGAAACGAGCTCTTGCGAAGCCAAAGCAGGTCTTGCCGTCATCGGCAACAACACCGCGGGAGTGGCCGTTTGTGAAGGTCGGCATTCCCAGCCGGCGTACCGCTGTTTCAAGAAGGTCGCAGCACGCATGCTGGAATGGGTTGCCGCCGAGGACAATCACCGGTCTTCGCGCGGTGTGAAGTGCTTTCACTGCTGCGTCCAGATCCGCGTCCGAAGGTGCTAGCGGAGCGCGGCTTACTTGCTGCCAGAAAGCCGTCGTAGGGATTGTCGGCGCAGCGTCCAATAAAGCGTCAACCTTTGAATCCGCAACATCGACCGGGATAGACAGGCTTACTGCACCGGGGGTGTCGCTTTTCGCCACCATGAGCGCACGTGTAACGAGTTCGCGAAGGCCCGTGCCATCTTCCGCTTCAGCAGCCCATTTCGTAACGGGCCGCATGATGTTGGCTTGATGCAGCGACTGATTGCCACCGCGTTCCCGCCGTGCCTTGGGGGCCTGTCCCGAGATGACGAGAACCGGAGATTGCGCATATTGCGCCACCGCAGCGCCGGTAACTGCATTGGTGTGGCCTGGGCCGCCGGTCACAATCGCAACACCGGGGCGACCGGTGGCTCTGGCCCATCCGTCCGCCATTTGAACCGCGGCGGACTCATGGCGTGTACCGACAATCTCGATTCCGGTGGCGCTTACGGCGTGAAACAGAGAGTTCACATGATCTCCACAGAGAGCAAATACTTTCGTTATACCCGCGGACTTGAGTGCATATGCAGCGCACTGTGCTCCCGTGGATGGCAGCGTGGTGTCATCGTGACTTGCCTTGGAAGCTGTATTTCGCGTCATGACATAAGTCCTTAGAGCATAGGGCGGATCTCTGCGACAGGCTGGCTAGTTTGTGGCGCTGACCCCCGATTGCTTCAGGACTTGCGCCCATTTTTCACCCTCGGAAATCATGTAAGCGGAAAACGCTTCAGGTGTCATTGGGCTAGCAATGCGAAAGCCGTTTGCCATAAGGAATTCTTTTGTTGCGGGGAGCTGCAGAATTTTGTTGACCTCGGCGTTCAGGCGCACAACTATTTCTTGAGGAGTGCCTGCCGGCGCCAGAAAACCGTACCAAACACTGGCTTCGAACCCTGGCAGAGTTTCGGCAAGGGTAGGCACTCCCGGCAGCTGGGGAAGACGGTTCTTCCCACCGACGGCGAGGGGTCTCAATTTGCCACTCCGGACATGAGATAACGCGGGCGGGGCACCCGCAAATATGATCTGAATCTGTCCGGCGATCACGTCGAGCAGCGCAGCCGGGGCACCTTTATACGGAATAGGCACCACATCCACCTCAGCCATCTGCTTGAAAAGCTCGGCTGCAAGGAACGACTGTGTTCCGTATCCGGAGTGCCCGTAATTGAGCTGGCCAGGGCGTTTTTTCGCGAGCGCAATCAGGTCCCGGACTGACCTGGTTGGCAGCGATGGATGGGCAACGAGAATATTGTCCGCGATCGCCAGTATGCTTATTGCACTGAAATCAGTTTGCGCGTTATAAGGAAGTTTCTTGTAGAGGCTGGGGTTTATCACAAAACTCGCTGCAATTTGCAGAAGTGAATAGCCATCTGCTGGTGCGTGCGCGACCAGGTCAATGGCGATCAAACCGCCTCCGCCAGGGCGGTTGTCGACGATAACGCGCTGCTTCAGGGAATCGGTTAGGCGATCCGCAACCGCGCGAGCAAGAATGTCGCTCGCCCCTCCAGGAGGGAATGGTATGGTAAGGCGAATATTTTTCGACGGATAGCTCTGAGCATGCGTGATTTCGGACACGCAGATACCCGTGGTCAGCACAACAGCCCAAAGCCCTAAGTAGTGAAATTTTCTCATCTTTCTCCTTCGTGCTTTTGTGGTTGTGCTGGTGTCTTGTGCCGCCTCGCCTTGCCTCCGGGCATGGTTGATGACCAGTTATGCCACTCTTCTGATTATCAGGCTTGCGGAACGAAAGATCTCCTCCAGGTTCCTAATCTCGGACTTCAAAAGGGCAACTAGTTCTCGGTGGCGTGCCTGCGGCATGCGGGAGGGCACGCAAGCGACGCTGATCGCCGCGTGCGGCACACGTTTGCCCCCGCCGAACGGCAGGCTGATGGCGCTTACACCGCGCACGACAATGTCCTCGGTGACGACGTAACCTCTCTCCCTCGACTGTCTTACCAGCGCAAGTACGCTCTTTGGTTTGACGCTTCCGTACGCCTGCAGACGCGTCGAGTTAGCGCGTACTACTGATTCGAGTTCGTCATTGGGCAGCGGCATGAGCAGCGCGATACCGCTTGCGCCGACGCCCAAGGGGCGGCGATTGCCGACCTCGAAGATGAGTGTCTTGATCGGGTAGGTGCCTTCCTTGCGGTCGATGCACAACACGTCGAGACCGCTGCGCACGTTCAGGAACACGGTGTCGCCCGTGCTCTCTGCGATCTTCGTCGTGACCGCGTCGTAGATCTCGCGAAGGTTCATCTTAGCCGGGACGCTAAGACCCAGCTCGTAGACCAGCGGGCCCAGCGAGTAGCGCGGCGTCGCTTCGTTCCGCTCCACCATGCGGTGCGAAACCAGGCAGCGGATCATGCGGTGCACGGTCGGGTATTCGAGTCGGAGCGCGGACGCAAGTTCGGAAACGCGTGCGCCGTTTGCGCCGTGCAGGGCGAGTTCCGTGAGCAGCGCAATCGTGCGATCGATGCTTTGCGTGCCTGTTTTTTCTTTCGTCTCCTGACGTCGCTGCGCGCCACGAGATATCCACTATATGAGTAATCAGCTTGTCAATGACTGTCAGGGCGTATATTGTCACTGTGGATTCGCATTTGCAACGGCGAAATGATAGTCATAATGTGACTATTAATGTATGCAAATGATGTGATGGGCGGTGACATCGAGGCTGTGCGTCCCCGCGAACTTACTTTTTTTGTCCAGTTCTATCCAGAGGAGAGGCGCATATGGAAGCAGCGACGGGCGGGGTTGCGGCGACGCAGGCGAAGGTTCGTGTCATACGAGGTGGCTGGCTGATTGACGGCAACGGGGGGGCGGTGACCAAGGACCCGGTGATTGTTGTGGAAGGCAAGCGCATCAAGGCGATTGGCAAGAAGGGGGAGGTCAAGGAGCCGGAGGGGGCGCAAGTGATCGACGCCGGCAAATACACCCTTATGCCTGGGCTGATCGATTGCCACCTGCATCTGGCGGCGTTCAACTGCGCGTCATTTGCCAACTACCGGGTCTCGATCTGGGAGGTGACCCCGCAGCTGCAGATGCTCTACATGCTGTTTCATGCCCAGATGTGCTTAGAGATGGGGTTCACGACACTGCGCGATTTGGGCCGTGCGACTTCGCGCGGGCCCTTTGTGTTCGAGGCGTGTGCGGTACGCGATGCAATCAATGCGGGTATTCATGTGGGGCCGAGGTTGCATGTTTGCGGTCGTCCCATCATTACGGGGTCCCATTTGGATTTGACGCTGCCGCGTGCTGCTGCGCGCAACTTTGATCTTTCGTTTACCGCTGACGGTCCGTGGGCGTTACGGTCGCTTGCGCGCGAGCATCTTCGGGCCGGCGCGGACCTATTGAAGACCAGCGTTTCGGGGGGTGGCGGAACTGCGGACGAGGAACCCGATGTTCGCAATATGACGCTTGAGGAACTGGAGGCGATTGTCGATGAAGGACACGCGTTCCATAAGCCGACTGCTGCGCACTGCTTTACCGCCGAATCGCACAAGATGTGCGTTCGGGCAAAGGTAGACACGATCGAGCATATGGTGTTTCACGACAAGGAGTCGATCGCCATGATCAAGGACTCCGGTATTCCGGTGACGCCCACGCTTTCGCACCGCACCGATCACGCGATCGAGGTGCGCGCGAAGATTGGCACGCAACGAAACATTCTCGACAAGATGAAGAAGATTCAGCCCTATACTTTCGAGACTTTCAAGGTAATGCATCAGGCGGGTATCAAAATCGCGATGGGCACCGACCTGGGACCGGAACCGGAGATCGGCACCAACGCCCGGGAACTGGAGCTTTACGTCAATTTGGGCATGGCACCCATGGAGGCTATCCAGACGGCGACCAGGAACGCGGCCGAGGCGCTGTGGCTGGGCAAGGACCTAGGCACGCTGGAGAACGGCAAGCTGGCCGATATCCTGGCGGTGGACGGCGATCCCTCGAAGGACATTGCCGTGCTGTGCGACAAGGAGAACATGAAGATGGTGATGAAGGAGGGTGAGCCGTGGGTGGACAAACTCTCTGCCACGCCACGGCGCGTGATCCAGTTCGAGCCTGGCTCGTGGAAAATCATCGACAACGCGTGAGATGGCGACGATACGGGAACTCTTCGACCTCACAGGACGGGTGAGCGTTATCACCGGCGGTTCGGCCGGGTTGGGTCTGCAGATGGCACGGGGCCTCGCGGAGGCGGGCTCTCATATCGTCATCTGCGCCCGCAACGCCGAGCGTTGCGAGCAAGCCGCAGAGGGGCTCCGCGCGATCGGCGTCGAGGTGCTTGCGGCGGGCTGCGACGTTTCCCAGTTGAACGAAGTAGAACACCTCAAGGATGAGGTGATGGCTCGCTTTGGTCGCGTCGACGTGCTCATCAACAACGCGGGGCGTGCCTGGTTCGCCGCACCCGAGGAGATGCCGCTCGATCGCTGGCAATACGTGATCGATCTCAACGTGACGGGCACCTTCCTTTGTTCGCAAATCTTCGGCCGGGAAATGATCAGACGGAAGCGCGGCAAGATCATCAATATTGCCTCAGTGTCGGGGCTGCGCGGCAAGGACCCATCCGTGCACAATTCCATCGCTTACAACACCACAAAGGGTGCCGTGGTCAACATGACGCGCGACCTCGCTGTGAAGTGGGCGCATCACAACATCCTGGTAAATGCAATCGCACCCGGCTTTTTCCTTGCCAGCCGAAACCGGGGACGGTACGAAGAGCGCAAAGAGCACATCCTCGGCGAGATACCGCTGGCCCGCCCAGGCGGGGAAGATGATTTGAAGGGCGCCGCTGTTTATCTTGCGTCAGATGCATCCAACTTTGTTACTGGCACGATACTGTCCGTGGATGGAGGAACGACCGCATGGTAGGAACGCAGTTGCCGGCGCCGCTGCAGGGACTGAAGGTGATTGAAATCGGCGTCGCTATGGCCGGACCGTACTGCGGGATGATGCTCGCTGACTATGGCGCGGACGTGATCAAGGTCGAACGCACCGACCAGGGCGACGAAAGCCGCAACTGGGCGCCATTTTTCGAGGGGCGCATGTCGCATTACTTCGCAGCCGTTAATCGGAACAAGAAAAGCCTTGCCGTCGATCTGAAGAACAAAGAGGGAAGGGCCGTAGTCGAGCGATTGGTGCTCGATGCCGACGTCCTGATCGATAACTTCCGGCCCGGTGCGCTGGAGCGCGCGGAACTCGGATACGAGATGTTGCATCGAAAGAATCCGCGACTCATCTATTGCAGCATCACGGGTTATGGTGCGACCGGACCTTTGAAGGACGAGCGCGCGAACGACGTAGCGATGCAGGCCTACGCGGGCGGCATGAGCATTACCGGCGAAGCCGGCCGGGGCCCAGTGAAAATGGGCATTTCGGTGGCGGACATTGGGGCCGGCATGTTCGCGACGACCGGCGTGCTGCTGGCGCTGCAGATGCGCAACGTCACCGGCAAGGGTCAGCGCGTCGATACGTCGTTGCTCGAAGGTCAGATCGCGATGCTCTCCTATCACTGCACCGCGTATTTCGCGAGCGGCAAGGCGCCCGAGCGCAAGGGGTCATCGGCGCAGGGACTCGTTCCATACCAGGCGTTCAAGGCGAGCGACGGCTGGATGGTTGTCGCGGTGTTTACCGATCGCATGTGGCGTGACCTGTGCAGCGCGCTCGGCATGCCGGAGTGGGGCGATGATGCGCGTTTCAATAGCCCCCAACGACGCATGGTGAACCGGGAGACCATCATCGCTGCGCTCACTGAGATCTTTGCGCGCGAGTCCGTCGCAGCGTGGCGTGCACGCCTTGGCCCGCTCGGCATCCCGTGCACGCCGGTGCTGCCCATCGACCAGGTGGTACAGGAAGAACAGGTACAGGCCCGGGACATGATCGTAGAAGTGGGGAGCAGCGGCTCCGACAAAATCCGCATGGCGGGCGTGCCGATCAAGTTCTCGGATGCCGCGGGCGGCGTGCGGACGGGACCGCCCCGCCTTGGAGAACACTCGAAGGAAATCATGAAGTCGCTTGGCTACACCGACCCAGAGCTGCAGCGCCTTGTGAGAGAAGGCGTTGTCGCGCTAGGTTAAAGCACAGAAAGGAGGACTGAGGTGGGTTTGATGACGCCGGAAATCGAACGCCTGATCGGCGCGGAAAGCGACAACGAGACCGCTTGCGATGTGGTGGAGCGCGGCGCAGTGCGACGTTATGTTCAGGCGTACATGGACGACGCCTCGATCTTTTATGCCGAAGAGCAGCGCGGCGATTCGCGCTACGGCGGGCCTGTTTCGCCGGCCCTGTTCCCGATGAACATGTTTCGGCGGCCGTTCGGCACGCGTGACCCATTCGAGGAGCACGCCCGCAATCTTGACTTCGACGGCATCGTCGGCTCTACTGCACAGGGCCTGCCGCCGTTGCCGCTGCCCAAGGGCATCGGCTTTTTGAATGCCGGTACGGAAGTCGAGGTGTTCCGTTACGCGCGCCAGGGGGAAAGCGTGACCGCCAAATCGCGGTACGCGAGCATCACCGAAAAGCACAGCAGCAAAGGACCAATGCTGCTCGTAGTGATCGAGACCGAGTATCGGGCCGGCAACGGTGACTTGCTGCTGCGCGTGCAGAAACACCAGATCCGGAGATGAGGTGATGCGTTACGAGTCCGTGAACGTGGGAGATATGCTGGGACCGCTCCCGAAAGGGCCTCTCACCAGTGCGCATCTCATGCGCTGGTCCGCGGCGATGGAGAATTGGCACAAGATCCATTACGACAAACCGTTTGCGATGGAGCATGACAAGCTTCCCGGCATTCTTGTGAACGGCACATTGAAGCAGCAGTTCGTCATGCAGCTGCTCCGCGAGTGGGCTGGCGACGACGGATGGGTATGGAAGGTGAGCTTCCAGTTTCGCGCCATGAATCTGGAGAACGAGACGCTCAGGGTGTGGGGCCGCGTCGCCGCGAAACGGGAGTGGAAATCATATGGGCTCGTGGAGGTCGAGCTCGGCATTCTTAACGAGCAGGAGAAGGAATCGACCCCCGGCACGGCGGTGATCGCGCTGCCCTATCGTGACGGCGAGCCTGTGCCGTATCCCTTTGTGCCGCCCACGCAATGAGTGAACTACGGCGATAAGCCAAGGAGTGTTGTCGTGCCTGATCTGCCGAAACGAGTGCAAATCAACGAAGAGGGCCCGCGCGAAGGCTTTCAGTTCGAGAAGGGGCCCATCGAGACCCGGCGCAAAGTCGAGCTGGTGGACGCGCTTTCGCGCACCGGGCTCGCGCAAATCCAGGTCTGTTCGTTCGTGCCCCCGAAGAACGTGCCGGGCATGGCGGACGCCGATGAAGTGGTGAAGGGCTTCACCAGACAGTCCGGTGTGCGCTACACGGCGCTGTGGCTCAACGAGAAAGGTCTGCAGCGGGCGCTCGCGGCCGGAAAACTCGATGTCAAGGGATCAATTGCGCTCACCGCGTCCGAGGCCTTCCTCAAGCGTAACCAGAACCGCACGCTGCAGGAGAACATCGAAGCGCAACGCCGTATCATCGAAATGTACAAGGAGCATCGCGTGCCGGTGGAGCGCGGCTCCATCATGGCGGCTTTCGGCTGCAATTTTGAAGGCGACATTTCCCGGCAGAAAGTCCTGGATCTGACGCAGCAGGTGCTCGATCTTGCGGCGGAATATGCGCTTGAGATCAAAGTCTTCAGTCTCGCCGATACGATGGCATGGGCGACGCCACAGTCGGTCAAGCGCATGGTCGGTGCAATGCGTGAGAAATTCCCAGCCCTACGTCTAGCTTTGCATCTTCACGACACACGCGGGATGGGCATCGCGAACGTGTATGCCGGGCTGGAGATGGGCGTGGACATACTCGACGCGTCTGTCGCGGGGCTCGGCGGGTGTCCGTTTGCGGCACACAAGGGTGCTGCCGGCAACGTCTGCACCGAAGATCTCGTGTTCATGTGCGAGGAAATGGGCATAGAGACCGGCGTCAATCTCGATGTGTTAATTGCGGCCGCGCAACTCGCGGAGGACATCGTGGGCCATCCGCTGCCCGGCTCGGTGATGCGCGGCGGGAACCTGAAGACGCTGCGGGAACGGGCCCGCGCTGCCGCCACCGCCTGAAGCGCCATAACGACGAAAAAAAGACGATAAAGGATAGCCACCCCATGCATGCATCCGCTGTGAGCGAGCCGTTGTATCAACTGCCTGCGGAAGTGAAGGAGTTCCGCAAAGTAGCGCGCAAGATCGTGCATGAAGAACTGCTGCCGCTTGAGCAGGCTTACCTCAAATCGCCCGAGCAGGCCTACGGCCTGCAGCCGATAACCAATCTGCGGGCCGTCTTTCCGCCCGACGTCGTGCGCCGGCTGGAGAAAATCGCCCGCGACACCGGCTTGTGGTATGTCATGGTGCCCGAGGCGCACGGGGGCATGGGGCTCTCGCTCCTCGCTCAGATCGCGATCATCGAGGAATTCATGTACACCGCGGTGCCTTTCCCGTGGGTGAACGTGCCCAACATCCTGTACGAGTGCCGAGGCGCGCAGGCCGAGCGCTTTCTGAAGCCGGTGATCGAAGGCAAGATGATCCATTGCTTCGCGCAGACAGAGCCCAATGCCGGTTCCGATCCCGGTGGCATGATGAAGACGAGTGCGGTGTGGAACGGCTCGCAATGGGTGATTAATGGCACCAAGATGTGGATCTCCGGCGCGGCCGAATCGGACATCATCCTGCTGCAGGCGGTGACCGACGCTGAGAAGCGCCAGCGCGGCGGCATTACGATGTTCGTCGTCCAGCGCAACAGCCCGGGGGTGAAAATCGAGGAACCTGGCATCCCGACGTGGCTCAGCCAGAAAGCCGCGCAATACATCATCCGCTTCGACGACTGCAAGGTGGGAGCCGAGGACGTGCTTGGCGAAGTGGGAAACGGGTTCAGACTCGGTCAGAAGTGGCTGACGATACACGATCGCCTGTTGCGCGGTCCGTATTCGCTCGGCAAGATGCAGCGGGCGCTCGACATGTCGATCAAATGGGCCAAGGAGCGCGTGACGTTCGGACGACCGATCTCGGAGCGCCAGGCGATACAGTGGAAGCTCGTCGATATGCACGTCGATATCATGGCGTTGCGCGCATTGACGTACGAGATGGCTGCGCGCGCCGACGGCGGTGAAGACGTGAGAGCACAAGCGGCGCTGGTGAAAATGGTCGCCGCTGAGTGGGGCACCCGCTGTCTCGATCACGCGATCCAGATCCACGGCGCGATGGGCGAATCGAGTGAGTTGCCGCTCACGCAGTTTTACCGCTATCTGCGCCATTACCAGATCGGCGGCGGCACTAACGAAATCCAGCGCTCGCTCATTGCACGGCAGCTGCTAAAAGGATAAGGTCGCTTATGCTGCCCGTTTCGATCATCACCGGCTTTCTCGGCAGTGGCAAGACGACCGTGCTCAATCATCTGTTGCAGCACGCCTCACTCAAGAACAGCCTGGTGATCATCAACGAGTTCGGCGAAGTCGGCATTGACCATCTGCTGGTGTCCACGCCCGCCGAGAACGTGCGGCTTCTTTCCAACGGCTGCCTGTGCTGCGAGGTGAAAGGCGATCTGGTAGACACGTTGACCGACGTGTCGCGGAAGAGAGCAAGCGGCGAGATTCCCGCCTTCGACCACATACTTATCGAGACGACGGGCCTCGCGGATCCGGTCCCCATAGTGCAGACCATTGTAACCGACACCGACTTGAGCCGGCTCTATCGGCTCGATACGGTGGTCGGCGTAGTCGATGTCGTGCATGCGCTTAGGCAACTCGCGACGCAGGACGAAGTGCGCAAGCAGATAGCCGTATCCGATGTGCTGCTGCTCAGCAAGACTGATCTGGCAGTGCCGGATGCGCGGCTGGAGGTCGAAGCGGCCGTGAAGAAGATCAATCCGGGCGCGGAGCTCATTCCGGTCCTGCATGGCGAGATCGATCCGGAGCTGTTGTTCGGTCGCGGCGCGGGGGATGGACGCACGCGGGAAGCAGACCTCGAACGCTGGCTCGGGCTCGATACGCCCAAGACTCCCATGGCGGGTGGCGGAAACATACATACGCTGCATGCGGGCGACATCCGGACATTCACCCTCATCCACGACGGGCTGGTCAGTATCGCGGGGCTTGCCACCTGGCTCAGCATGCTGGCGAGCTTCAAGGGCCCGCAACTGCTGCGCGTCAAAGGCATCGTAAACGTTGCGGGCGATCCCTACATCATCCACGCGGTGCAGACGGTGATCCACGAGCCCGTACCACTGGAACGGTGGCCGACGTCGGACGAACGCACACGTATCGTCTTCATCGTCCGCGGTCTCGAGCGTAATGCGCTCGAAAAAACGTTCGCCGCTTTCGCCATGCCGGACTCGCTTGGCGACGCCTTGCAGATCGACCCTGCAGCGTACGCGCGCTTCCTCGAAGCGGCGAAGCACTTCTTGTAGCCATGTTGCCGCAGATGCCATGACTGCAGCCGCAACGGAAAAAACGCAAGCGGTCATCGATGCCGCGTGGCTCACCGAATGCGATGGCCGTCCCCCGGTGCAGATCTGGGGCACACGCGGCATGGCGTCTTCAATGCACCCGGTCGCTTCGCAGGTCGGCGCCGACGTGCTTCGCCGGGGCGGCAACGCAATCGACGCTGCAGTTGCCCTCGGCGCCGCGATATCCGTGCTGAGCCCGGATTGGGCGGCACCGGCGGGTGACTCCGCATGGCTCCTCTACCACGCTGAAAGCCGCCAGTACGCCTACCTCGATGGGTATTCCACGTGTCCGGCTGCCATCTCGCCGCAGCGCATTGCGCAACACTTCGGGCTCGACGTCCTTGCCGATTCCCGTGTGTTTCAAGAGGAGCCGCCGGAACAGCGCCACCTCGGCATGATCACCGCGATGGTGCCCGGCACGCCTGCCGCGTGGGTCGAGCTTGCACAGCGTTACGGGCGCCTGCGCTTTGAGGAGCTGCTCGATCCTGCCATCGAGATCGCCGCAACAGGTTTTCTCGTCAATCGATATCTGGCTGCTGCGCTGCAGGCGTACCGCACCAAGCTTGCTCCTTGTGCCGCTACGCGACGCGTTTTCTTCAAGGACGACCGGGCCGTGCTCGGGGAAGGCGAGCGGCTGAGGCAGCCGGAGCTTGCCGAGACGCTGCGCCGCCTCGCGCGCGGCGGTCGTGACGCCTTCTATGACGGCGAAACGGCCGCGCGCATCGTCAGGCATAGCGAGCGGCATGGCGGCGTGATCACGCGGGAGGATCTGCGCCGGTATCGCTGTGTATGGCGGGACGTGGTACGCGGTACGTACCGGGGCAACGACGTCATCGTGACAGCGCCGCCTACGGCAGGGGCGTACGTCATACAGGCGCTCAACATCCTGGAAGGGTACGCCTTGCGTGAGATGCCGTATCACGGCGAGCAGGCACTCCACTTAACCATCGAGGCACTGAAACTCGCCCTCGCTGACCGGCGCAGTGCAGGCGGTGATCCGGATTTTCTCGACATGGATGTCGCGCGGCTCGCGGACAAAGGTTACGCGGACGTATTGCGCCTGAGCATCGACGCTCGCGGCGCCACGCCGCGCGGTGAGAAGGAATCATCGGCCTCCGCCACGACGCATTTCGTCGTGGCGGACGCCCAGGGCAACATGGTGAGCGCCACGCAGACCATAGGGTCGCGATTTGGTTGCGCCGACATGGTGGAGGGAACCGGACTCCTTGTGAACGACCGCACTTGGTGGATGTCGCTTGCGGCTGGCGCCAACCAGGTGGCGCCCTTCCATCGTGCGAACATCGGCCATGCGCCGACGATACTCGCGGAAAGCGGTGTTCCCCACGCAACGCTCGGCAGTCCCGGCGGTTTCGGCATTGTCCAGTACATGGTGCAGGTTGTGAGCCAGATGATTGATTACGGTCTCGACATCCAACGCGCGATCGAGGCTCCGCGCTTCAAGATCGAGGATTTGCGAGGCCGCGTGGGGATCGAGCGGCGCGTTAGCAGCGCGACGCGGCAGGCGCTTGCCGCGATGGGGCATGAGGTCTTCGAATTCCCGGCGTGGAGTGACCGCGTGGGCGGGGTGGAAGGGGTGGCGGTGGATCCGCTGACACGACATATGCTCGGCGGTTATGACCCTCGGCGTAATTCCATGGCCGTGGGATTGAATTGAACGGGTCTCAACAGTGAGCAGATCGTGCTGACGCAGCAGCTGGCGCGCTTCGTTTGCGAAACCAAGGCGCTTCCGGGCGAAGTGCAGGCAGCGGCCAAGGTCGCCCTCATGGATACTCTTGGATGTGCTCTGGCAGGAGTCACTGAACCGGCCGCGCGGCTCGCGCGCGAGCATGTCGCGGAGATGGGCGCGCGGCCAGTCGCAAGCGTTTGGGGCGCAAACTTCTCGACCGCGCCAGCCGAAGCTGCGTTTGCCAACGCGATCGCTACGCACGTCCTCGACTTCGACGATACGCTCTCGACTTTGCGCGGTCACGCCAGCGCAAGCACGTTACCCGTTGCGCTCGCCGTGGGTGAACAGATGGGCGCATCAGGTAAGCAAGTGCTGCTCGCGTATGCGATTGGGATAGAAGTCGCGGGCAAGCTGGGGCGCATCTTTGGCGACAGCCATTATCTGAAAGGCTGGCACAACACGGCGACGGTTGGCATCTTCGCTGCGACGGCAGTCGCGGCGCACTTACGCGGAGATAGCGAGCAGGTCTTGCGCAACGCTTGGGGGATTGCTGCGGCCGAGTGCGGCGGCATCCTCCGCAACTTCGGCACGATGTCGAAGTCCTTCCAGTCGGGGCATGCGGCACGCAGCGCCATCCTGGCCGAGGACATGGCGCGCCGCGGCTTCACCGCAAACGAGGCGATCTTCGACGGCAACGACAGCTTCCAGCGTTTATACGGCGCGGAGGAGAAGAACGCAGGGCAATACGTCCAGCGTCTCGGCAGCCCCTGGGATCTTGTGCAGCCCGGCATGAATTACAAGCGCTGGCCGTGCTGTTACTGCAGTCACCGGGGGCTGGGCGGCCTGCTCGAGCTAATCGCCGCGCACCAAATTAAACCGGATGAAATCGAAGCCGTGCGGATCGGCTTTCCGCCCGGGGCAGACGAGCCACTGGTCTATAACGATCCGCAAACAGGCCTCGAGGGAAAGTTTAGCGCGCAATATCCGGTTGCGGCATTGGTAATCGACGGTAGGCTCAATCTGCAAAGTTTCACGGACAAGGCGGTACAGCGGCCGGCGGCGCGGGCGATGATGAAGAAAGTCGAACGCTACCGCGTCGCTGATACGGCGGTCTATTCGGGCACTGTCGGCTACACCGACATCGCCGTAAAGACACCGCGCGGGGAATTTTCCATGCGCGTGGACAAGGGCCCAGGCTCCCGCTCGTGGCCAATACCCGAGCGTGAGCATCAGGAGAAGTTTCTGAGCTGCGCGGTCTGCGCGATGAGCGCCGGCAAGGCTGATCACCTCCTCGCCATGATCATATCTGTAGACAACCTGCCCGATATTCGGGAATTGATGACAGCGACCGCGCTGAAAGGCTAGCGTCAGATATGAGCAGCGCGGTGCGCTACAGGATTTGGTGCACTTCGATATCCATGCGGGCAATCCTCTTTAATCAGAATGATTCAAATAGCTTAAACAAAGCGATCACGGATATCAACCCATTCTCGCCGTGGCCGCGGTTTCGGAATCCGCGTCGTGCAAAGCAGGTGCCTCGTCAAAGCTGCAGAAGATCCCGCAAGGAGATTTTCCAACGCCGGAAATGAGTGCTCCGCGAAGAAAATCCTCTGCAACGCTTTTGCAACGGTGCTGTAAAGCGCTGTCCAGCGCTGTTATGCAAAATGGGCAACGGTCGGCTGGTTAAAGATATCAACAAATCAACGCTTTAGAGTACATGGAATGTTCCTTGCTGGTGAAGTAGTTACCGAAGCTGGGTCGCGGCAGTCGTCACGGATGAGGACCCGGAAGAACACCGGGTACTCGAGACTTACTCGTAAGAAGCTTTGATCCGGCAAGGGCACGCCACCTATAGCGCAAGGCAAGGCGTGACGAGCGCCAGTACGCGAGCGTGCGGCCGCTTGCCTCGCGATGTGACGATCACCGACAGAGATAATCTCATCGCCCATCTCGGAATTTCTTGAGCGCTCCCGGCGAGCGATAGCGCTCCTCGATCTCGCGCTGCTTGTCCGCACCTTCGCCTTCTGGCCCGACCGTAGGCTCCGGATAAGGACGGTCCTTGCGGCTCGCGAGGAACTCCTCCCACGCTGTGATGCCGCGCGCTTGGAAGTCCTGCATGAAATCCCAAAGAGCAGCCCATGTAACGTGGTGCGTGAAGCCCGGATACCACGCGATATTGACGCCAAGCGCGAGGTGCCCATCCAGGTCGAGGTAGCGGGGCAGCTTTCCCTTCATGAAAGAAAACGGACCTTGCACCGCGGCCCGTGCGCGTTTGATCTCGTCCACCGAGTGCGGTGATTCGAGCTGCACCCAGTCCACGCCGGCAATCTCCCGATACGCTTTGAGCCGGGTGATCGTGTCCTCGAGATCGCCGTTCGCTGCATCCCGGGCGTAGCACTGCGCCATGATGACGAAACCGGGATCGAGCTCGTTTTTCATGTCGACGGCGGCGCGATAGCGCGCGATCGCCTGCTCGATCGGCACGACTTCCATGCCCGCGGTCTGGGTCCGGCGCTTGCCTTCGATTGGCTGATCATCGATGCGCACGCCGGCGATGCCCGCACGTATGCACTCGCGCACCATGCGCCGCACGGCCATGATGCCGCCGTGGCCGGTGTCACCGTCCATTATGATTGGAAAATTCACCGCTTGCGCAATCCAGCCCGCGATCTGCACGCATTCCATCATGGTAAGCGCGCCCACGTCGGCGAGCCCGGTGTACGCACCGACGACACCTCCGGTGCCAACGAATCCCGCCTCGCAACCCGCGTGCTCCATGAGGCGTCCGTGAGCGGCAGTGGGCGGGTGAAGCACCACTAATACCTTTTCCTTGCGGTTGATTAGTTTGCGCAGGCGCACACCTTTCGATTCAGTATTCATTGTTGCGCTTTTCTCCGCCGTTTGGCGTCGTAACGGTCGACGCCTGTTCACGGGAACGATTGGTCACGCCATGTATTGTAATGTATTATCGTGTATACACATGAATTCCGCCTAGTTCTTCCTCGGGTTTCGTTCAAGATCTCAGGTACGGGCAAACACATCGGGCGTGCAGGGTAATGGAGAACAATAATGAGCGATCAGCCCTATGACGTAGTCGTGGTCGGCGGTGGAAATGCCGCGTTCTGTGCCGCGCTGTCGGCGCAGGAACAGGGCGCGAGCGTGCTCGTGCTCGAACGGGCGCCGGAGGACAAGCGCGGCGGCAACAGCGCGTTTACCGGCGGCGGCTTTCGCATCGTGCATCACGGCGCGGACGACATCAAGAAGATCGTTCCGGATCTTACCGACGAGGAAATCGGACGGACCGACTTCGGCCAATACACGGCTGAAGACTATCTGGATGATCTCGGCCGCATCACCCAATATTACATCGATCCCGATCTCGCCGAGACGATCGTGCGCAACAGCACCGATACCGTGCACTGGATGCGCGAGCGTGGCGTCAAGTTCATGGCCAACTACGGTCGGCAAGCCTACAACGTCAATGGCCGTTTCAAGTTCTTTGGCGGCGTGGTCATCTATGCGAACGGCGGCGGGCGCGGACTGGTCGATCTGCTTTACAAGGCCGCGGACAAGCACGGTATCACGGTGCGTTACCACACGCAGGCCAGGAATCTCGTCCGCGGATCGAATGGCGTGGAAGGCGTGCGCGTCATCGCGAACGGCGTCGAGGAGGTGGTGCGCGCCAGGACTGTGGTGCTCGCAAGCGGCGGCTTCGAGGCGAACCGCGAAATGCGCACGCGCTACCTCGGTCCTGGCTGGGACATGGCCAAAGTACGAGGCACGCGCTACAACACCGGCGACGGCATCCAGATGGCGCTCAACATTGGCGCGCAATCCTACGGGCAGTGGTCAGGTTGCCACTCGGTGGCTTGGGAACGTTACGCGCCGGATTACGGCGACGTCGAGCATCCGCACGCGGGTTACCGTCACAGCTATCCGTTCGGCATCATGGTGAACGCCGACGGCAAGCGCTTCGTCGACGAAGGCGCCGATTTCCGCAATTACACTTACGCCAAGTACGGCCGCGTCGTGCTGCAGCAGCCGGGCAGCTTCGCGTGGCAGATTTTCGATCAACAGGTGAAGCCGCTGCTGCGCGACGAATACAAGTTGCGCGGCGCAACGAAAGTCACCGCGAACACGCTCGAGGAACTTGCGGACCGCATGCAGGATGTGCATGGGCGGAACTTCCTGGACACTGTCCGGCAATTCAACGCCGCCGTCAGACGCGACGTGCCGTTCGATCCGAACGTAAGGGACGGCCGCTGCACCCTGGGGCTCGAGGTGAACAAGAGCAACTGGGCGAATCCGATTGAAGTCGCGCCGTTCGAGGCGTATTCCGTCGGATGCGGCATCACCTTTACGTTTGGTGGCCTCAAGATCGACACCGGTACTCATGTGCTTGACATGGAGGATGCGGTGATTCCTGGGCTTTATGCGGCGGGCGAGCTCGTGGGCGGACTGTATTACTTCAACTATCCAGGGAGCACGGGCTTGATGGCCGGGTCCGTGTTTGGGCGCATCGCCGGGCGGGAAGCGGCTGCGCATGCAGCACAGAGATCGCCTCTGCGCGCAGCCTTGTAAATACATAGGAGCGGATTCATGGGCTCGACTACAGCACTGCTTCGAAAGTCTGTCGCGCGCGTCTCAGCGGCTGCCGCGAAGAAGGAGCAACATTACGCCTCGCTCAGCGAGCTCGTGTATCAGAAGATGCGTGAAGCGATCCAGCAGGGTGCTTTGCGGCCAGGTCAGCGCATCATGGAAATCGAAGTCGCGGAATGGCTCAAGGTGAGCCGTACACCGGTCCGCGAGGCGTTACGCCGGCTCGAGAGCGACGGCATGCTCACCTTGGAGCCGCGAACCGGTCTTGTAGTCGCTTCCTTGAGCCGCCAGGCTATGCTCGAACTCTACGTGATGCGCGAGGTGCTCGAAGGTACGGCAGCGCGCCTCTGCGCGCGCCATGCCTCCGACCTTGAGGTCATGGAACTCGAGGAACTTGTGAAGCGCGAGGAGCGCCTGCAGGGCAATTTCGAAGAGCTGGCGCGGCACAACCGGCTCTTTCACGAGGCCGTGCACCGCGGCGCGCACAACCGCTACCTCGAAAAGAGCCTGAGCGCGGTAAACGATTCGATGTGGCTGCTCGGGAAGAGCCAGATGCTGCTCCCACACCGCGCAAAGGGCGCCCTGGCCGAACACGGTGAACTCCTGGCTGCGATACGGAAGCGCGACCCGGACGCAGCTGAAGAGGCCGCGCGAGGTCATGTCCGGAGCGCGCAGAAAGAACGGCTGAAGCAGCTCTTTCCCGAGACCCGGGACTGATCCGCACGGAGAGAAACAACATGGCACAGACGATGGCCGAGAAATTATTTTCCGGGCATAACCTTGCCGGTAAACCGGTGCGCGCCGGCGACATAATCGAAGCGCAAATTGACGGCGCGATGGTTCATTACCATGCCTCGGAGCCGATGCACGATCTCGCGCTGCAGGCCGGTTTCAACGAAGGGCTACCGCGCGTGTGGGACCCTGAGCGGATATTCGTACTGGTCGATCATCACCAACCGACGCTCTCGCAAAAGCAGGCCGACGACAACGCGCTCATCCGCAGGGAAGTGGAACGGCTCGGTATTCGAAGTTTCCATGATTCCGAGCCCGGCATCTCGCACCAGATGATGGCCGATTACGGCCTCATGCGGCCCGGTGAGTTGGTGGTGGGCAACGATTCGCACACGATCAGCTATGGCGCGCTCAATGCGGGCGGGACCGGCATCACGCGCGCCGATATGTTCTACGTGCTGCTCTTCGGCGAGCTGTGGTTCCAGGTGCCGCAGTCGATCAAGGTCGTGCTGAACGGGCATCAACCCAACTACCCGATCGCCAAGGACATCGTTCTTTACCTCGCTGGTCGGTACGGCGACGACTTCGCCGGCAACATGTCGATGGAGTACGACGGTTCGCTCGTGCCGCAACTGTCGATCGACAGCCGCATGTGCCTCGCGGCGCACGGGGTCGAGGTCGGTGCGAAGTTGGCGATGTTCGTTTTCGACGAGACGACGCGCGAGTTTTTGCGGGGCCGCACCGACAAGCGTTACGAGCCGATCGCGGCCGATCCGGACGCCGAGTACGAGAAGGAGATCGTACTCGACATCGAGGACATGCCATTCGTCGTCGCCAGGCCGCATCAGTTCGGAAACGTCGCGCCGGTGGACGAACTCGCCGGTCAGCGAATCCAGCAAGCGATTATCGGCTCGTGTGCGAACGGCCGCTTCGAAGACATCGAGATCGCGGCGCGCGTACTCAAGGGTCGTAAAGTCGCGAAAGGTGTGCGCTTTCTCATTTCACCAGCCTCACAGCAGGTATATCTGCAGTGCGTCAAAGCGGGCCTCGTCGAAACCCTGCTCGAAGCCGGCGCACAAGTTGTCACGCCGGGATGCGGTGTATGCCAGCCGAAAGTCGGCTTTCTCTCGGATGGCGAGGTATGCATCACCGCCACCACGCGCAATTTCAAGGGGCGCAAAGGCAGCCTTAAAGCCGACATCTATCTTGCCGGACCGCTTACTGTCGCAGCGGCCGCAGTCGCCGGCGAAATCGTCAATCCGAAAGAGGTGTTCGATGGCATTTGATCTGAACCGCAGGATTCGCGGCCGCGTCTGGAAATTCGGCGACTCCATCGAGACCGATGCGATCAATCCGTATTACCGGTATCCGACGATGGATGAGTTGAAGCAGCACACGATGGAAGCGTACCGGCCCGAATTCCCGAAGGAAGTCCGCCCCGGCGACATCCTCGTCGCCGGGCGCAATTTCGGCTGCGGGTCGAGCCGTCCGGGACTCGTCCTGCGCGAAGTCGGCGTCGCGGCGATCGTCGCCGAATCGGTGGCGCGGTTGTTCCTTCGCAACAGCATCGCGCGGGCAATCCCGATTTTCATGGCCCCGGGCATAACGGGGGTCGTGCACGACGGCGAAACGCTGGAAGTCGACTATCCCGCCGGGGTCGTGCGAAATCCGGTGAGCGGCGCGAGCATCGAGCTCCGCAGGTTTCCGCCGCTTATCGAACGGATCTTCGCAGCCGGCGGGCTTCCCGAGTTCGCGCGCGAGCGCTACCTGCGCGAGCAGGCTCTCGCGTCGTGACCGGAACGGGCACAAGACGATTCGCTTTGCTTCAGATCGAACGATTCGAGGAGGAGGGAAAATGGGCATTAGAATGATTGCCGGTTGGTGCGCAGGCTTTGTCTGCATGCTGCTGCCGTTCGGCGCGAATGCACAAACGGAGCCGCGCTATCCCATAAAACCGGTGCGGCTGCTGGTGGGTTTTGCACCCGGCGGGGGCAGCGATATTCTGTCGCGTGCTGTGGGGCAGAAGCTGACGGAGCGGTGGGGTCAGCCGGTGGTCACGGACAACCGCGCGGGCGCGGGCGGAACGATCGCGATGGAGCTTGCGGCAAAAGCTGTCCCGGATGGCTATACCCTGCTCGTCGTGTCCGGCAGTCAACTCACCAACGCTGCGCTCGTCACCCGCGTGCCCTACGACATACAGGCAACGTTCGCGCCGATTACGCAGATGACCTCTCAACCTTACGTGCTGCTCGCGCATCCGTCGCTGCCCGTGAAGTCGGTGAAGGAGCTCATCGCGCTCGCAAAGAGCAAACCGGGCGCGCTGAACTACGGCTCCTCCGGCACGGGCTCTTCGGCACATCTCGGCATGGAGCTGTTCAAGGACGTGGCGAAAGTCGACATGGTTCACGTGCCCTACAAAGGTGCCGGCCAAGCGATGATCGATCTGATGAGCGGGCAGGTGCAGCTGCTCCTCGCGAGCGCGATTTCTGCGATGCCGCAGGTAAAAGCCCGCAGGTTGAAAGCGCTCGGCGTAACGAGTTCCAAGCGGTCCGGCTTGTTGCCCGATCTGCCGGCCATCGCGGAGGCCGGCCTGACCGGTTACAGCGTCGTCGGCTGGTACGGTCTCGTCGCGCCGGCACACACGCCTCCAGCCATCGTCCAGCACATCAATCACCAGATCGCGCAGATTCTCGGGTCACCTGACATCCGGGAGAAGCTCGCTGCGGACGGCATCGAATCGGCACCCAGTACGCCGACGCAGTTCAGGGAGACGATCACGCATGAAATCGAAAAGTGGACGAAGCTCGTCGCCTCGTCCGGTATGAAGCTGTAAAGCACCGGGAAAGGCATTTTCTTCATGACTGGCGAGAGTCTTGTTCTCCTCGCTTGCGGCGACATTGGCCCCATACACGAGCCCGCCGAGGGCTATGGCGCACACGTGCGCGCTACCCTTCAGGCCGCCGATCTCCGGTTTGCCCAAGTCGAAAGGGTGTACTCGGAGCGTGGTGCGCTGCAAGTGCACTCGGGCGGGGAACACAGCCGCGTGAAACCCCATATGGCATCGGTATTCGACGATTGCCGCTTCGACGTGGTGTCTGTGGCGAGCAACCATGCCATGGACTGGGGGGAGGACGCGCTGCTCGATTCGATCGACCTCTTCCGCAGGAAGGGTATCGTCCCGGTGGGCGCCGGCCGCAATCTCGAAGAGGCCAGACAGCCGGCCTTCATAAACGGCAACGGGGTCCGCGTCGCTTTCCTCGCCTACTGCTCGGTCCTGCGCGAAGGCTATGCCGCGGGGCCGAAGAAGGCAGGCATCGCGCCGCTCCGGGCCCACACCTACTATGAGGCGGTCGAGTATCAGGCCGGAGTGCCGCCGCGCGTAATCACCGTACCGTATGAGGAAGACCTCGAGAACATGCGCGCCGACATCGCGGCCGCGAAGAGGTCGGCGAACGCGGTAATCGTGTCGCTGCACTGGGGCATCCATTTCATTCCGCGCATGATCGCCGACTACCAGAAGACGGCGGCACGCGCCGCATTCGCGGCCGGCGCCGATCTGATCCTCGGCCATCATGCGCATGTACCAAAGGCGATCGGCGTCTACGACGGCAAGGCATGCTTTTACAGCCTGAGCAATTTCATCATGTCATCCCGCGCGAAGACGCCGCGTGAGGCCGAGGTGTTTGAGAAGCGCTACGGGGTCAGGCTGGACCCGGACTATCCCCATCTTCCCTATGGGGAGGACGCCAAACGCAGCCTCATCGCGAAGGCGGTGGTTACTCCCGACGGCGTCGAGAAGACTTCATTCCTGCCGGTTCTGATCGACAAGCAGCTGCGGCCCGAGCCATTGCGCCGGCAAGATCCCCGTTTTGCGGACGCGGTGCAGTACATGGAATGGGCGTCGGAAGGGTTTCCGCACACCTTCGCCGTCGAGGAGGATGAAGTCATTGTCAGGGCGGGTGCCTGAAGCCGGTCAAGTCGCTGCGTGTGAATTGAGCATTTGCTGGATGTTGAGAGAAAACGAAGTTGCTGCAGCGTCATGTCGGCGGTCAGGATAACAACGAGGCATACTGGCCACAAGACAAGTTCTTTTATCTCGGAGCGAGCGCTTGATAAGGTACTAGACACCCATGTGCCCGCTCCGCCAGGCAAGCGCGGCTACGTACAGGGACACTGGAGGAAGCATGCAATTGAAGGACGCGCAGCAAGTCGATGTGGTGGTCGTTGGCGCGGGCAATGCAGCAATGTGTGCTGCGTTCGCCGCTCAGGACGCAGGCGCGAGCGTCATGGTGCTCGAAAGAGCGCCGGAGGCGGAGTGCGGCGGCAACAGCGCATTCACGGGCGGCGCCACGCGATTCGCCTTCAAGAACGTTGAGGAGGTGCGCGAGGTCCTGGACCTCACCGATGAAGAAGTTGCGAACACCGACTTCGGCACTTACACCGAAGAGGAATTCCTTGAAGACATGGGACGTGTGACCCAGTACCGTTGCGATCCGGACCTCACCGAGCTGTTCGTGCGCAACAGCCGGAAGACGCTGGCATGGATGAAGTCGAAAGGCGTGCGGTTCGATGCGATGTGGGCGCGTCAGTCGCAGAAAGTCGGCGGCAAGGTCAAGTTCTACGCCGGCCTCATAGGCGCGACTTGGGGCGCCGGGCAGGGACTCGTTGACAGCCTGCACAAGATAGCGAAGAAGAACGGTATTCCGGTGCTGTACGAGGCCGCGGCGACCGAACTGATCTATGAAAATGGCGAAGTGCGCGGGGTGGTCGCGGAAGCGCAGGGCAAGACGCTCCGGCGGAGAGCGGGCGCGGTCGTGCTGGCCTGCGGCGGCTTCGAGTCTAACGCCGAGATGCGGGCGCGGTATCTGGGCCCCAACTGGGACCTCGCGAAGGTGCGCGGGACCCGCTTCAACATGGGCGATGGCATCAGGATGGCGCTTGCCGTCGGGGCGATGCCGTTCGGCCACTGGTCCGGCGCGCACGCCGTAGGCTGGGACTTGAACGCACCACCTTTCGGCGAGCGCGAGATTGGCGACCTGTTCCAGAAGCACAGCTATCCGTTCGGTATCATGGTGAACGCCAACGGTGAGCGTTTCGTCGACGAGGGCGCCGACTTTAGGAACTATACGTATGCGAAGTACGGGGTCGAAATCCTCAAGCAACCCGGCATGTTCGCCTGGCAGATTTTCGACTCGAAGGTGAACCATCTGCTCAGGGACGAGTACCGTATACGCAAGATCACCAAAGCAGAAGCGCCCACTCTGGAAGCGCTGGTGACGAAGCTTGAGGGCGTGAACGCCGAACGCTGCCTCAAGACAATCGCTGAATACAATAAGGCTGTCCGTCAGGATGTCGCATTCAACCCGGTGATCCTGGACGGTCGTGGCACGACCGGTCTCGCGATCCCGAAGTCGAACTGGGCCAACGTGCTGGACACTCCGCCATTTCATGCTTACGCTATCACCTGTGGGATCACGTTCACGTTCGGCGGCGTACGCGTCTCGCCCCGGGCGGCCGTGCAGAGCGTGGCCGGGCACGATGTCCCCGGGCTCTTTGCGGCTGGAGAGATGGTCGGCGGACTTTTCTATTTCAACTATCCCAGCGGCACGGGGCTAGTGTCCGGCGCGGTGTTTGGCCGGATTGCCGGCACGGAAGCGGCGCGCCATGCACGTACGAAGCCAGCGACCGCGGTGAAGAAACGAGACCACGCCGAATGAGACAATTCCCGTACCGGCAGTTCAATCCATCATTGGGATTCGAGTTATTGGGCCGGGCGGCGATCGCATTACTGCTGCTCCTGGCCTTGCCGGCCGCCAGCCAGGTTTACCCGGCGAAGCCCGTGCGCATCATCGTCGCGCAGGTACCCGGCGGAGCGAGCGACCTGCTGATACGCTCGATCGCGCAGAAGCTGGCAGACAGCCTCGGCCAGCAGTTGATCATCGACAACCGGCCGGGTGCCGGCGGCAACATCGGCGCGGAAATAGCGGCCAGGGCAGCGCCGGACGGCTACATCCTGTTCATGGTATCGGCACCGCATGTGATCGCGCCGAGCCTTTATCGCAAGCTCTCGTATGATCTCGCGCGCGACTTCGCGCCCGTCACACTGATCGGGTCTGAGCCGCTCTGCGCGGTGGTACATCCGTCACTACCCGTGAAGTCAGTACGGGATTTCGTGGCGTTCCTGAAGCAACGGCCCGGACAAGCCAGCTACGGCTCGACGGGTAACGGTGCGGTCAACCACCTCGCCACCGAATTGTTCAAGTCGAGGGCCGGCGTGGACATGGTGCACGTTCCCTACAAAGGCAGTGCCTTCGCAATCCCGGACGTCATCAGCGGGCGCATTCAGGTACTGTTCGCCAATGTCTCGCCACTGCAACCACACATTCGCTCCGGCAGACTGAGGCCGCTCGCCGTGACGTCGAGTCGCCGCGTGCGTGCATTGCCGGACGTGCCGACCATCGCCGAATCGGGCTACCCTGGCTATGAAGCGGTGAACTGGTTCGGCATCGTGGTGCCTGCGCGCACGCCTGAAGACATCGTCCGCAAGCTGAACGCTGCGATCAAGCAGAGCGTGGCTCTGCCGGACGTGCGCGAGTACTACGAGAACCGCGGGGCGGATTCGATGACGAGCACGCCGGAAGAGATGCGCGCTTTCCTGCAGAGAGAGACTGACAAGTGGGCCGCCGTCGTGCGAGCTTCAGGCGCGCGAATCGATTAAGCGCGCGGGGGCAGCGTCGTTCGAACTAGGAGGAAACATGGGACAAACGCTGGCGGAAAAGCTGCTGTCGCGGCACAACCTGGCGCGAGAGCCGGTCAAGGCGGGCGACATCGTTGACGCCCGCATCGACGGCGCGATGTGTCATTACCATTTCATGGACGTCCACCGCCTGGCTGTGCAGGCGGGATTTACGGACGGCTTTCCGCGCGTGTGGGACCGGGATAAGGTTTTTTTCCTGATCGACCATCACCAGCCAGCGTTGAGCCAGTCCATCGCCGATGATAACGCCCTTATCCGGAAGGAAGCGTCACGGCTCGGCGTGAATATTTTTCACGACGCGGAGCCGGGTATCGCTCACCAGATGATCCTCGACTACGGTCTTGCGCGCCCCGGCGAACTGGTGGTCGGGATGGATTCTCACACTATCGGCTACGGCGCGCTCAATGCGGGCGCCACGGGCATCACCCGGCCCGATCTCATGTACGCGATGCTCTTCGGCGAGCTGTGGTTTCAGGTTCCTTCCTCGGTGAAAATCGTGCTGAAAGGCACGCAACCCCGATACCCCATCGCGAAGGACATCATGCTCTATCTGGCTGGAAAATACGGAGACGACTTCGCTCAGAACATGTCAATCGAGTTTACCGGCCCGCTCGTTCCTCAGTTGAGCATCGACAGCCGCGCCTGCCTGTCCACGCACGGCGTCGAGGTGGCCGCAAAGTTCGCGATGTTCCCGGCGGACGAGAAAACCGACGCGTTCCTGCGCGGGCGCACCGACAAGCCCTATGAACCGCTTGTAGCCGACGCCGACGCCGAATACGTGAGGGAGATTGTGGTGGATGTCGACGAGATGCCGTTCGTTGTCGCAAAGCCGCACCAGTTCGGCAACGTCGTGCCCGTCGACGAGGTGAAAGGCACGCGCATCGACCAAGCCCAGATCGGGTCCTGCGCGAATGGCCGTTTCGAAGACATCGAGATCGCCGCGCGCATGCTGAAAGGGCGCAAGGTGGCTAAAGGCGTTCGCTTCCTTGTCTCGCCAGCCTCGCAGCAGGTTTACCTGCAGTGCCTCAAAACCGGTCTCATCGAGCAGCTCATCGAATCGGGCGCGCAGGTCGTCACGCCGGGCTGCGGCGTGTGCCAGCCGAAAGTCGGATTCCTTTCCGCGGGCGAGGTGTGCATCACCGCCACTACACGCAATTTCAAGGGGCGCAAGGGAAGTCTTGAGGCGCAAATCTATCTGGGCGGCCCTCTCACCGTTACCGCCGCGGCGGTGGCGGGAGAGATCGTCAATCCGAAGGAGGTGTTTCATGAGCTTTGACCTGAACCGCGCGATCACGGGCCGCGTCTGGAAATTCGGGGATTCCGTCGATACCGATTCCATTAATCCCTATTACCTCTATTCGACGATGGCGGAGCTGAAGAAGCATACCCTCGAATCATTCCGCCCCGAGTTTCCGAAAGAGGTGAAGCCTGGCGACATCATCGTTGCGGGCCGCAACTTCGGCTGCGGTTCGCATCGCCCCGGGCTGGTATTGAAGGAGATCGGCATCGCCGCCATCGTCGTCGAGTCCGCGTCGCGGTTGTTCCTGCGCAACAGCATCGCTCTACCGATGCCGATTTTCATCGCGCCGGAAATCGGCAAGATCATCGAGGATGGCGCGACACTGGAACTCGACTACCGCCGCACGCTCGCGCGCAACGTTGCGACCGGCGCAACGGTGACCTTGCGGAAGTATCCGCCGACGATAGAGGCGATTTTCGAGAGTGGCGGGATGGCGGCTTTCGCCCGCAAGCGCTACCTTGCAGAGACCGCTTCGTAACAGCCCCGGACAAGAACTCAAACAGCCGTCAGTCCGGACTCATCCGGATCCAATTTGACATTCGAATTTCAAGATGGATCCGGCGCTACACCAGTATGACGCTATAAAGCGAGGAGAGCATGAACGAACGATTTAAAAGTACTTTGCTGACGCTGCTGCTGTGTCTCGCCCCATCGATTGCGGTGCAAGCTCAGCAAACCGGCAGCGCTTTGAAGTCCAGTGCCGACAGCTATCCCATCAAGCCTCTGCGCTTCGTGGTCGGGCTGGCGCCCGGCGGCGCGACCGATATCGTTGCGCGACTCATTGCGCAGAAGCTTACAGAAGCCCTAGGCCAGTCGGTGATCGTCGACAACCGCTCTGGCGCGGCGGGATCGATCGGCGCGGGAATCGTTGCAAAAGCCCAGCCCGATGGATACACGTTGCTTGTCGTGTCGAGCAGCTTTGGCATCAACCCGAGCCTTTACGATCTGCCGTTCGACTCGATCAAGGATTTCGCGCCTGTAATCCAGATTGGGCAGGCACCGTTTCTGCTGGTGGTGACTCCGTCACTGCCCGTCCGGACAGTGAAAGACCTGATCGCGCTCGCCAAAGCCAAGCCCGGAACTTTGAATTTTTCTTCGGGCGGACACGGCGGCTCCGGACACATGGCGGGCGAGCTGTTCAAGCGCATGGCTGATATCGGGGTGGACCACGTGCCGTACCGGGGCGGTTCTCCGGCTGTGACGGGGGTAATCAGCGGGCAGGTGCAGTTCACCTTTTCCGCCATAGTAGCGGGTCTTCAGCACTGGCGAGCGGGCAGGCTGCGGGCACTGGGCGTCACGAGCGCAAAACGATCGAATGCAGCACCCGACGTTCCCACCATCGCAGAAGCCGGCGTGTCCGGTTATCACGTTCTGACCTGGTATGGAGTGCTTGCGCCCGCGGGCACGCCGAATGCGGCCATAACGAAATTGAACGAAGAAATGAACAAGATTGTGCGCATGCCCGAAATCGTCCAGCGCTTTGTGGCGGACGGAGCAGAACCGGTCGGTGGCGCGCCCGCCGATTTCGGCCGACACCTTGCCGATGAGATCAACCGATTCAGGAAGCTGGCGAAGGACGTGGGTGTCCGAAGCGAAAAGGGTTCTTTGCGTTGAACCAGTCGTCGAGCACAGGAGGAATGCGTTGGATCCGATTCTGAATAGCTTTGCGGACTTTGCCAGCCGTTTGTCTTACCGCGACCTGCCGCCCAACGCCGTGAAAGCGGGCAAGGAGCGCCTCCTCGATGCGCTCGGGTGCGCGCTCGGCGCATACGACTGCGATACGGCGGAAATCGGCCGGTCGCTCGCGGGGCCGGCTGCGCGGCAGGAGCTCGCCGGGCGCATCCTGGGCTCCAGCGACCTCGCGGCGGCCGACGCTGCGGCTTTCATTAACTCGTGCATGATCCGCGACTTGGATTTCAACGATACCTACCCGGGCGGCCATCCGAGCGACAGCCTCGGCGGCCTCTTCGCCGTCGCGCCGCAAATCGGGGCGTCGGGCCAGCGGTTGATCACTGCGACCGTGGTCGCGTATGAAATCTTCATCCGGCTCCAGATGAAAGCGCAGCTGCGCGAGCGCGGATGGGACCAGGGATTCGGTATCAGCGTCGGAGCCGCTGCGGGTCTCGCCAACCTGATGGGGTTGAGCCGTGCAGTCGCGCAGCACGCGATCGGCATTACGGCTGTCGCCAACATGCCGATGCGCGCCAGCCGGGCGGGTCAACTTTCAATGTGGAAGGGCGCAGCGACCGCCTATGCGGTGCGCAACGCCGTCTTCGGTGTGCAGCTTGCCGCGGCCGGCATGACCGGACCCGAGGCACCCTTCACCGGTCGCCACGGTCTCACCGAGCTTATCTCCGGACCGATCGAGCTCCCGCCGTTCGGCACGGCGCCGGACGACTTCTTTATCGCCCGGGCAAAAATCAAGTACTGGCCCGTGGTCTACAACATGCAGGCGCTCGTCTGGGCCGCCATCGAGCTGCGCAAGCAGGTTTCCGCCGAACAGATCGCAAGCGTAAACGTTGAGACCTATTGGTCGGCCTGGCACGAGAGCGGGAGCGAACCGGCCAAGTGGGACCCCAGGACGAGGGAAACCGCGGATCACAGCCTACCGTACATATTCGCGTGGACGTTGCGCCACGGACTCATCGATCAGCGCGCTTTTGTGCCGGAGTCGTATCTCGATCCATCCATTCGCTCGTTCATGAATCGCGTGACCGTGCGGATCAACGACGAGTTCGAGAAGGATTTTCCGCGGGTAGTGCGCATGCGGGTGACCGCGACGGATCATTCAGGAAAGTCTTATCAAGCCTACATCGTTAATCCACTCGGCCATGAAGACAATCCTGTTTCCGCGGCCGAGCTTGCTACCAAGTTCATGCGTCTGTGTGAGCCAAGGCTTGGCGAAGCGCGCGCTGCGTCCGCGCTCAAACAATGGCAAAACATCGACGAGATGACGGACGTCAAGCCTGCATTTGATGCTATTGTCGTCGAGGCCGAATCCAAGGGTCGTGCGGTAGCGCGACACGGCTAGTGCAAAAGGAGACGCCAAGCGGTGCGACGCCGACCACTTCCCGCCTGGGTTATCGTCGGCGTCGCATGACCCACTACGGGACGTGGAGAAAGAAATGGACAACGGGAGCGCAAACCGAAGTGTGACGGGAAAGCCGTCGAAAATGACCGACACAACAACGGGAAAGGATGCCACACGCAAGCTGGCGAGACACGCGAGCGGCCTGAGATACGAGCAGCTTCCGCCGACGCTCGTCGCGGTGGCCAAGCAATGTGTTCTCGACACGCTCGGCGTGTGCATCGGTGCCAGTACGCTCGCGCCCGAGGCGCGGATCGTCGCGGAGTATGTGAGGGAACTCGGCGGCAAGGCGGAAAGTAGCGTGCTCGGCTTTGGTGGCAGGGCACCTGCACCGTGGGCCGTATTCGTTAACGGCAGCCTGGGACACATGCTCGATTATGACGATGTGGGCGGCGGTCACGTCAGCATCGCCACCATCCCCGTTGCACTCGCGCTGGGAGAAAAGCTGGGCGGGATCAGCGGTCGTGACCTCATCACCGCATTTGCCGCCGGTTCCGATCTAATGACGCGCTTCTGCCTGTCGATCGACGTGCCTGACTGGCAGATGAATTCCGGCTGGTTCGCGACTCAGTTGTTCGGTTTTCTCGGCGGTGCTGCGACGGCGGGGCACGCGCTCGGGTTGGACGCGGAACAGATGGAGAACGCATTCGGGATCGCTTTCAATCAGATGAGCGGCAGCCGGCAGATGGCGGTGGGCGAGGCGACACACATGCGTTCGATGCAGGCGGGGTTTTCCGGACAGGGCGCGGTCGTGGCCGCCGAGCTGGCGCGGCGGGGCATCATTGGTCCGAAAGACGTGGTCGAAGGTCCGTTCGGCGTGTTCAAGAACTACATCCGCACGGACACACCCTACTGGGACGCCCTCGTCGGGGGTTTGGGGATGCGCTTTCCGCTGCTCGATACACACGGGTTCAAGGTCTGGCCGGCTTGCGGCTATACGCGGGCGACCAATGCCGCCATCCTGGAGCTGCGGCAGCAGCATGCTCTGCGGCCCGAAGATGTCGAGGCGATCTCGGTGATCGGCGGCAACCTTTCGACACAGCAGTTGTGCGAACCGCTTGACCGCAAACGGCGCCCCCAGGAGAGCATTGACGGAAAGTTCAGCATCCCGTTCACCAGCGCGGTGATGATGGCGAAAGGAAACGTGACGCTGCGCGATTACACGCCGGAGGGTCTGCGCGATCCGATCGTCCTTGCGATGGCGGACAAGGTCAACTACCGGGCGGAGCAGATGGCGTCGGTGCGCGCGGCTGGAGACTACTCCTCGGCCTCTAAGCCCATCGTGGAAATCCGCATGAAGGACGGAAGGGTGTTCTCGCATCAGCCGGACCGAGTGCCTGGGGACGCAAAACATCCGGTCAAACGGGAATTCCTGGAAGCGAAGTTTCGCGACTGCGTTTCCTTTTCAGCGAAACCGATCCCAGCCCGCAATATGGAGCGAGCCATGGAGCTGATTGCGGAGCTGGACGAAATTTCCGACGCGACGGAAATATTGCGGTTGCTCAGTTGATGGATGTACGGCGGTTACCGAGAAAGTCGCCGCGGCTCAGTCGTGCTGCGCAAGTATTGGATCAAGGCTGTTTTCTCGCTGTTGCTACGAACCAGGGGGTCGTGGGTTCGAATCCTGCCGGGCGCGCCACTCTGGTACGAAGCTGGGCACATCGTTCAGCTTCCTTTTCTGCATAAAGCCGATGGCGTCCGCAAGGCGCCGGCAACTTGGCGATTCCATGATCGTGTTCCACCCGGCTACTTATGATGCGGGGGCATTGACGTCGGTGACAGTCTGTTGGCATACTTGCCAACATGGCGGTGCGCCTCCTCTACCACTACAAGCGCAGCTACGACGACGGAGCGATCCTTGAGGCGCGGGTGTGGGAATTGGACAAGCCTGTGACCGGGAGCGCTCATCGGTTCAAGTATCGGCTGTTCTACGGCCTACCGGGGCATCGGCTCGTCGGCTACGACAACGAGCGCGGGAAAGGTGATCATCGCCACGCCGGCAGGCGCGAAGAGCGTTACGTGTTTGTCAGCCTTGAGCGGCTGCTTGAGGATTTCTTCACAGATGTGGACGTATTGAGGAAGCCATGAGAACGATGACCATTCTGATCGAACGCGACGAGGCGACCGCTCGCAATCGCTTGCGCGGCGGGGTGCTTCGAGCCGGTCGAACCCACCGCTACCAGGGTGAGGTACGCAGCTTCGAATCGCCGGCAGCATTGTTTCGCATCTTCAGCCCTGCGCGCTGGACACTGATCGAGCGATTGCAAGAACTTGGCCCGGTGAGCCTTCGGGGCCTGGCACGGTCAGTGGGACGCGACGTGAAATCCGTGCATCGGGACGTAAAGGTTCTCGTTGAAGAAGGACTCATCGAACGTGACGAAGCGGGCCGAGTTTACGTCCCATTCGATCGGATTCATGCCGAATTCGAGATGGCCCGCGCGGCGGCCTGAGCGGGAAATCGAAATTGCCTTGCCGTCTCAATGACGGCGGTTCCGACGTTGCCGCCGCTTCCAACAGCGGTGTCCTGACGGCAAACGTCGATCTTGCGGCCACTGGTTTTCAGGAGATCTCCCCGGTTTTAAGGGCGCTCTACCCGAGCAGGGGATGCGTTAACGGGCATCGAGCGGGCTGACGAAGCCACCGTGAAACCACATCGAATTCACTTTCGCGCAGCGCAACATCCGGTCGGTAGACATTGCCGGACGCCGCTGGACTATTCCATTGTCCTAGCCGCCGCGCGGTTACCTCATCTGACCAATGGATATTGGGCCGAGTTCCGACAAAGTTGCAAAAAGTTTTGATCTGCATAAACTCAATCCAGATTCCTGGATTGAAGTCGAATGTGCGGTCCTTTTGCAGTCTCTTCGCGGCCAGTTCTCGATAGCGCGGAACGTTCGTCAATTGGACGCTGGCAACGATTGGGATCTCGCACGATTGAATCATCACCTTGATGGCTGTCCAACGGAATGGAACTGCGCCAGAATGCGGTTCGGTTAGTGAGCCCTGCGCCAGCGGCAGGGGGATGTCGAATGCGCCAGTTTTGAGCCCGTCACTCAGATCTGTAGGGGTCCGTCACTTTGAAAATTGGCATCAGGAGCCAATATTCATGCGGGTTTTAGCGCAACGTCACTACCGGCTCGCATTCGCTCCCGTGTAGTGACGATGCGCGGATGGCGCAAGACGTTATTCGTTTGTCGTGCCGCTTATTGGCGCAAACTGCCCAAAGATTGATGTGGCACAGGGGGACCCGCGCGCAGCCCATCGCGTCCTGCCAGATGGCTCGGACAGGGCTGCCGATACCGTGGCGGATAGTGAAAAGAGCGGTTTGAAAAATCCATGCGTGGCGGATTCTCGTGCTGGCAGCGCGGCCAGTTCACAGGCACCTACTCCTCCCAGGGCCGATCCGCTTCATTGGCCCGGCAAAGAATAGCAGATGTGATGACCGGTTTCGTCCCCAAATGACGCTTCTGGAGATAAGCCCGCCGCGAGGGCGGGAGCCCGGATGAAGAGAGAGACCATGTGAGCCCGGACTCAGCCTCAAAACCGCGGCGCCGCCTCGCTGTGCAGCGCCACGCTCATTGCTACGGCCGTGTTGCTGAACGCCTGCGCCCGACTTACGGCAACTAATGGAGACGTTAGCCGTCAGAATTCCCGCACAAGGGAGGAGCATCATGTCTTCAGCGAATCGTCCTTCATTCATCGCCCTTGCACTTGCATTGATCATCAACCTCGGCGGTTGCCAGACGGTTCAACAGCCGGACTGGCAGCTTCCGCCTGGTGTGAAGACCCTTACGACCAATGGCTATCCCATGGCCTACATGGAGCGCGGAGCGGGACCCGCCATCGTCCTCGTGCACGGCTCGCTCAATGATTACCGTTACTGGACACCACAGCTGGAAGCGCTGTCTTCGCGCGCGCGGGTCGTCTCGGTAAGCCTGCGGTACTACTATCCTGAACGCTGGAATGGCGCGGGCAATTTCGGTCTTGAGCGGCACGCTGCGGACGTCGCGGTTCTAATTGAAAAACTCAACGCAGGGCCCGTCTATCTCGTCGGGTGGTCACGCGGTGGACAAGTCGTGATTCGAACGGCACTTGCACGACCCGATCTCGTGAGGAAATTGCTGTTGATGGATCCTGCGCTCGGGGAGTTGGCCCCTCCGCCGAAGTCCGCACCGGGAGAAGCTGTCGTGGTCGCCCGCGCCAGGGCAACCGAAGTCCATTACCGGAAGGGCGACATTGCGGGCGGTCTCGAGTATTTCTTCGACGACGTCAATGGCAAGGGTGCCTGGAAAAGACTCACCGAAGTGCAGCGCCAAATCCGGCTTGAGAATGCTTGGACGGTTGTCGGTCAGGCTGCCGATAGCAAAGCCAGACCGATAAGTTGCGACGACATTGGGAAAATAGAAATTCCGGTATTGCTGATGACCGGGGACAAGAGTCCTCCTCATTTCCGACCTATCCTGGATGCGTACCAGCGCTGCCAGCCCGCCGCGGCTCGGGTAACGATTCCAAACGCGGCGCATCAGATGAGCCAGATGAATCCCGCGGCAGTCAACGCTGCATTAAGCAAGTTTTTCTTGGAATAGCCTGATGGATGACGGCTAACCCCCCGATGAACACGGACCCTCCACAAGCGGGCTTCGCCCGCTCGTGTCGAGCCGGTTATCGGGATCGTTATGCGGCACTGGACGCCGAACGGCATTCGTCGCGCGATGGCCGCCAACGGCCAAGGGCGGTCACTGGCCAAGCCGCGCGCACCAATTGGCAGCACCTTCTACAGACAACTTGGGGTCGCTAACGGGGAGACGACATGAAGCTAATCACGATTCTCACCCGGGCAATGTTGAGTCTGGTACGTTCAGGCGTGATCTCGCACTTTGCGCTGATCATTCTGCTGGTGTTGCCAGCAAATGCTTATGCTCAGGGCTCCACACATGCGGCGACTTTGCCTATTATCGATATGCATTTCCATCCTGATCCCGCTTGGGACCTGACCGCATTTGTGAGCCTGTTTGACGAGGTGGGAGTGACCAAGGCGGGCAACGGAGCCAGGGAGCGAGGGCCTGACACGGACAAAGTCGCCCTGGATTTTGCACTTCAGAATCCCGACCGCATTTTTGTGTTCGGCTTCGGTGGCATTCGCGGGCTCATTAACAAGGAAGGTGAGCCGGCCTGGACGCTCGAAAGCGAAGCTGTTCGGAAAGCTCTGGTCAGCTTGGAAGCGGACCTTCGCGCTGGCAAACTGAAAGGAATTGGCGAGCTTCATCCCAATACTACGCTTTCTCAACCGAAGCGAGGCGGGTATTTCCCGGCAGATTCACCTTTGATGCAACACATCTGCAGATTGTCGTCCACGTACAAGGTACCGCTCAGCGCGCATATGGACGCAACCGAACAGTCAGTGGGTGAAATGGAACGGTTGCTGCTGTCAAACCGTAACTGCATTTGGATGTGGGCTCATGCTGGACACTTCGCACAACCCCCGCTGCTGCGTCGGCTTCTGCAGACTCACCCGAATCTGTACCTGGAGCTTTCGCAGCGCGTAGGGCCAAGCTTTTACGCTGACCGTATTGACGATGATGGAGAGCTGCGGCGTGGCTGGAAGGAGCTGCTGGAGGATTTTCAGGACCGTGTTGTCATAGGGACTGACCGAGTGAAGCCTTCCTTGAATGCGTATTCGAGAGTCATCGGCTTGTGGCGACAAGTCTTCTCTCAGCTTTCGCCGAAGGCAGCGGCCAAGATCGCCCACGGCAACGCTGAACGCCTGTTAAGGCTCTCGCCTGCTAATTGATTCTGAACGTGCCAGCCCGCCGTTCACCAAGACGTTAGACAACAGTCGCCGATGTGCTTTTCGTGATTCGTTCCGCGCGCTCGGCGTGATCGTCCAGCGGATGTTCGGCAGCCCAGAAGGAGACGGCAATGAAGAGATCAGTGCAATCCTACACGTTCCCCCT
>MERI01000230.1 GCA_001772005.1 Betaproteobacteria bacterium RIFCSPLOWO2_12_FULL_62_58 | reverse complement strand
GAACGGCACGGCGGCCAGCGCCTTGTCCCAGCGAGACGGGTCGGTGGCAGAGAAATTGAAGTTGCTCCAGGAGGAGATCAGCACCTTGACCGCGCCCGGGTCCTTGAGCATGCCGTTGGCGATGTTGTTGGTCACGACGCCGCTGCCGGGCCGCGCGTTCATCATCGCCGGCATGTCCTTCGCGCCGCGGCCGTCGATCTTCTTGTGCTTGCCCGCCGCCTTGGCGACGGCGTCGACGTAGGCGTCCGAGCTCGGGAATTTTCCGGTCGGGACACCCGAGCCTTGCAGCGTGCCGCCTTCGACGTCGATCGAGCCGGCGAGGCCGTTGAGCGCGTGGACCGCCATCGCCGCATAGGTGCCGCGCGGATTCATGGCGACGCCTGGTCCCATCCAGACCGCCACCTTGGGCGCGGCCCGGCCAATGGCGCGCGCGACGCGGATCGTTTGCGCTGTCGGAATCAGCGTTTCCCTCTCAGCCCACGCCGGCGTGCGATCCTTCAGTTCGATGTTCCACCACTTCACCAGGCCATGCGTCTCCTTCTCGGCGAAGGCGGTCTCGTCGACTGTCTTCCCGGCGACGAACAGGTTCTTGCCCTCCGTGAAGTCGCCGACGAACTTCTTGTTCCACAATCCTTCGGTGAGCATCACGTGCGCGATGGCGCCCGCCAGCGCGCCGTCAGTACCCGGCTTGATCGGGAGCCATTCCTGCGCCTTGGCCGCGGAATTGGAGAGACGCGGGTCGACTGCAATCACCGTGCCGCGAGCCAGGATCTCGCCGAACCGGCGGATGGTATTCGGCACCATGCGGTTGGAGGCGAGCGGATCGGTTCCCCAGGCGATGAGGCAGTTGGTGTTGGCGAGGTCGTAGTCGCGATAGCCGAAATAGCCCTGGGTCAGCCCCGGCCCCATTTTTTCCGCTTCGGCGCAGATCGCGCTGTGGGAGAAATAGTTGGTCGTCCCGAAAATCCTGGGCAGCGTGCCGTACAGGAGGTTCGTGGAGGTCGGCGAGTAACGGCCGCGGATATAGGCGAGCTTGTGCGCCTCGTTGTTCTTGCGCAGCTCGATCATTTTGCCGGCAACAATGTCGAGCGCCTCGTCCCAGGTGATCGGGACGAACTTCGGATCGATGCCGCGCCCCTTCTGCGGATTGGTGCGCTTCATCGGCACCTTGATCCGGTCGGGATCGTAGGTCTGCTGCGGGATCAGGTGGCCGCGGGGGCAGACGTAGCCGTGGTTGGTGTTGCTCAGCGGGTTGCCGCGCACCCTCACCGCGCGCCCGTCCTGCACGAAGATCTGGATCGCGCACCATTGGGTGCATCCCTGGCAGGCGGTGGACACCCACTCGCCCTTGGCCGGACCCGCGGGTTTCGCCTTGCGCAATGCCATGGCGCTGGTGACCGGTTCCGTGGTCGCACAACCGGCGACGAGCAGACTGGCTGTGGCGACCGACGCCTTGATGAATTCCCGCCTGGTCAGTTTCATACCAAAATCTCCTTTGCCGCTTTCAGAGTTGAAAACCTGCGCTTAAGACTGTGTTGATTCCACGCCTGACGTCCTCGTCCCGCGCGTCATGCGCGAGTCTCCGTAACGAACGTCTTGAAAAGAATGCTCAGGATGACCGAACGTGACGGAGCACCATTAAGAATCGTGTAGGGTCTTTCGTCATTGAAGATAATGCTGTCGCCAGGCATCAGATCCGCGGACTGATGCTGCGTCCGGAACACGGGCGTTCCACCGATAACAAAGTGGACGGCGGAGAAATCCCCGAATTCCAGGCTGTCGAAAGCACTTCCCGCGTCCATCTCCGTACGCAGAACTTCAAGCGCGTCACACTCAAAGATCACCTGCGTCAGCACCCCCCGATGCTGGCGCGATCGCGCGCTTTGCTCGCGCCTGACGATCTTGAGGTCGTTGTCCAAGAGTGATGTCGGTGCCTAAGACGCTGTCCTTGCAGTAAGAGAAAGCAAGATCGATGCCAGGATTTGTGGCCCGTCCACAGCGTGCAAGTACTTAATCTGACGCGTACTTTTCGCGAAGCCCGGGAATGCTGGTCAGCGCCGGGAATCGAATGACGTTTGCATTTTGCAATAGCAGGTCTTGGCTGCTGAAAACAAACGTTTTTCCCGATTGCATTTTGCAACGGGAATGCAGCTTGAAATAGCAGTCGAGCGCCTGGCAGTGCGCCCTCAAGATGCTTCGTGCAGTTTTCGCCAGATCGTCGAAGGCGAAATGCCCAGGATCTCTGCGGCCCTTGCCTTGTTGCCATCGCAGGCATCCAGCACGGCGCGGACGTGATCCATCTCCACCGCGTGCAGGCTCCGGAAATCTTTGATGGGGGAATAAAGAGCGGTATTCGCCTTTTCACGCAGCTCGGGCGGAAAGTGGCTGGTTCGAACGAGTTCGCCGGGGGTGGCGAAGATGAGCGCCCTTTCCACGGTATTTCTCAGCTCTCTCACATTTCCGGGCCAGTCATGGCTCTTCAGCAAACCCAGTGCTTCCTCGGAAAAGTCGGTCACGGGTTTCTTCATCTCAGCGGAGAAAACCCTGAGGAAGTGCCGGGCGAACACAGGAATATCCTCCTTGTGTTCGCGCAATGGCGCAATCGCAATCTCGACGATGTTAAGCCGGTAGAAGAGGTCCTCGCGAAATCGACCGGCTTTGATTTCCGCCCTCGGATCCTTGTTGGTCGCCGCGATGATCCTTACGTCAACCGGAACCTCGTCCTCCGACCCGACTCTCTTGATCCTTCTTTCTTCCAGCGCGCGGAGAATCTTTGCCTGCATTTCGAGCCGCATGTCGCCGATTTCGTCGAGAAAGAGGGTGCCCCCGTCGGCCTGCTCGAAGCTTCCGCGCTTGTTGTAGAGAGCCCCGGTAAACGCTCCTCGCATATGCCCGAACAGTTCGCTTTCGAGGAGATCATTGGGAATCGCCGAGCAGTTCACTGTGACGAAGGGCGCTTCGACCCGCGCGCCGCCGAAATGAATGAGACGGGCCACGACTTCCTTGCCGCTGCCGCTCTCGCCCGTGATCAGCACGGTGGAATCGGTTTTGGCGACCTTGGCGACCAAATCAAACAACCATTCCATGATCTGGCTCGTGCCCTTCACGACATTCCTGACATGGGCCTGCCCAAGCTCGGCCTTGAGGTAGACGTTCTCCTCTATCAGGCGCTTCCGCTCGAACGTGCGCTCGACCAGAAAGCGGATCTGGGCTGGAGAAAAGGGTTTGGGAATGTACTCCTGCGCGCCCTTTCTTACGGCTTCGACTGCGGATTCGATGGACGCGTAGCCGGTGATCATCAGGACCGGGATATTCGGGTCGAATTCCTTGATCCGGTCGAGGAGCGACATCCCATCCATCCCCGGCATCTTGATGTCGCAGATCACCATGTCCAATGCGCCCTTGTGGATCACCTCCAGCGCGCCCAGCGCGCTCAGACTGGCCTCCACCTGGTAGCCTGTGCGTTCCAGAGCTCTCTTCACCGCATCGCAGATGCGCTCTTCGTCATCCACGACCAGGATTCTTTTCCTGATTTTCTTCTCCGGACCTTCCATCCGCTCAACCTCTCCCGTCTGAGGCCGATTCGTTAACGGCATGCGTGGCTCCCAGTGGCAGCAAAAGAACAACCCGGGTCCCCACCGGACGCAGCGGGCCCGCATGGGGGTCCTCGCGCGTCACGTTCTCCACTTCCACCTTCCCGCCGTGGGCTTCCATGATCGTGTAGACAATGGAAAGTCCGAGGCCCGTTCCGTGCGGCTTCGTCGTAAAGAAGGGATCGAAAATCCGGCTGCGAATCGCGTCCGGAATGCCAGGACCGGTATCCTGTACCGATATCTCGACATAGGCCGGCCGCAGCGCGGTTCTGACCGTCAAGTCCCCCCCGTGGGGCATGACCTGAGCCGCATTCACAAGAACATTGGCAAGCACCTGTTCCATCCTGGCGGGATCGCTCGGCACCAAAGGCATCTGGCGTGAAAACTCCTGAGACACCGTGATGCCGTGAAGCTCCAGGCGGCGGCTCATCGAGGCGAGAGCATCCTGGACCAGACGGTTCAAGTCAGTCGGCACGATGTCCAGCTCGTGGCGCCGGGAAAAATCCCTGAGGTCATCGATGATGCGCTTGCAGCGAACGGTGTCCTCGCTGATGCGTTGAAGTTCTTGCCGGAGGGCCGGCTGATCGCGCGCATCTTCCATCAGCAGGTTGACATTCATGAGGATGCTGGTCAGCGGATTGTTCAACTCGTGGGCAACACCCGAGGCCAGAAGGCCGATCGATGCAAGTTTTTCCGACTGGACCAGGGAATCCTGGGCCTTCTTGAGCTCGGCCGTCTTAACCTCCACCATCCGCTCCAGGTGCTCCCGGTGCTCCTGGATTTCCTGTGCCATGGCGTTGAAAGATTGCGCCAGTTGCCCGATTTCATCCCGCTCCGTGACCGCCACACGATATCCCAGATCGCCCTGCATGATGTGTCGTGTCCCGGTCACGAGCTCGTTGACATGTTTTAGAAGCCGGCGGGAGAGGAAATAGGCGGTCATCGCTGCGAGCACGAGGACGAGTGATACCGAGACCAGGATCAGGGTTACCGCCCTTTGACTCACTTCCTGGGATTTTCGCTGAAGGGATGCCACCCGCAGGAGCAGCTTTGACGACATCCGGCTCAATCGGCGGTTCGCCTCCTCGGCTTGCTGGTTGATCTCGTGAAGAACGCGGACTTTATCCTGCTCTTTCGATGACTCGCCGGCTCCAAAGACCATCGAGGCGCGGTCTTTGATTCCCTGGATGTAAGGAACCAGGCCTTCCGCCATCGCTCTGGGCTCCTGGGAAGTTCCGTGGCAGGCTGCGCCGCTACAGCCTTCCAATCGAACTTCTGCCTCATGGATCGACGCCGCGAAACGCCGGTCTTCTCCCGACGTGCCATCGACGAGGTAAGCGCTCAACGGCGTCACGGCCTTCGCGACGGCGGTCTCCAGACCCTGCACCGCTTCCAGAGAGCGGCTGATCTCCTGGAGCTGATGGCTGACAGCGGTGAAATCCCAGAGCGCATACAAGCTTATTGCCGCCATCGCCAGGAGAGACGGTATGGTAACCAGGAGAAATCCGGAGATGAGCTTGGCTGAAAGCGAGAAACTGATCCGTGACGCGAGAATAGGCAAGATGAACTTCCTACCGGCACGCCTGCCGAAAATATAGCGATTCGGTCGGTCGATGCGTCGCTCACTCATCAGGCGGATGTCCGCTCAACGCCCGCAGCGCGGCGCACCGCACCGGCGATGGCCTCTGCCCAGCCTTTGACACCCGACTGGGACTTGCCCTCAACCATGACGCGGATCACCGGCTCGGTGCCGGACGCGCGGAGCAGCACCCGTCCTTTGTCAGCCAGGTCGCGCTCAGCCGCAGTGACCGCCTGCTGGATGCCGCGGTGGCGGGTAATGTCAAAGCGCTTCTTGATCTCGACATTGACCAGCACCTGCGGATAAAGCGTGACGGGTCCGGTTGCCTTGGCGAGTGTGGTCTTGTTTTCCACCAGCGCACGCAGCACCAGCAAGGCGGAAACAATGCCATCGCCCGTGGTGTGCTTGTCGAGGGATATGATGTGGCCGGAATTCTCGCCGCCCACTTGCCAACCGCGTTTGAGCAACATCTCCAGCACATAGCGATCGCCGACCCTGGCGCGCGCAAATGGTATTTTGAGCTTGGCGAGGGCGTGCTCGAAACCGAGATTGGTCATTTGCGTGCCGACCACACCGCCCTTGAGCTCGCCGTGCTTGCGAAGATGGCGCGCGATCACATACAGCAACTGATCGCCGCCGTACAGCTTGCCGGAACCGTCGATCATCACCAGGCGGTCGCCGTCGCCGTCGAGCGCGATGCCGAGATCGGCCTGGTCGCGCTTCACCGCCATTTGCAGCGCCTGGGGCGAGGTCGCACCGACCAGATTATTGATGTTGAAACCGTCGGGATCGGTGCCGACCGTGATCACGTCCGCGCCGAGTTCGTGGAACACGTGCGGCGCGATGTGATAGGCGGCGCCGTTGGCGCAGTCCACCACCACCCGCATGCCGCGCAGATGAAGATGCGACGGGAACGTGCTCTTGCAGAATTCGATGTAGCGTCCGGCGGCATCGTCAACGCGGCGCGCCTTGCCGAGCCTGGCGGAAGTCATGCACTTGAGCGGACGCTCGAGCTCGCGCTCGATCGCGCGCTCCGTTTCGTCGGGAAGTTTCGCGCCGTTGCCGGAGAAAAACTTGATGCCGTTGTCGTCGTAGGGATTATGCGATGCACTGATCACGATCCCGGCGGAAAGCCGCAACGCGCGCGTGAGATAGGCGACGGCGGGCGTGGGCATCGGGCCGACCAGCAGCACGTCGACTCCGGCGGCCGACAGCCCTGCTTCGAGCGCGGACTCTAGCATGTAGCCGGAAATGCGCGTGTCCTTGCCGATCAGCACTGCCGGCCGTTCGGCGGCCGATTGTTTCGCCGCGAGGACCTTCCCGGCGGCATAACCGAGCCGCATCACGAAATCCGGCGTGATCGGCGCGAGCCCCACTCTGCCGCGCACGCCGTCGGTGCCGAAGTACTTCCTGGTCATGGGTGATGGGTGATGGGTGATGGGTGAAAAGCCTCTATTGCGCCTGGCATTGACGTGAATGTTACAGCGATTTGGGACTCATTATTCATTACCCATTACCGCTTGCCAAACGGCAAGGGCATCGCGCGTGGCGGCGACATCGTGCACGCGCAGGATGCGCGCGCCGTTCTCGACCGCGATCAGCGCCGCGGCAATGCTGGCGAACACGCGTTCAGCGACTCCACGTCCGGTGATTTTGCCGAGCATCGACTTGCGCGACAATCCGACCAGCACCGGCACGCCGAGCGCCGCAAGCTGCCTGAGTTCGCGCAGCAACGCCAGATTGTGCTCGAAAGTCTTGCCGAAACCGAAGCCCGGATCGATCACGATGCGCTCGCGGCCGATGCCCGCACGTTCAGCGGCGGTAACGCGTTCGACAAGAAACTGCCTGACCCCGCGCACCACGTCATCATAATGCGGATTCTGCTGCATGGTCTGCGGATCCCCCAGCTTGTGCATCAGGCATACCGCGGCGGCCGTGTCCGCGACCGCCTCGAGCGCATCGGGCGCAGCGAGCGCGTTGATATCGTTCACCATGGCTGCACCTGCCGCGATCGCCTCGCGCATCAGCGCGGGCTTTTGCGTATCGACTGATACTGGAACACCGCAATCCTGCAGTGCTTCCAGCACCGGCAGTACACGCCGCCGTTCCTCCTCCAGCGTAACGGAAGCCGCGCCCGGCCGCGTGGATTCGCCGCCGATATCGAGCATGTCCGCGCCCTGCTCGATCAGCGACCGTGCATGCGCCACCGCATGGTCGGTCGTGGCGTACCTGCCGCCATCGGAAAACGAGTCGGGCGTGACGTTAACCACGCCCATGATCAGCGGCCGGTCTAAGGCGAGCAGGAAGCGGCCGCAACGAAGATGCCGCACCGGAGCCAAGGGAAAAAAGAGAGGCGATAGACGAGAGGCGAGAGGCGGAAACCAGAGAGCGCAACGCGTGAGCGCCGTTTTTTCGGCTCTCTCCTTTCCCCTATCACCTCTCGGTTGTTACGCTTCCTGCGCCGGTGTAGCCGTCGCCGCCGCGTTTGGCGTGCTGTCCTTGGGAGTTTGCGGCGCCTGCGTCGGCTTGGGCGGCCGCGGCGGCCGGCCTTCCATGATATCGTTGATCTGGTCGGCGTCGAGGGTTTCCCATTCGAGCAGCGCCTTTGCCATCACTTCCACCTTGGCGCGGTTGTCTTCGATGATCTTGCGCGCGAGCGCATACTGCTGGTCGATGATGCGCCGGATTTCGGCGTCGACCTTCTGCATCGTCGTTTCCGACACGTTCTTGTGCGTGGTGATCGAGCGGCCGAGGAACACCTCGCCCTCGTTCTCGCCATAGACCATCGGCCCCAGGCTCTCGCTCATGCCCCAACGCGTGACCATGTTGCGCGCCATCTCGGTCGCACGTTCGAAATCGTTTGAGGCGCCGGTCGTCATCTGCCCCATGAAGATTTCTTCCGCGATACGCCCGCCGAACAGCACGGAGATGTTCTGATAAATCTGCTCGCGGTCCATGCTGTAGCGGTCCTGCTCGGGCAGCTGCATCGTAACGCCGAGCGCGCGGCCGCGCGGAATGATCGTCACCTTGTGCACTGGGTCTGTCTTCGTCAGCACCTTCGCGCACACGGCGTGGCCGGATTCGTGATAAGCGGTGTTCCTGCGCTCATACTCAGGTATCACCATCGAGCGGCGTTCGGCGCCCATGATGATCTTGTCCTTGGCGCGCTCGAAATCATCCATGTCGACGAGCCGCTTGTTGCCGCGTGCCGCGAACAGCGCCGCTTCGTTGACGAGGTTGGCGAGGTCGGCGCCTGAAAATCCAGGCGTGCCGCGCGCGATGATGTCGGCCTTGACGTCGGGTGCAACCGGGACTTTGCGCATGTGCACGAGCAGGATCTGTTCGCGACCGCGAATGTCGGGCAGCGGCACCACCACCTGGCGGTCGAAGCGACCGGGCCGCAGCAGCGCTGGGTCGAGCACATCGGGACGGTTGGTCGCCGCGATCACGATTACGCCGATATTGGCTTCGAAGCCGTCCATCTCCACCAGCAGCTGGTTCAAGGTCTGTTCGCGCTCGTCGTTGCCGCCGCCGAGGCCCGCGCCGCGCTGGCGTCCGACCGCGTCAATCTCGTCGATGAACACGATGCACGGCGCGTGCTTCTTGGCCTGCTCGAACATGTCGCGCACGCGCGCCGCACCCACACCGACGAACATCTCGACAAAGTCTGAGCCGGAAATCGAGAAAAACGGCACCTTGGCCTCGCCGGCGATCGCGCGCGCCAAGAGTGTCTTGCCGGTACCGGGGTTACCCACCATCAGCGCGCCGCGCGGAATGCGCCCGCCGAGCTTCTGGAACTTGGAAGGATCGCGCAGGAATTCGACGAACTCCGAAACCTCTTCCTTCGCCTCCTCGCAGCCCGCGACATCAGCGAACGTCACCGTGTTGTTCGACTCGTCGAGCATGCGCGCGCGGCTCTTGCCGAAAGAGAATGCGCCGCCGCGCCCGCCGCCCTGCATCTGGCGCATGAAGAAGATCCACACGCCGATCAAAAGCAGCATCGGGAACCACGACACGAAGATGTTCATCAGGAGTGAGGGCTCTTCTTCCGGCTTGGCCTCGATGATTACGCCGTTCTTCAAGAGGTCGCTCACCAGCCACGGGTCGGACGGCGAATACGTGGTGAAACGCTCGCCGGTGGTCTTCATCCCTTTCAACACGCGCCCTTCGATCGTCACCTTGGCGATGCGTCCCTGCTTCACCTCTTCGATGAACTGGGAATACTCCATCGCCTTCTGCGTTGTCTGGCGCGCGCTGAACTGATTGAATACGGTCATCAGGACCAGCGCGATCACCAGCCAGATCGCCACATTCTTGACCAGATTGTTCAAGTAAGCTCCTTGTTGCCTAACTATTTCAATTCTAAACTCATTTCACCCGCAGTGCAGCAAAAACGCGCCGTTCATGCCCGTGCTCACGGGCGCTTTCCTTTACCGAGCAAATAGACTTCGCTCGAGCGGCTGCGCGAGGCCCGCGGCTTGCGCGTCACGACCTGCGTGAAATGCCGGCGCAGGACTTTGACAAAAGCCTCGAAACCCTCACCCTGAAACGATTTGACCAGGAAATTCCCTTGTGGTTTCAAATGCTTCAACGCAAATTCCAGAGCAAGCTCGGCAAGCGTGCCGGCGCGCGCCTGATCCACGCTGGCGATACCGGTTATATTGGGTGACATATCGCTCAACACAAGATCAACCGGCTGATTGCCCAGCAGGCGCTCGAGTTCGGCGAGTGTCGCCTCGCTGCGGAAATCGCCGCGGATGAAAACCACACCGGCCAGTGCCGGCATTTCGAGCAGATCGACGGCAATCACCCGCCCGCCCGGCGCCACGCGCTTGGCGGCGATCTGCGCCCAACCGCCGGGCGCAGCGCCCAGATCAACCACCGTCATCCCCGGCTTGAGCAGCCGGTCGCGCTCGTCGATCTGCTGCAGCTTATAGGCCGCGCGTGAACGCGCACCCTCGGCCTGCGCCAGTTTCACGTACCGGTCAGTGACGTGCTCGCGCATCCAGGCCTTGCTGGTCTTATTGCGGGCCATCGATAATCCAAAATAGACAGGATTTACAGGATTGTTCAGGATTCACAGGATTAAATCAAAAGCATTGAATCAATCTTGTAAATCCTGTCCATGGTTTTTGCTTTAGACTTCCGAAATGATTGCGCTTACCCCTGCTGAACGCCGTGCGCTCAAGGCCCGCGCTCACCATCTGCAACCGGTCGTGACGATCGGCGACGCGGGCCTGACATCCGCCGTGGTGAAGGAAATCGACACCCATCTCAAGAGCCACGAGCTGATCAAGATCCGCGTGCCGGGCGCTGACCGGCGTCACCGGGACCAACTGATCGACGAGATCTGCCGCACGCTGGAGGCTGGACCAGTGCAGCATATCGGCAAAGTCCTGGTCGTGTTCCGGCCCCGTCCCGAGGGAGCCCAGCCCGCCCGGACGTCCGTCCGCAGCGTGAAAAAGAAAAAGCGGCGCACCAAACGCAGCTACCAGCACTCGTGACGGCGGTTGCCGTCGAGAGTGCGGTGAAGGGTGAACGAGTGACCGGGTGAACGGGTTAAAGCTCCCTCTCCCCCGTCCACTGGGGGAGAGCCTGCGCAGCGGGCGAGGGGGCCGGGTTGGGGTAAGGGGGTTCACTCATTCACTCATTCACCCGTTCACTAGATGTACTTGACGTCCAGTATCTCGTATTCCCGCACCCCGCCCGGGGCCTGCACCTCGGCGACATCGCCCGAATACTTTCCGATCAGCGCGCGCGCGATCGGCGAGCTGATCGAGATCTTGCCCAGCTTGATGTCCGCCTCGTCCTCGCCCACGATTTGATACGTCACGACTTCACGGCTGGTTACATCCTCGAGCTCGACGGTGGCGCCGAACACGCAACGGCCGTCCGCGTCGAGCAAAGTCGGATTGATGATCTGCGCATTGGCGAGCTTCGATTCGATTTCCGCGATACGGCCCTCGATAAAGCTCTGCCGCTCCTTGGCCGCATGGTACTCCGCGTTCTCCGCAAGGTCGCCGTGCGATCGCGCTTCGGCGATCGCAGTGATGATCGCCGGCCGCCGCACGGTCTTCAACTCCTGCAGTTCGGCGCGCAGCTTTTCCGCGCCGGCGACGGTTAATGGAACCTTGCTCATCTCGCTCAGTTTACAGCTTCGAGCAACCTGGCGTGTAGTCCCTGTACCGCATACGCGCGCAGTTCCCGCGACTGCTCCATGCCGTTGCACGCCGCGCGCGCGCCGGACAGCGTCGTATACAGCGTCACGTGCCCTTGCAGCGCCGCGCGCCGGATCGAGTACGAGTCGCGCACCGCGGTGCGCTTCTCTTCGACGGTATTGACGATCAGCGCGATCTCGGCGTTCTTGATCATGTCCACGACGTGCGGCCGGCCTTCCTGCACCTTGTTGATCGCCGTGACGTTCAAGCCCGCCGCCGCCAGCGCCGCCGCGGTGCCGCGGGTGGCGACGAGCGTGAAACCGAGCTTCGCGAGTGCGCGGGCAATCTCCACCGTGCGCGGTTTGTCGGCATCGCGCACGCTGATGAAGACCTTGCCCGCCAGCGGCAGCTTTTCGCCCGCCGCCATCTGTGACTTCACGAAAGCCTCGCCGAAGGTGGCGCCCACGCCCATGACTTCGCCCGTCGATTTCATCTCCGGCCCCAATATGGTGTCGGCGCCCGGGAACTTGATGAACGGGAACACCGCTTCCTTGACCGAGTAATAGGGCGGCACGATTTCTCCGCCGATGCCCTGTTCGGCGAGCGTTTGGCCGACCATGCAGCGCGCCGCGATCTTGGCCAGCGGCAGGCTGGTTGCTTTCGACACAAAGGGCACGGTGCGCGAGGCGCGCGGATTGACCTCGAGAACGTAAACCGCGTTGTCCTGGATCGCGAACTGCACGTTGATGAGCCCCACCACCTTGAGCGCGCGCGCCATCGCGACCGTCTGCCGCCGCATTTCTTCCTGCAATTCCGGCGACAGGCTGAACGGCGGCAGCGAGCATGCCGAATCGCCCGAGTGCACGCCGGCCTGCTCGATGTGTTCCATCACGCCGCCAATGACCACCTGTTGGCCGTCGGAGACCGCATCGACATCGACCTCGGTGGCGTCGTTCAGGAAATGGTCGAGCAGTACCGGGCTGTCGTTACTGACCTTGACCGCTTCGCGCATGTAGCGTTCAAGGTCGCTCTGCTGGTAGACGATCTCCATCGCGCGCCCGCCCAGCACATAGGAGGGCCTGACCACCAGCGGATAGCCGATCTCCTCGGCAACCGCCAGCGCCTTCTGCGGGCTGCGCGCGGTGCGGTTGGACGGCTGTTTCAACTTGAGCTTGTTCAGGAGCTTCTGAAAGCGTTCGCGGTCTTCCGCGATGTCGATCGAATCGGGTGTGGTGCCGATGATCGGCACGCCGTTTGCCTCCAGATCGCGCGCGAGCTTGAGCGGCGTCTGCCCGCCGAACTGCACGATGACGCCGAATGGCTTCTCGACGTGAACGATCTCGAGCACGTCCTCCAGCGTGAGCGGCTCGAAGTACAGGCGGTCGGATGTGTCGTAGTCGGTCGACACCGTCTCCGGGTTGCAGTTGACCATGATGCTCTCGAATCCATCCTCGCGCAGCGCCAGCGCGGCGTGCACGCAGCAGTAATCGAACTCGATGCCCTGGCCGATGCGGTTGGGTCCCCCGCCCAACACGATGACTTTCCTGCGGCCGGTGGGCTGCGCCTCGCACTCGTCCTCGTAGCTCGAATACATGTAGGCGGTGCCGGTGGCGAATTCGGCGGCACAGGTGTCGACCCGCTTGTAGACCGGACGCAGCCCGAGTTCGTGGCGGCGAGCGCGCACGGCGGCTTGGTCGGTCGCGAGGAGCTTGGCGAGCCGCCGGTCGGAAAAACCGTTGCGCTTGAGCCGCCGCAGCGCCTGCGCGTCGAGCGTGTCGAGCGTATTGCCCGCGAGCGCTTTTTCCTGACGCACGATATCCTCGATCTGCGCGAGGAACCACGGATCGATGCGGGAGAGCTCGTGGACCATATCCACCGTCATGCCGCAGCGGAAGGCATCGGCCACATACCAGACGCGCTCGGGGCCGGGATCGCCGAGTTCGTTCTCGATGGCATCGTTGTCGGTGGTTTTCTCGTCGAAGCCGTCGGCGCCGGTCTCGAGTCCGCGCAGCGCCTTCTGCAACGATTCCTGGAAGGTGCGGCCGATCGCCATCACCTCACCCACGGATTTCATCTGGGTGGTCAGACGGTCGTCGGCCTGCGGGAATTTCTCGAATGCGAAACGCGGCACCTTGGTGACGACGTAATCGATGGTCGGCTCGAAGGAAGCGGGTGTTGCGCCACCGGTGATCTCGTTTCTGAGCTCATCGAGCGTGTAACCGACCGCGAGCTTGGCCGCGACCTTGGCGATCGGAAAGCCCGTGGCCTTGGATGCCAGGGCCGAAGAGCGCGATACGCGCGGATTCATCTCGATCATCACCATGCGGCCGTCGGCGGGATTGATCGCGAACTGGACGTTGGAGCCGCCGGTGTCGACCCCGATCTCGCGCAGGCACGCGATCGAGGCGTCGCGCATGATCTGGTATTCCTTGTCGGTGAGCGTCTGCGCCGGCGCCACCGTGATCGAATCGCCGGTGTGCACGCCCATCGGGTCGAGGTTCTCGATCGAACACACGATAATGCAATTGTCCTTCTTGTCGCGCACCACCTCCATCTCGAACTCTTTCCAGCCGATCACCGATTCCTCGATCAGCACCTCGTTGGTGGGGCTGGCATCGAGCCCCCGGTCGACGATGGCAATGAATTCCTCGCGGTTGTAGGCAATGCCGCTGCCGGTGCCACCGAGCGTGAACGACGGCCGGATGATGGCCGGGAACCCGACCATCGCCTGCACCTGCAGCGCCTCCTCCATGCTGTGCGCGAGCGCCGAGCGCGGGCTCGCCAGCCCGATCCTGGCCATCGCGGCCTTGAACTTCTCGCGGTCCTCGGCCTTGTCGATCGCCGCCTTGGAGGCGCCGATCATCTCCACGCCGTATTTTTCGAGCACGCCCTCGCGCGCGAGATCGAGCGCGCAGTTGAGCGCGGTTTGTCCGCCCATCGTCGGCAGCAGTGCATCGGGTCGCTCGGCGGCGATGATCTTCTCCAGCATCTGCCAGGTGATCGGCTCGATGTAGGTCGCGTCGGCCATCTCCGGGTCGGTCATGATCGTCGCCGGATTGGAGTTGACGAGCACGACGCGGTAGCCCTCTTCCTTCAGTGCCTTGCACGCCTGCGCGCCGGAATAGTCGAACTCGCACGCCTGGCCGATCACGATCGGTCCGGCGCCGATGATGAGGATGCTCTTGATGTCAGTTCTTTTCGGCATTGTTTCGTGAACGAGTGAACATGTGAACGAGTGAACGGGTATCTCCCTCTCCCCCGTCACCGGGCGAGAGGGTTGGGGTGAGGGGGTTCACTCGTTCACTCGTTCACCTCCTTCACCCATTCATTGCTTCACACTTGCTCTGTTCCATCAGCTTGACGAATCGGTCAAACAGATAGTCCACATCATGCGGCCCGGGGCTCGCTTCGGGATGGCCCTGAAAGCAGAACGCCGGACGGTCGGTGCGGGCGAAGCCCTGCAGGCTGCCGTCGAACAGCGAGACGTGCGTCACCCGCGCGTTGGCGGGCAGCGTCGCGGCATCGACCGCAAAGCCGTGGTTCTGGCTGGTGATCATGACGCGCCCGGTGTCGAGGTCCTGCACGGGATGGTTGGCCCCGTGATGACCGAATTTCATCTTGATGGTCTTCGCGCCGCTTGCCAGCGCAAGCAACTGATGCCCGAGGCAAATGCCGAAGATCGGAACGCCGGCGTCGAGAAAATTGCGGATGGCCTTGATCGCGTAATCGCACGGCTCGGGGTCACCGGGACCATTGGAGAGAAAGATACCGTCAGGTTTCAGGGCGAGCGCTTCTTCCGCCGGAGTCTGCGCCGGCAACACGGTGAGCCTGCAGCCGCGCGCGGCAAGCTTGCGCAGGATGTTGCGCTTGATGCCGTAATCGTAGGCAACGACGTGAAAGCGCGGGCTCGCAGGCCGGCCGTAGCCCTGGCCCAGGGTCCACGTGCCTTCCTCCCACGCGTAGGGCTGGTCGCAACTCACCACCTTGGCGAGGTCCATGCCGACCAGGCCCGGAAACTCGCGCGCCGCCTTGAGCGCGGCCTCGTCGTCGATTTTCCCCGCCATGATGCAGCCGTCCTGGGCGCCCTTGTCGCGCAACATGCGCGTGAGCTTCCGGGTATCGATGTCGGCGATGGCCACCACGTTCTCGCGCTCCAGATATTCCGGCAGCGTCCAGGTCTTGCGCCAGTTGCTGGAGGCGATCGGCAGATCGCGGATCACCAGTCCGGCGGCGAACACCTGGTTCGATTCCACGTCCTCGCGATTGACGCCGCAATTGCCGATATGCGGATAGGTCAGCGTGACGACTTGCCGGGAATACGAGGGGTCGGTCAGAATTTCCTGGTACCCGGTGATCGCGGTGTTGAACACCACTTCGCCGACGGTCAGCCCTTCAACGCCGATGGAGGTGCCGCGAAATACCGTGCCATCTTTGAGTACGAGCATGGCGGGCGTGCGCGACAACACCGTAACCTCTTGATTGCAGGGGTGGATATGGAAAGCGGGACAGGCTGTAGACCCGTCCCGCTGCTTGAAGAAAGAATTATACGCGAATAGGCGTTGCGCAGCAACGCGGTTTCGCCGGCGAATGCCCGCAAAACAGTGAAAGGTGAACGGGTGAACGAGTGAACGGGTCTTTCCCGCACCTGCGGATGAGGACAGAAGTCAGCCAGTTTCCGTGTCGGCCCCCGCACCGATGTAGCGCGGCGGGTTGGAACGGGGTTACTCGTTCACTTGTTCACTCGTTCACCCGTTCACTCGGCTCCCTTGAGCCCAAGCACGTCCTGCATGTCGAAGAGGCCGCTTTTCTTACCCGACAAAAACCGCGCGGCGCGTAAGGCGCCCTCGGCGTAGGTGGCGCGGCTGTTGGAGCGGTGGGTGATCTCGATGCGCTCGCCGGTGCCCGCGAACATCACGGTGTGGTCACCGACGATATCGCCGCCGCGCACGACGGCGAAGCCGATGGTCCCGGTCTTGCGCTCGCCGGTGACGCCTTCGCGATCGTAGACCGCGCACTCGGCGAGATTCCTGCCCAGCGCTTTCGCCACCACGTCGCCCATCTTGAGCGCAGTGCCGGACGGCGCATCGACCTTGTGCCGGTGATGCGCCTCGATGATCTCGGCGTCGTAGCCCTCGCTCAATGCCTTCGCCGCCACCTCGATCAGCTTGAACGTCACGTTGACGCCGACGCTCATGTTGGGCGCGAACACGAGGGCGATATCGCGGGCGGCGCCGGCGATGTCTTTTTTCTGCTCGTCGCTGAAGCCGGTGGTGCCGATCACCATTTTCACGCCCTGGCTGCGGCAGACGGCAAGATGCGCGAGCGTGCCCTCGGGGCGCGTGAAATCAACAAGCACATCGCATCCCTGCAGCGCGCGTCCGACATCGTCGGTGATCTTCACCCCACGCGCCGAGCCAACCAGCTCCCCGGCATCCTTTCCAAGATGCGGGTGTCCCGCCTGCTCCAGCGCTGCGGCGAGCCGCATGCCGGGACTGTTCAGCACTGCCTCGATCAACATCCGTCCCATGCGGCCGGAGCTTCCCGCAACAGCAATGTTCAGCGTTGTCATGGTCTGGAATCCATCCAAGAAAATATTGAACGGGTGAACCGGTGAACGAGTGAACGGGTGAACGAGCAAAAACAACCCCCTCTCCCCCGTCACCGGGGGAGAGGGTTGGGGTGAGG
>MERI01000229.1 GCA_001772005.1 Betaproteobacteria bacterium RIFCSPLOWO2_12_FULL_62_58 | reverse complement strand
CTTCAATCTCTCCGGTCACGTACTCGACACAGCCCCCGTTCCTGCCATGAATTCCAAACCGGCCAATTCAGACGAAATTCACGCCGCCGCTGACATACGGTGATCGTTGCTCTTTCATCGTTTTTTGTTGGCTGGCTGACGGCCACCGAAAAGGTCCGCATGGAGGTATACAAAGCGAGACTGGACGGACGAGCGCACAAAGGAGCGCATAGGGGTCAACGCTTTACATTATAGGGTAGGCATATTAGCATCGCCGCATGTCCCGTCCGCTGCGTCTGGAATTCGCCGGTGCGTTGTATCACGTCACCGCGCGCGGCAATGCGCGCGAGGACATCTTTCGCGATGATGAGGACCGCGCAACGTTTCTTGATCTGCTCGGCCGCGAGATCGCCCAGCAGCGCTGGCGACTCTACGCATATTGCCTGATGGGCAATCATTACCATCTGCTCATCGAAACGCCCGAGCCCAACTTGACGCGCGGCATGCAACGGCTCAATCAGGTCTACACGCAGCGCTTCAACCGACGTCACCGACGGGTGGGCCACGTGCTCCAAGGTCGCTACAAGGCGATCGTGGTGGACAAGGACAGCTACTTCAAGGAATTGATCCGCTACGTCGTGCTCAACCCGGTACGAGCGAAAATGGTGCGGCTACCCGAGCGCTGGGAGTGGTCGAGCTACCGTGCGACGGCAGGGCTAAGCACGGTGCCGACGTGGCTTGCGGTGGATGAGGTGCGCGGGCAGTTTGGCGGAAGCGGCGCAGCCTACCGCCGATTCGTCGCGCAGGGCGCCGGCCTACCCTCGGTGTGGGAGGGTTTGCGCGGGCAGATGTGGCTGGGAGATGAGAAATTCCGGGACAAGATGCAGCACCGTCTCAGAGGCAAGCGCAGTGCGGATGTCTCCCGCGCGCAGCGCGAGCCCGCCCGCCCGAGTTCAGACGAACTGCTTACAGACGTTGCGAAGGCATTCGATCTTCCGCGAAATGCAGTGCTCGACCGCCGCCACGCGCAGGCGTATCGTTGTGCCGTTTATCTACTGCGGCGCGCGGTGAACGAACCGATCGCCAAGGTTGCGCGGCGTGCCGGCATATCCGCTCCACGGGTGTCGCAAATTCAAGCCGAGGTGGAAAGCGCCAAGCCGCAAGGGCCGATGCGGTTACTGTTGGATTTCTATAAGGTAAAGCGTTGACTCCTTTGTTGTTGACCCAGGGAGCCTTCATTCCTGTGGGCGCAGTGTTTGATGTGTTCCAGGTCATTGGAAAGGTGCTAAGCGAAGCGAAGAACGATGCCCTTATCGTCGACGCGTACATGGGACCCGTGGTGCTCACTGATTTCGCGCCTCTCGCTCCCGAAAAGGTGGCCATACGCCTGCTCACAGACAGCTACTACACCAAACCGGAAACGCTGAAACCAGCGGCCGCGCGATGGGTGCAACAATATCGCGATATCCGCCCCCTTGAGACACGGCTAACGGCCCCACGCGTGTTGCATGACCGCCTGATCATCATCGATGGTGCGCAGGTCTGGTCACTTACGCAATCACTCAAGAACTTTGCGGACAGGTCGCCGGCAAGCGTACTGCGTGTCGAGGATGACGTGGCCACGCAAAAGATTTATGCATATGAGCAGCTTTGGGCTAACGCCCACGCGCTATAAACGCGCTGAGACGCATCGGAGTTAATTCCGCGTATGGTGGCGCCTCACCTATCGGCGGATTGGTGCGTAATTTCCACAATTGACGGTATGGCAACAAAGCGTAAAGCGGTGACAATCCCAAGACGCCTTCCAAGACAATGGAGGGCAACCATTCACGTTAACTTGCGCGAAGATCTTCCCTTCCAAACAAATCCGATTGCCTCAAGGCGCTTGATGCGGTCAGGAGAGAGCCGCTTTTCCTTGTAAGCCTTTCTCTGTCTGTTGCACCATCTCGCAAGCTTGGGATTGTCTTTCCATTCCGCCGGCACGTTGCAGTCGCCATGCGCCTCATTGTAAGCGGCTAACGCGACAAAGTATTCTTCCCAAGGAACTTTAGGCGAAAACCACTCAAAGCCGAGTTGATCGAGGCGCGTGACGCGATCGGCAGAGAGTTTGTTATTTTTGTAAGTGGCTCTCAGTTTATGGCACCACCATCCAAGTTTCGGATTGTCTTTCCAATGCTGCGGCACATTGCAGTCGCCATGTGTCTGCTTGTAAGCGACTAACGCGGCAAATTTTTCCTCCCAAAAACCTGTTTCCCGCAAAATCCACACAAAGCCGAGTTGCTCGAGGCGCGTGACACGCTCGGAAGAGAGTTTGTTTTTCTTGTAAGCCTCTCTCTGTCTTCCGCACCACGCACCAAGCTTCGGATTGTCTCTCCATTTCCGGGGCACATTGCAATTCCCATACGCCTGGTTATAAGCGGTCAAGGCGACAAACATTTCCTCCCAAGACCAAGGAACTTTAATTTTAACTTTATGCAAAAGCCACTCGAAACCGAGATCCTCGAGGCGCTTGACGCGGTCGGGAGAAAGATCGTTTTGCCTGTGAAAATATCGCTGATGCTTACACCAGTTTGCAAGCTGCGGACCGTCCTCCCATTCCCGCGGCACATTGCAATCGCCATGCGCCTGCTTGTAGGCGGCTAACGCGGCAAAGTTTTTTTCCCAAGGATCTCTTCCTCGTAAAATCCACGCAAAGCCGAGTTGCTCGAGGCGCGTGACGCGATCGGGGGAAAGTTTGTCTTTCTTGTAAGCCCTTCTCTGACTTTGGCACCACTCTCCAAGCGTCGGACTTGTCTTCCAACCTTTCGGCACATTGCAATCGCCATGCGCCTGCTTGTAGGCGGCTAACGCGGCAAAGTTTTCCTCCCAATGAATCGTTTCCCGCAAAATCCACGCAAAGCCGAGTTGCTCGAGGCGTGTGATGTGGTCGAGAGAGAGTTCGTCTCTTCTACGAGCCTGCTTCTGATTATGGCACCACTTTCCAAGCTTCGGATTGTCCTTCCATCTGTTTGGCACATTGCAGTCGCCATGTGCCTGCTTGTAGGCAATCAATTGCCCGTACCGTTCATCCCAAGTGATGCCAAGTTCCTCGACCAGCCTGACGCAAATCGAACTGGCAAGTTCGGATAGCCCAATCTTTGGCCCTAACACTTCAAACTTGTCACGCAGCCGGGATTCGTCAAGCCCGCCCGTTCTTCCTCGGTCAACCGCCAGCGCCTGGATGATGTCGCTAAGTTCATCGTCATTCTCACGCATGGCGTTGAGAACCTGCGCAATCTCATCGAAGTCGCTTCGCTCAAGTGCCTCGGTAAGGGTCTCGCCTCGCCGCAATTCGAGAAATAGGGGGACAAGCACATAGCCACAAGTCTTGTCCGCGCCCGCAGTACGCATGGCGCGACCAACCGCCTGGACGATGTCCACGCGGCTTCGGCGCGGGTTCATGAATGCGACCATGTCCACCGATGGCACGTCCACGCCCTCGGTTAGGCATCGGGCATTGGTGATGACCCCTCGCGGCACCCGTGCAAACTCGCGCATGTGCTCATCGCGCTCCGCGGTGGGCTGCGCACCCGAAACGTGAAACCGCTGGAAATTGGGTAGTTGGAACCCGATGCCCTCTGAGTCATCGGAGGCGAACGCGACCGCGGCCTTGATGCTGGAATGAAACGTAATCAGCCGCTTGAGATCGTGCGCCTCGACGGCACGTTTCAGCGTGATCTGGTGAGCCACCCATTTTGCACGTACCGGGTCGCCCTTGATGGACACTTCGCCCTGATCCATGAGCGCGTTGTCGATCATCTCGCTATCGACAACCGAGATCACGACCTTATAAGGAACAATGATCTTTTGCTCCGCAGCCCGAGCGAACGTCAGGCGATGCGCCACGCGCCCGTAGATCGCCTCGTCGTCCATCGAAACAACCGCGAAATCGCCTTCCTTATCACGCTTACCAATGACGTAGTGACGCGGAGTGGCCGTTAAAAACAGGCGTTTGCGGATCGGCAGGTTCTTGTCCATTAACGCAAAGGCGTAGCGCGTGCCCTCCCGGCCGGTGGTTTTGTGGGCTTCATCAAAGATACCGAGGTCGAACGGTTGCCGCCCCTTCATTGCCTCGCCGACGACCGGTGCGGACTGATAGGTGCAGAAGACAACCGACACGGCGTCGCCGCCGCCGTCGAGGAATCGCCCCACGATGGCCGGATCAGTCCGTACAGGAAAGTCCGCATCCTCGGGGCGGATCTCGATTTCATCGATCCCTTTCGCAACCTTCGGGTCAGAGCAAACGCACAGATAGCGAAACCGCTCGCCCCAGTTCGTCCATTTGGCCCATTCGTGCAGGGTCTGCCGAAGTAGGTTGAGCGATGGAACCAGGACAAGCACGCGCTTCGGTTGCGCCGATTCGGCGGCCCATAGCGCAACGAGCGTTTTTCCCGTGCCGCAGGCCATGACGACCGTTGCACGATCACGGCCGGCGAGTTCCCGTTCAATGTCTGTCAAGGCCGCGCGCTGATGGGGACGCGGCTCCCTTACCACGGGCGCGGGCGCGATGCCGTCGATCCAAGCGTCGATGGCGGCAAGCTGCGCGGCATCCAAGCGATCGAAGTCTCCGCCGCGAGTGGTCTGGAAACTTGTACGGGATTCAGCGACCGCGGAAATTGCAATCGAGTTGGTCAAAACGACGCGACGGTCGGCCTTCTCCGAGATCCCGAAGAAGGTTGCCAGTTCGGCATAGGGAAGCGATGTCCGCTCTGAGCGGAACTTCGCCTGGTACGGGACCAACTCGTCTAACTTCGTCCTAAAAACGCCGTCGTAACCATAATCTTTGGAAGGAAGGTTGAGTTGCCGCCTGATTTCACCGGGAACCTTGCCAATGACCCAGACGTCGGTGGCTTGCACCATCTCGTCGGTGCTGAGATAGGCCTCGACGAAGACCTCGAAAGCGTCACCACGTTCCTTCTCAGTGGCGAGCTGCGCGATCCGGTTTTCCAGTTCGGCGAAGCTGCCCAGTTCCTTGAATAGCCCCGATCGTGCATATTTCGAGGTTTGATCGTGGCAGGGCGAGCGCGACAGCATACGAAGATTCTATCCGGGATTAACGATCGACGTGCGACGGATGAGCCACCACTGCCGAGGGGGCACCGGCTGCGGCTCGCGCCAAGACACTCAACACTGGGCGTCCGGTCTCCGAATTTCCTTCTCAGGATGCGCCAGGATTGCGCTACGCGCCGTGGTCTCACTGAAGCGGGTGTCTTGACGGTCAGGTAGGGTCAGGCCTTCAAGAGGCTTAGGGTCAGGCCTTTACTTTATAGCACTAATCGTTTCATTAGATTCACCACCAGTGAGTGACTATAAAGTAAAGCCCTGACCCCGTTACGCTAAGTCTTATCCGAAAATTCGGCGAAGACTGGTGTCCCGAGCACCTGCTCCACCGCCTTGACTTTGCTGTCTTCGTCTTGAGAAGACGTCATGGTGAACCTCCGCCAACAGAAACTCGAAACCGCACCAGAGCACTACAGGTCGTCAAGCTGGCATAATCTGCACGCTGTCACGCGCGGTACCGAGATTCTTCAGCAGGAAATCCTTCCGACTAACGCGACGCTCGTAATACACGGTGACACGCACTCGATATTCACCTGTGTTCAACCGCCACTCCGGCTTCGACCAGGCGCCATAAAGGTAGCTCTCGTTGCTGAAGATATAGCATTCTGACTGGCGATCAAGCTTCAGCAGAAGCGCGATTTTTTCATCCTCCACGTGGTAATGAATATCGACCTTTGCCGCCTCCGACATCAGCCCGACATCGAACATGTGCACGAGCTGACCGTCCAACAAATGCGACATTAAGGGTTGACGCTTCGATGGCCATCGCGCGGGAATTGGCTTTGGATCAACTATTGCGCGAGTGCCATCCATGTTCAGCACCTCAATTGTTGCCTTCGCCGACCACGCAGACCTGCGGCTCGCCAGCGGCCACATAACCGGACGTTGGCGGACTTTCAGGTGATAGAACGCATGTGGTGGAGCATTATCCACTTGCCCTAATGCAATCTCATCATCGACGAATATCTGAAGCAAAGGCTTAGTCAAAAAATCGTGCCAAATGACAACTATCCCGGATGCAACGATTCCGAGAACAAGACCGTAGAACAAGCTCCAATTAAATCCAGCACCGGCAGCCGCCACAGTCCCCATTTCTGACGCGGGAGGCCATGCTAATCGAGTAGACAACCACTGGATAAGCAGACCTCCAAACACGGCGACTAGCATCGAAGCCAAGCCCGCCAATAAAGCCGATACTGCCCATTTGTGCCGGTCCACTCCCTCTCGCTTAGGGTGGCTCCAGTTCGCTGCAAGCTTCGCGGCAAGATACGCCATCATCGCGGTGGGATACCCAAAAACATTCAACGCGACAAGCGACGCGAAGAATATCCGCTCCACCAAGCCCGTCGCCCAGGCCGGCACGCCTCCCCCGTTTTTGTCACGAAGTCCTGCGAGATCGCGAAGCCACTGAAGCAAACCTTCTACGAAAAAGTGGCCGACCAACCCCATAACGACAAGGCCCGTGACCCATGCCACAACAATTCCAGCCATGCCCACCCCTAGGCGCGTTCTTATGCCTCTCTAAGCATAGCGTACGGCAGCGACGCTGTTGTAATTCCAAAATTTTGCGAGGCTTGATGCGCTTGCTCTATAGCGATTCCGCTGCGCTCTCGCCAGCACCTGCAAGCTCCGCTTACGTGCTCAATACCCCGGCCCCACACTCGCCAGCTTTGACTGAGGAAACACGCGCGCCTAGAGCAATTTTCGTTAGCTGCTTTTTGACCGTCCCACAAGAAATTTATTCTGGCCCCAGTTGCTGTCAGGCTCAGAGAAAGATTTTTGTCGGCTCCTTTTCCCGAGCGCCTCTAAATATTCCGATCCCGGGTAACCCTGAAGCGAGTATTACTGTACGCGGATGAACTCCATCGGGTAGCGTTGCAGGGAGCGGGCGCCTTTCTCCTCAATAACCACGAGATTACCCGCCTGCACGCCGGCTTTGCCGTCCGCGCTCACTATGTTCGGCTGAATGACGATCAGCATGCCCTTTTCGAAAATCACCGGACCGAGCTCGCGCTTGATCATCGCACTCGGCAAGTCCACGCGCGGCGGCTCGATCTGCATGCCCCAGCCGTGAATCAGGATGTCGAGCGTCTGGAATCCTTCTTTCTCGATGAAGCATGCTGCTGCGCGCACGTCTGCATCCGTTGCGCCGGGCTTTAGCACTTCGAAAATGCGCTGATAACATTCCGCTGCGGTGTCATAGAGGCGCTGGTACTGAGCCGTCGGCGGCGCACCCAAAGCGAACGGACGCTGGATCTGACCGGAGCATCCTCCCCAGCTCGCGCTGATTTCGGTCAGCAGAACGTCACCACGCTGCAGTTTGCGGTTCGACGGATACTGCCACGGAAAAATAATCTCGGGCGCCGCCATCGGGGTCGCGCCGAGAAACTGCAGTCGCACCCCGCCGCCGTCGGGCAATACCGCTTCGTGTATGAGCGCGGAAAGCTCGTACTCCGGCATGCCGAGCTTGATATCGCTGGCAAGGTGGCTGATCACCTTATCAGTAAGCGCTGCACCGCGCTCGAACCATTCTATCTCCTCCGCACTCTTGATCGTGCGCGCCGCGACCATGACCTCGAGTGCATCCTCGAAATGCGCGTCCGGCATGGCCGCAACCAGCGCGTCCCGATGGTCGGAAGGGATGGAGCCCCGCGCGATGTTGCGAACGCCAGCTATGCCTATCCTGCCTTTCCCGAAACCGAGATCGAGCAGCCGCTGGCCGATCGCCGGCCCGGGATTGAGCCCGCCACACTCGATGGATTCGCCGCGGCCTGCGCGAAGCGCCGTGTGCAGGAACAGCGGGTAGCTTACCAACAGATACGGCCCATTCTTCCTGGTGAGAACCACGTAATTGACCATTGGGTCGACCCAATTGGTAAGCCAGTAGACGTTTGCCTGGTTTGCGGTCCGGCCTCCCGCGTCACCGGCGATCACTATTGCGTCCAGGCCGCGCAGTTCCATTTCGTGCCGCACGACAGCTTCACGGCGTCGATACTCTGCTTCGGAAAACCGGGAAAATATCTGTTCCTGTTCCATTGGCGTTCCTGTTGTTTTCACTCGATCGACCCGCGTACGAACGCGGAATGGACTAACCGATCCACGCGATTCTAGGCCATAATTACCGGCGTCTCACCATCTACAGTTGGGAGATCTGTATGATCGGCATACTGCCTCGTGTCCTCCGCTCGCTTGCCATCGCGGTCGTCCTCGCATCCTTCTTTGGCAGCATCGCGCATGCGCAAGGCACCGACGCTTATCCCAGCAAGCCCGTTCGCATGGTCGTGCCGTACGCGCCCGGCGGTCCCATCGACGTGTGGGGGCGAATACTCGCGCAGAAACTGAGCGAATCGCTCGGCCGCCCAGTGGTGCTCGACAACAAACCAGGCGCGAACGGAATCGTCGGCACCGACATCGTGGCAAAGAGCGCCCCGGATGGCCACACCATGCTTTACCAGACGGGCAGCCATGTCGCGAACGTGAGCATGTACAAGAAGCTTCCGTATGATTCGGTGCGCGATTTCTCACCGATTATGCAGATGGCGAGCACACATGGCATGGTCCTGGTGGTGCACCCGACCGTGCCGGCGATGAGCTTGCGTGAATTCATAGCGCTGGCAAGATCGCAGCCCGGGAAGCTCAACTTCGCATCGGCCGGCTCGGGTAACGCCACGCATCTTGCGGCGGAATTGATGAAGTCGGCCGCCGGCATCGACGTCGTGCACGTCGCCTATAAAGGTGGCGGCCCCGCACTCAATGAGGTGATGGCCGGGCAGATCGAAATGATGATGGTGAGCGTCGCCCAGGGTGCGCCGTTCGTGAAAGCCGGACGCGTTCGCGCGCTCGCGGTCACCGGCGCATCGCGCGCGCCTCCATTGGCGAACGTGCCCACATTCCAGGAGTCAGGCTTTCCCGGGTTCCACTTCGCCGGCTGGCATGGGTTGTGGTTTCCGGCAGAGGTGCCGCGCGAACGCGTCGCTCGACTGCACAGCGAGGTTGCAAGAATAATGTTCGCGCCGGATATGAAAAGCCGCTTGGACGACCTCGGTCTGGTGCCGGTGGCCAGCACGCCCCCCGAGTTCGCTGCATTCATCGAACGCGAAATTGCGCTCTACGCGAAAATCATAAAGGCCGCGAAGATCGAGCCGCAGTAATCCTCCTGATGCGATTGCTCTGAAGTTCCCCGCATTTTTCGGCTTCCAACGGTGGCGCCTATGCCGCCTCTTTCTGCTCGTTTTCACGCCACTGATCAAGACTGGGCAGTCTGCATTCGGGCTAATACCGGGCTAACGTCGCAAAAGACTCTTACGACCTCTATGTAGCTTTCCGGCCTGAGGTGCCGGCTGGAGTAGCGGGGTGGGGCGCGGCTGGCGTACTTGACCTTGGGGAGATTCTCAAGCTTCGACGGTAGCTCATGCCAATGAGTTGTTCGCTTGTCCCTGACGCATTACCAGGAAAAGCTATTTTTGCCAGTCAAGTTCTCTGCACAGAATGGCGCGCCATACCAGATGAAACCGGGCACTGGTACAGGACTCTGACGATCGCGGCGTTAGATGCCGCGGGGAGACTTCGCCCCTTCCCTGTCGGACCAACCGCAAATCGTCACGTGGTTCAGGCATTCGCTGTAGTCTTCCTGGGCTTCTCCCGACAACCCGTATCCGCCCCAATTGTCGGTCTTCAGGCGTTCGTGCGGGAGCTCGCCGCGGTCCGCCGCATCGGCGAGTTCGTTCAAAAGACTAGCAAGCCGACGCAGTCCGGCTGCGTCACCGTGGATGAATAACTGCTCCTTCTCGGGACCGAGCTCGAAGGTCAGAAGGTCGTCGTTAGGCCACATCATGGCGCATTACCTCCAATTTAGGAGCTACCATCATGGGGTGCGGGAATCCGCCGTTCAATGGCATAGTGCACACACGCTCACATTGTGTGCCGCAACCAGTGAAAAACTTCACGGACTGCGCGCCTGGGCCCCGAGTTGCTCGGCCATCCAGTCGGCCGATTGCGGTCGGTAACGATAGGGCCGGTTGTGCGCGACGTGCATGCCGTCCTCGATCACCAGCAGTTGCACCGGTCCCTTGGCCTCGGCCGCGAGGCGCTTCGCGTCCTCGGGCGGGCACAGCCTGTCCAGCCCGCCTGCGATGACGAACAGCGGGCATTCGATGCGGTTGGCGATGCCTTCGAGCGTGAGGAGCTTCGCCCGCTCGCGCGCCTGCGCCTCGTTCGCGCTGTGGCTGCGCACGCGGAATGCGTCCCGGGTGAGGTCGGGAAGATTCTCCCAGAGCGCGCCCCAATCATAGGGACCGCAGTTCGAAACGCAGGCCTTGATGCGCTTCTCGAAGGCGGCCGCGCGCGGGCCGTAAAAGCCGCCGAGGCTGATGCCCCAGATGCCGATGCGGTCGCCGTCGAGGTCACCGCGCTTCATGACCCAGTCGATGACCGGCCCCGCGACGTTCTCATAGTCGTGGCGGATCGGCAGCTCATACTCGGCCTCGCCCTGGCCCGGACCGTCGAAGGCCAGCGTCGCCATGCCGCGGCTGAGGAACGTGCTCTCGAAGGTCATCAACTCTTCCTTGGCGGAATCCAGACCCATGGTCATCAGCACGACCGGCGGGCATCCCTTGACGTTGCGCGGCTTGCGCAATATCGCGGCGAGCGGCGTGTTGCCGTAGGGAATGAGCACGCGCTCCCCCGGCGGATCCATGTGCGGCAGCGCGAGCGTGTGGCACGCCACCGCCTTCTCGTGGGCGGCGCGGTGCTGCGCCATGTCCTTCACGAAGAGGTACTTGGCGAAGTGGTAAGTGACCGCCGCCCGGCACAGGTGCTCCGCTGCACTCATGTACTGGTGCGCGGCGAGCGCGGCCCGCCCCAGCGCCTCGTGGACCGCGGCGCGCGCCGACCACGCCTTGCACCAGTCGTCCCAGCGCTCGATCGAGCCGGTGACGTCCATGAAATCGCTGGCATTCACGCCATTCACGGTATAGCGCGCGAGCAGGTGTTCCCGCGCATGCGTCACGTATTCGTCCGCCATCCGCTTCCCTACCCCCACCCCAGCCCTCCCCCGCCCAAGCGGGGGAGGGAGTTTAATTTTCCCTCTCCCCGCGTGCGGGGGAGGGAGTTTAATCTCTTCGGGTCTAATTCCCCGCCGCTTGCGGCGAGTGTATCGGCCAAGCTCCGACTTGAACCCCGCTGCTTGCGGCGGGGTGGTTCATTCCGGCTTGATGCCGGCGTCCTTGACGACCTTTGCCCACTTTTTCAATTCGGCGCGGATGACCGCGGCGAATTCTTCGGGGGAACTGCTGGGCGTCGGGTCCGCGCCGCCATCGATGAAACGTTTCCTGACAGCCGGATCCTGCAATGCCTGCACCACGGCGCCATGCAATTTGGTGACGATCTCGCGCGGGGTGCCGGCCGGCGCGAGCAGCCCGAACCACTGGACTGCCTCGTAACCAGGCAAGCCCGCCTCCGCGATGGTCGGAATCTCGGGCGCCGCACCCGAGCGCTTGGCGCTCGTCACCCCATACGCCCGTAGTTTTCCGGTCCTGATGTGCGGCAACGTAACCAGGAGGTTCGCGGTCGTCAGGGGCACGTGCCCGGCGATGACATCGGTAAGCGCCGGGCTCACGCCCTTGTACGGCACGACGATCATTTTCAGTCCCGCCATGCTCAGAAACAGCTCCATCGACAGGTGCGGGTTGGTGCCGATGCCCGCGGTGGCGAACTGCAACTGCCCCGGTCGCGCCTTGGCGAACGCGATCAGCTCCCTGGTGGTCTTCGCCGGCAGCGATGGATGCGAGAGCAGCACGTTGGGCACGGTTACGGTCCGGGAAATCGGCGCGAAGTCACGCTCCAGGTCGTAGGGAACGCTTTTCATCACGGAGGGGTTGCTGGCATGAGAGGAGAGCGTGGCGAGCAGGGTATAGCCGTCGGGTGTCGCGCGCAAGGCAATCTCCGCCCCGATATTGCCGCTTGCTCCGCCGCGGTTATCGACGATGATCTGCTGGCCCAGGATCTCGCTCAGCTTCGGCGTGATGATGCGCGTGGACGTGTCAGTGCCGCCGCCAGGCGTTGATGGCACGATCAGCCGCACCGGGCGCTCGGGATAGCCGGCCGCAAGCGCACCCGGAATCACGACACACAGCGAGACAATCCCCAGGATATTACGAACCCGGGGGCGGTTCGGGCGATACCCGCTGCCAACCTCCCGGACATTCATTGACGTAAGGGTAATAGGCTTTTGCATCGACACAGTAGTACCACCAATGGGACGGCGCCGGCGCAGGTTCCATGCCGCCCTGCTCAACGTAGACCGGCGGCGAGGATGGCACTGCGACAGCCGGTGGATAGTAATAGGGATCGTAGTAAACCGGCGGAGCATAATAGTAAGGAGGCGCATAATACCAAAAATCCGGAGCACCAACGACGATACCAAAGCCCACGCGCGGACCCCAATACCGCGAGCCCCCATAGTGCACACCCGCACGCGGGCCCCGATAGTGCGAGCCCCCATAGTGCGCACCCGCACGCGGGCCCCGATAGTGCGAGCCCCCGTGGCGTGCACCCGCGTCCGGCGAGCCCCGATAGTGCGAGCCTCCGGAACGCTCGCCACGACTAGCCGCCAGAGCCGATCCGCTCGTTATCGCGATAAGAAGCATCATGATCAAGGCTAACGTCAATTTGGCTGGTTTCATGGACGATTCCTTTTCCGAGATCTGGGTTTCTCCCAAGGCGTATGGGGGCGATGTTCTACCCGAGGCATGGTATCAGCGTATTGACCCATACCGCTTTGATCGAACCGGACGCCGAAAAATCCCTTTGAATTTGTAATTTGTCTCATGATCGGCGAC
>MERI01000228.1 GCA_001772005.1 Betaproteobacteria bacterium RIFCSPLOWO2_12_FULL_62_58 | reverse complement strand
ATGTGTAGATGCCTCTGCCTGCAAGCCGAGGGGTTTCAACCATCCCCGATGGGGACACTAACGGGGTGGGTGTAGTAACGTAGGCGGGGGTGCGTGTGACGCTCCCCGGCATCGGAGGGCCTCAGGTAGCCGCCGGTGCTTCGACCTGACCTTCTGGCAAATCGCCGGCAAGCCGGCTCCCACGCCGGCGCGAGAGTCAAGCCTTATCGCCAATTTGTCGTTGCGCCTTTGTCAAAGCCTCGATATAGCTCCGCGCTAACTGAACGGCTTCCAGCATGTGTTCAACGTAATCGGCGCAACGCAATCGATCGGATTGCGCGGCGTTCATACCGGAATTGCCTGCGCGAGCGCTTGGGCGCGGAATTTGACCGGCAGATCACCTGGCGTCAGAACGTCAACCGGGATTCCCAGCGCTTCTTCCAGTTCAACTTGCATGGCGCCCAAATCCAGCAGAGTCGCGCCAGGTAGCGGCTCCACCAGGATATCAAGGTCGCTGCCCTCGGTATCGCCACCATGCGAGACCGAGCCGAATACGCGTGCATTACGCGCCCGATGCGACTCCACGATGCGCCGAATGGTTTCCCGGTGGGACCGCAATGCTTCGGTCGGTCTCATGCGTATCGGTTTGAGAGAATCATCTACGTCAGGTTAGCGGCAAACGGCCTGGCCTTCAAGCGGCTCGCAACGCTCGGCGGCAGACGCTTGGGGGCGGATCTGCTCTGATACCACCAGCAGGACGCGGGCGGCTACGGCCCATTGTCGGAAAACGGCGCCAATCGCCGGCCTGTCTGCGTGCATCGCACAAGCGGGCTTGCCCCCGATAACTGTGGTAGACACCCATCTGACGTCAGGTAGCCACCGATGCGGCAACCTGAGCTACACTTTCTTAATCCGAGCTTCCCCGGGAGTTTGTCGGACTTGGGGCCGACAAACTCCTTGTGGTAAAAACCGCAAAACAGCGCAAGAAAAGATGGGCAACTTGCGCCCCTTGATTGCCGGCCCGTGCCAGGCGTGGCAGACTCCGCGTTAGACCGTGTTCCACCCCTGCGGCGCCCGCCGGCCTCGCCACGTCAAGCGTGTGATGCCGGTCACACGCAGCCGGGTTATGGCGGGGTAGGATTCGGATCGTAAGTTTTCGGCGCGGGGTATCCGCGTTTATCATTAAAAAAGGAGAGTAAAGATGGCATATCTGGAGTTGTATAACACCAATGCGCAGAAGATGGTCAAGATCCTCGCGTATGCGTTCAAGTCGGGCTCCACCAACGACTTGGTGACTATCGGCACCAACTTCTTTAACAGCGGCGGCACGGCGGCGCAGGTCTATCAGGCGCTGTTCGATGCCTCCACCGTCCAGTCCGCCGGCTTCAGTTCCTACGGGCAGACGTCGACGACGGCCGCCTTCCTGACGGAGCTGGTCGACAACCTTACCTTCGGAACCAGCATTTCGGCCGCGACGAAGGCCACGTATGTGACCAACCTCACGCCGTTCATCTCCGCGTACGCGACCCGCGGCGAGTTCGCCGACGCCTTGTTTGGCGCGCTCGAGGGGCTCACCACCACCGACGCCGACCTCCTCGCGATCCAGGCCGTGATGGCGAACCGTGCCGAAATGGGCGCCTACTACGCCCACGAGACTACTGCGGGTGGAACCTTCGATTCGATGGATGAAATCCTCGGCGTGGTAGCCACGATCACCGACAGCGCCGCTTCGGTGACCGCCGCCATCGCCGGCACAAGCGTGTCGGGCCAGATCTTCACGCTCACTACTGCTCCGGATTCCCTGACCGGCACATCTGGCAACGACACGTTCGTTGCCCTGGTCGACGCTCAGACTACCACTAACTCCACTCTGACTGCTGTTGATACCATCAACGGTTCGTCGGGTACGGGCGACGCCCTGAACATCACAACCCAAGGTACGGCAGCCGTTGCCGACGCAGTGAACAGCGCGCTGGTTTCCGGTATCGAGACAGTCAACCTGCGTGCCACAAGCACTGCGGGTGTGGCCATGGCTGCCGGCAACGTTTCCGGCGTTACGCTGATCAACAACAACCTGTCCACGGACGCCGTCACCCTGACTGGCCTGGCAAGCAGCACTGCCCTGAAGATCACTGGTAACACTAATGTGGCTAACGGTGCTACGACCGCAACCTATTCCTCATCGGTAACGACTGGTGCGGTTACCTTGGATGGTGGCCTGACCGCAGGCGCAGTTGCTGTCAACGGTTCTGGTTTCACCAGCTTCACTGTGAACTCGACCGGTGCCAAGAACGTAATTGGCGCCCTGTCGTCTTCCGGCACCTCTATCGCTGCAACAACGATTAATGCCGCCGTTGCCTTTGAAACAACCGGTCTCACCGTGGGCACCGTTGCTGCGGGTGGCCAGACGTTGACGATCTCTGGCGCTGCTGCCGATCGTGCGGCTACGAGCTCTGCGGCTGCCAAGTCTTCTGTTAATCTGGGTGCGCTCGATGCGGACTATGTAACCATTGATGCTTCCGGCCTGACCGCCGGTGGTGTTGAAGCAACCCTGTCTGCTACGACGACCGCTACCTTCACCGGTGGTGCAGGTTCAGATCGCATTACGACATCGGCTACCGGCCAGACGGGCTCTGTTGATGCGGGTGCCGGTACGGATACGCTGAATCTGGCTAATACTGTCGATATCGATAGTACGGCAGAGGGTGCAATTTACAAGGGCTTTGAAGTCTTGGGCGTTGCGAATGCCGTCTCCATTGATATGGATACGATTACCGGCTCCACGATCACTTCTATCGTGGTCAATGATGGAGCTGGTGCTACGTCGGTTACCGATATGAGTGCCACGCAGGCTGGTGCCGTTACGCTTGCCGCCGGTGCTGGTGCGCTTACGCTAGGCGTGAAAGGTGCAGGGACGGTTGGTCAGCTGGATACACTTACCATCACGGTGTCCGATGGCGACACTACTAAATCGGAAGCTGTCGCGGGTACTGGCGACTGGACAATCGCCGGTGTCGAGACTATCAATATCACCGCGACTGACGATATAACGCTTGCCACGATGGCCAATATTACTGGCCTCACGAGCCTTACCGTTACCGGTGACGGTGATGTTTCTGTCACTACTTTGGTCCACGTTGCTACGGCAAACGAATCCATCAACTTCTCTGGCCTGACCGCAGCTTCCACCTTCAACTTCGCGGGTACCACAACTAATGCCATGGCCTTCACCGGCGGTTCGGGTATCGATACCGTTACGGATAGCGTCGTCGGTGGAAACGTCATTAAAACCGGCGCAGGCCGCGATGTCATCACCTTGACAGCAAAGACTGCTGGTTCATCCGGCGACAGCATCACGCCTGGTGCAGGCGGCGATAGCATCGTAGTGACTGCTGCTAAGGGTAACGCTACGATCGAGAAAATCACTCTGAAGTTTGCGGCCGGTGATTCCGTGGCCGATTCGTCCGTGGCTGGCACGGGCTTCGTTGCCGCCACGATGGACGCAGTGACCGGCATTGACCTTGCTACTACTGCTGCCGCTGCTGCTGGCCACGTTATCACCTTCGATACCGCCGAATCCGCAACGGCTCAGACCTGGGCATCGACGGCGGTGACTTTCGGTACAACCGCTGTGACGAACGCCTTTGACTTCTATATTTACAACACAGGCACCGGTGGTATCACTTACGTGTACCAGGACACCGATGGCGACAAGCTCATCGAGACCGGCGAGTTTGCTATTCAGCTGACGGGTGTTGCTGCTACGGCTTCCGCAAGCGCTGAATTTACTGTTTCCTCTGGTAACCTGGTTCTCACCACGGTGGTGGGTTAATCCGGCATAAAAATATCAGGGGGGAGCAGTTTTATTTGCTCCGCCTCCGGTATCCGAAAGTACTTGAACCCCGCCCCTCTCAAGGGGGTGGGGTTTTTTCTTGTAGAATCTGCGGCCATTGAATGCATGGCGCACGTGAAATGTCGAGAAAACAAGCATTTCAGAAAGCACTTGAACATCATCTGGCCGGGCGTTTGTCCGACGCGGAAGCGATCTATCAGCAAATCCTGAAAAAAGAACCGGACAACGCCGACGCGCTGCACCTGGCAGGCGTGGTTGCTCATCAGGGTGGAAAGAACCAGATTGCCGTCGAACTTATTCGACGGGCAATTTCACGCAAACCGGCATTCCCGGAAGCCTATAGCAATCTGGGCAACGTACTCAAGGCGCAGGGCGAGATAGAGGCTGCGATCGGTTGTTATCGGGAAGCGGTCGCCCTCAAACCGGATTTGATCGGCGCTCACAATAATCTTGGAAATGTGCTGCGGGACCTGGGACAGCTGGATCAGGCGATAGCCAGCTACCGCCAGGCCCTCGCCTATAAACCAGACCACGCCGAGGCCCACTATAACCTTGCGATCGCGCTCAACGATCAAGGAAACCTGGCGGAGGCGGTTGTCAGTTTTCGGCAGGCGATTGTCTTCAAACCCGGGGTGGCAGAGCAGCATTACCATCTGGCAACCGCGCTCAAGGCCCTGGGAAACCCCGATGAGGCAATATCGAATTACCGTCAAGCAATTAAATACCAGCCGGATTATGCCGACGCCTACATCAGTCTTGGCGCCCTGCTGCAGGAAAAGGGGGATCTGGCCCAGGCAATAGAGACGTACCAGAAAATTCTTTCATGCAGGCCGGATTGCGCGGCCGCGTATTGCAACCTGGGCACCACCCTGAAAGATCAAGGAAAACTTGATCAGGCGATTGCCGCCTATCGCCTGGCAATCGAGCATAAACCGGGCCTTGCGGAGGCCCACTACAACCTGGGTAATACGCTGCAAATGCAGGGGAAACTGGCTGAGGCAACCCAAGCATATCTGCAATCGCTTGCCATCAAGCCTGATTTCACGGAAGCGCACAATAACCTGGGCAACGTCCTGCAAGCGCAAGGCGAACTGACTGCTGCGGAAATCCATTTCAAGAAACTGCTCACACTGAATCCGGATAACGCCGACGCCTATAACAACCTGGGCAATGTATTCAAACATCAGAGTCTGCTTGACGAGGCGATCGCCTGTTACAGAAAAGCGCTTGCGCTAAAGCCAGCGTTTCTTGAAGCGCATAGCAATTTACTCTATGCGCTGAGTTCACATCCCAACTGTACGCATCCCCAATACTTGATAGAAGCGCAACTTTACGGAGAAAAAGCGCTGGCGCGGGCCAAGCCCTATGGAAGCTGGGCGTCTCATTCCAAAGACGGTGCGCCTCGACACCTCCGCGTCGGCCTGGTATCCGGCGATTTGAAATCCCATCCTGTCGGGTATTTCATTGAGGGCATCCTCAGTCATTTAAACCAGAATCTGGTTGAATTGGTGGCGTATTCAACAAAAGCACAGGAAGACGATCTCACCGCAAGAATCAAGCCGCTGTTCATCGCCTGGAATTCGATCGCTGGTCTGAGCGATGCGGCCGCGGCTCATAAGATGCATGAAGATGGGATTGATGTGCTGGTTGATCTCGCGGGTCATACGGCGTTTAACCGTCTGCCGCTGTTCGCATGGAAGCCCGCGCCAGTGCAAGTCAGTTGGCTGGGCTATTTCGCTTCGACCGGACTGCCGAGTATGGATTTCCTGCTGGCCGATTCTGTTTCAATACCGGATTCGCACCGCTCCGCCTTCACCGAAAAGGTATGGTATCTGCCAGACACCAGGCTGTGCTTCACACCGCCGGCGGGTGGCGACAGCTTGGCGGTGAGTCCACTCCCCGCCGGTCACAACGGATACATCACTTTGGGCTGCTTTCAAACACTTTCGAAAATAGGTGATGGAGTCCTGGAACTGTGGGGGCGCATTTTCAGCGCGCTACCGGAGGTGCGATTGCGGCTGCAAAACAGACAAATGAGCTGCCTGACGACAAGAGAGCAGATGAAAAGCCGATTGGCCCGGTTCGGCATAGCGCAGGAACGAGTGACATTGTCAGGCCCGGTTTCTCGGGCCGAATATCTGGCTGCCTATGCCGAGGTGGATATGGTGCTGGATACTTTTCCGTATCCTGGCGGGACGACTACATGTGAGGCGTTGTGGATGGGCGTGCCAACGCTGACGCTAGCGGGTGAAACCATGCTCGCACGACAGGGGGCCAGCCTGCTCATGGCGGCTGGGCTATCAAACTGGGTGGCAAGCAGTGCTGAGGACTACGTTGCCAAGGCTGCGGCGTTTTCTCTGGATTTACCCAGTCTGTCTGCTTTACGCGCCAGGTTGAGGGAACAGGTGCGAACCTCGCCTCTTTTTGATGCAGAACGCTTTGCGCGAAACTTCGAAGCAGCGTTACTGGGGATGTGGGAATCAAGGCGTTCAAAATCCAATAGTGGATGTGGAGTCGAGAGGGAGAAAATTTTTCTGCACGTGGGTTGCGGACCAAAAAGGAAGGATCGAACAACGGCGGGGTTCAATAACGATTCCTGGCGGGAGTTGAGGCTGGATATCAACGAATCAGTGAATCCCGATATTGTTGGCACCATGACCGATATGTCGGGCGTGGCCGATGAGTCGGTGGATGCGATTTTTTCCAGTCACAACATCGAGCATTTATACCCACATGAAGTACCGATCGCGCTCAAGGAATTCATTCGGGTGTTGAAGCCGGATGGCATTCTGGTGGTAACCTGCCCGGATCTGCAATCCGTTTGTGCATTGGTGGCGGAGGATAAGCTGACCGAGCCGGCCTATACCTCGCTTGCAGGTCCCATTGCGCCTATCGATATCTTATATGGGCACCGCCCGTCGATGGAACGCGGCAACCTTTACATGGCGCACCGTTGTGGCTTTACTAATAAAGTATTGATCGGAACCTTGCGTAGTTGCGGGTTCGCGTCGGTGGCAGCCGCCAGTCGAGGCCATCCCTTCCTGGACCTATGGGCTGTTGCTAGCAAGTCCGAATTGAGCCATGAGGATCTGCGTAAGCTGGCTGGCGAACATTTTCCAGCGGGATGAATTTAGGGACTACCCACGGGGCGGCGTCGGGAGAATTGTTTGAGTAGCCCAGCCCCGACGCTTGGCAACAGGATTGCTACAGCCCAAAACCGCGCCCAATCGGGCCGATTTCCAGAGATGCTGGCGGTGTGCGAGCAGATCATCGAGGCACACGGAGAGGATGTTGCGGCGCTGCTGGACGTGGGCGCATTGCTGCTGAACTTCGGCTTTCTCACCCGTGCCCGCGAATGCTTTGAGCGCGTGCGGGAGCTGGAACCCGACGATTTGCGGCCGGTGGTGAATCTTGCCAACCTGGCTCGCGACGCCGGTCACCATGCTGAATCCCGGCGCCTGTATGCTGCGCTGCTGGAGCGCCTGCCCGACCATCCGGTCATCCGCCGCAATGCGCTGGTGAGCCTGGAATACGACCCCGAAGTGTCGGATGCCGCGCGGCTGGAGCAGGCCAAGGCTTGGGGGGCATGGGCTATGAAAAGGGCCGGCGGCATGCGCCCCCGTGCCGCAATTTCTCCGCCCAGCGACCGGCCCTTGCGCGTGGGCTATGTCTCGTCGGACTTCTGCCAGCACACCGTGGGGCTGTTCGTCAAAGATGTGCTGGCAGCCCATGACCGGGAACGATTTGAAGTCTTCGCCTACAGCGCCGGGCAAGTGCAAGACCGGGTGACGGCGAGCATACGCCAAAGCTGCCGGTTTCGGGATGTGTCGGCGCTGGACGATGCCGCGCTGGCCGCACAGATACGCCACGATGCCATCGACGTGTTGGTGGATCTCTCCGGCCATACCGCCGGTTCGCGCCTGACGGTGTTTGCTCATCGCCCGGCCCCGGTGCAGGCGAGTTGGCTGGGCTATTTCGCCACCACCGGGCTGCCGGTGATGGCTGCGGTGCTGCTGGATGATTGGCATGCGCCCGCGGGGATGGAGGCGCAGTTCACCGAAAAGATTGTGCGCTTGCCCGGCGGGCGCTTTTGCTACACGCCGGTGCCCTTTGCACTCGAGGTGGCGCCCTTGCCCGGTGTGGCTCGGGGGTATGTCACCTTCGGCTGTTTCAACAACACCGCCAAGCTGAACCCGGCGGTGTTTGAGCTGTGGGCGCGCCTACTCCAGGCCGTGCCCAATACCCGGTTGGTGCTCAAGTGGCGCACCTTTCACGACGCCGGCTTCTGCCAGTCGGTGCGGGAAGCGTTTGTAAGACTGGGCATTGCCCCGGAGCGCGTGGAGTTGCGCGGCGCGTCCTTTCACGCCGACCTGCTTGCGCAATACGCCGACATCGACATCGCCTTGGACCCCTTCCCCTTCACCGGCGGGCTGACCAGTTGCGAAGCGCTGTGGATGGGCGTGCCGGTGGTGACCTGGCCGCAAAGCCGCGTGGTGAGCCGGCAGACGTTTGCCTTGCTCTCGGCCATCGGCCTGCCGGAACTGGCCGCCACGGATGCGGAAGACTACGTGCGGATTGCGGTGGAGCTGGCGGGAGATGCGGAAAGGCTCAAGGAGATGCGGGTGGGGCTGCGGGCGCGGATGCGAGACTCGGTGTTGTGCGATGTGGCGGGCGCAACGCGACACCTTGAGCACACCTTGTTCGATTTGGCCAGGCAGGCATAGCAGGCGAGCTGTGCCCGCGCTTTGCCAAGCTCGGAGTCCGGCCCATGTATCACGATTACCGGCGAGCCGAACCGTGGCCCGAGCAGTGGCTGCTCATCGAGCGTCAGGACCACCGTGGTCAAGCTTGCAATGTTGCATTTCTTGAATGGACAAAAATACCGCCGTTATGGTTAATCGTATTAATAGTAAATTTTACTGTCATAGATGATGGCTAAAGGCAGGCCACCGCGCATCCCACAGCGGCAAATAAAGCTTCAACCGCAGCGTTCTGCTGCCATCCAAGCCAAGTTTCAACAAGCTTTGGCGTTTCACCAACGCGGTCAGTTGACTCAGGCGGAGTTCTTTTACCGGAAAATTCTCGCCCAACTGCCCAATCATTTTGACGTTTTGCACATGCTGGGTGTAATTGAAGCCCAGAGAAAAAACTCGGAGGCCGCGGTTGAGCTTATTGACCGTGCCTTACAGCTCAAGCCTGACGATGCTGAAGCATTCAACAATCGCGGCGTTGCGCTGCGGGACCTGAAGCGCCATGAAGAAGCGCTGGCCAGCTATGACCGCGCCTTACAGCTCAAGCCGGACTATGCAGAGGCGCTCACCAATCGCGGCGTTGCCTTGGGGGACCTAAAGCGATATCAAGAAGCGCTGGTGAGCTATGACCGCGCCTTGCAGCTCAAGCCGGACTATGCAGAGGCGCTCACCAATCGCGGCGTTGCCTTGGGGGACCTAAAGCGATATCAAGAAGCGCTGGCGAGTTACGACTGTGCCTTGCAGCTCAAGCCAGACTATGCAGAGGCGCTATCCAATCGCGGCAATGCGCTGCGGGACCTGAGGCGACACGAAGAAGCGCTGGCGAGCTACGACCGTGCCTTGCAGCTCAAGCCAGACTATGCTGAAGCACTCAACAATCGCGGCAATGCGCTGCGGGACCTGAGGCGACACGAAGAAGCGCTGGCGAGCTACGACCGAGCCTTGCAGCTCAGGCCAGACTATGCTGAAGCACTCGCCAATCGCGGCAATACGCTGCGAGACCTGAACCGGCCAGACGAGGCCGCCCGGTCTTTTGCGCGATTGCGAGAGATAGCGCCTGATTGTGATTATGCGCTGGGCTACATGTGTAACTCGCAGCTCCATAGCTGCGACTGGACATACTATGCGCAGCATGCGGAGCGCGTCGTCCAAGCGGTAGAAGGTGGAAAGAAAGTAGACACCCCGTTCTCGTTTCTCGCCGTCTCGCAATCCGCGGCAGCGCAACTGCGATGCTCGCGCACGTATAGCGCTGACCAATACCTTGCGTCCGCAACGCCTTTGTGGGCCGGCCGGCGTTATCAGCATGACAGGATTCGCATCGCGTACATCTCGGCGGATTTTCGCGAACATCCAGTGTCGTATTTGACGGCCGGGTTGTTGGAAAAGCATGACCGCGAACGGTTCGAGACGATTGCCCTATCGTTGCGGCCCGAACACAAAAGCACCACCGGCCAGCGAGTGAAAGCGGCTTTTAACCGGTTTGTCGATGTGTCTGGGACGAGCGACCGGGACGTGGCGGCGCTGATGCGCGAGCTGGAAGTCGATATTGCCGTGGACCTGATGGGATTTACCTCTGATTGCAGGACGGGGATATTCGCTCACCGTCCGGCGCCGGTTCAGGTCAACTACCTCGGATTTCCGGCAACGATGGGAGCCGAATACATCGACTACCTCATCGCGGATCGATTCGTCATTCCCGAAGAAAAACAGGCGTACTACGCCGAGAAAGTCGTTTACCTGCCGGACAGCTTTCAGGCCAACGACGACCAGCGGAAAATCAGTGAGACCGTGCCGACGAGGCTGGAGGCCGGGCTCCCGGAATCCGGTTTTGTCTTCTGCTCGTTCAACAACAGTTACAAAATCAACCCGCCGGTGTTCGAGGTATGGATGCGCTTGCTGAAAACGGTCGCGGGCAGCGTGTTGTGGCTGGTGGCCGGCCACGACTCTATTAAAAACAATCTTCGCCGTGAGGCGGAGGAGCGGGGCGTTGAGCCGAGCCGTCTCGTCTTCGCGCCCAGGCTCCCATACGCCGACCATCTGGCGCGGTTTCAGTTGGCGGATCTCTTCTTGGATACCTTGCCATTCAATGCCGGCACCACGGCAAGCGATGCGCTATGGGCCGGCGTGCCGGTGCTGACCTGCGCCGGCGAGGCGTTTGCGTCGCGGATGGCGGGAAGCTTACTCAATGCGGTTGGGCTGCTGGAGTTGATTACTTACAGCATGGAGGAGTACGAAGCGCTGGCGCTCAAACTGGCTACCACCCCCGCCATGCTGTCGGACATGAAAGCCAGGCTCGCGCGCAATCGCACGACCCACCCCTTGTTCGACACCGACCGCTTCCGCCGGCATATTGAATCCGCCTACGTCACGATGTGGGAGCGGGTTCAGCGTGGAGAGCTGCCGGAGAGTTTTGCGGTGCAGGCATAGCCGATCGCGGGCAAGCCCGCTCCCACAAAAAGCGTTCCCATAGCAGGATCGAATTGTGGGCTGAGTTGTGGGAGGGGGCTTGCCCCCGATAGCGCTGTTTTTCCGGAGGAGCGGCCCGTAATCAGGCCCTTAAGATATCCGGGTGGTTGCGCTGAAACCACGATTCTGTGCGTGACAAGGATTGGCGCGCACAGTCGATGGCATCTTTGACATCCCGGTCATTGACGAAAAACGCCGCGGAATATTTACGATTACGCCACTCCCGCACGGCATCCATTTCATCAAAAACGGATTGAGACAAGTTGAGCAGATGGGCCATGCCCTCCAATGCAACGACGTGGTGGCCCGGCGACGACGTTATCCGAAAACCTTTGGACGCAAACAGGGCCAATGCGCAATAGAGCAAGACGTCATAAGCGGCGTCCATACGCGTCGGTCCCGAATTAGCACCGCGTTTCGCGTCTTCCAGTTTGGCGACGGCGCCCGCCAGCCACTCTTGCACGGTCCTTTTATTGAAGGTGCGCTCTTGACGTGCCAGGGATGGTTCGTCTCGAGAAAGTTGCTCAGGACTTCGAAAGCTCATTTATTTGTCCCTTGAGCTCAATGCGGGGGGAATCGAGTGTGGCTAGCACAAAGCTGTCTCCCTCCTTCACCAAAGTGCGAAAGCGATTTGCTCGCATAACCGTCGCATTGATGGATCGTCCGTGTTTTCTCGCTACCGGCTTGAGCGCGGCATTTGTCTTGATTTCGCTCGCGTTAGCCACGACGAGCACGTCGATGTCGCTCTGAGCGGACTCTGTTCCTCTGGCATAGGAACCGACGATAGCCGCGTAGGTCGTGGATACGGGTAAGGCCGCCCGAATGTCATCGACCAGTTCATCGTGCTGCTTGAATAGCGAGACCAGCGGACGGAGAGCCGGGTCGTCTGAAGCTCTATAGGCTACCGACTTGCCGTGGGGAATCCGCTGCGCCAGGCCCACGGCTGCCCATCGCTTGAGCAGCCGATGCAGTTGCGCGTGATCGATTCCCGCCGCAGCCGCGAACTCCCGCAATGGGAGCGCTTGGCCGGGGTGGGAGTACAATAACCGCAACGCCTTAAGGCGGCCTTCCCCCCCGAAGAGTTCGGAGAACAGGGCTCGATTCATACCTTTTTCCCTTTGGTGACTATTATACACCACGTGGTGACTGAACGTCACCGAATGGTGCCCGACAGTTACAAGATCAACCCGCCGGTCTTCGATGTGTGGATGCGTCTGCTCGAGGGGGTCGAGGGCAGTGTGTTGTGGCTCGTAGCCGGCAGCGCGACCGTTAAGAGCAATCTTCGCCGTGAGGCAGAGAATCGGGGCGTTGAACCGAGCCGTCTCGTCTTCGCGCCCCGGCTCGCATACGCCGATCATCTGGCGCGATTCAAACTGGCCGATCTGTTTCTGGATACCCTGCCGTTCAACGCCGGCACCACGGCGAGCGATGCGTTATGGGCCGGCGTGCCGGTGCTGACGTGCTCCAGCGAGGCGTTTGCCTCGCGGATGGCAGGAAGCCTTTTGAATGCGGTCGGGCTGCCCGAACTCGTCACTCACAACATGGAAGAGTATGAAGTGCTGGCGCTGAAGCTTGCTACGACGCCTGGTGCACTGGGTGAGTTAAGGACGCGACTCGCGCGGAATCGTACGACTTGTCCTTTGTTCGACACGGATCGCTTCCGGCGGCATATCGAAGCCGCCTACATCACGATGTGGGAGCGGTATCAAAGAGCGGGGCTGCCGGAGAGTTTTGCTGTGCCGGCTGTCGCCTGATCGCGGGCAAGCCCGCTCCGACAAATTGGGTTCCCGCCTTCGCGGGCGCGACAGAAGGGGGGCAAAGGGGACGCACCCCTTTTCCGCCTTTCAGGCCAACGACGATCAGCGCAAAATCAGCGAAGCGGTGCCGACGCGGCGGAAGGCGGGACTGC
>MERI01000227.1 GCA_001772005.1 Betaproteobacteria bacterium RIFCSPLOWO2_12_FULL_62_58 | reverse complement strand
TGAGGTTGCGGGTTTCTCATCTCGAGCCCGACGAGATTCTGGAAGCGCTCGACAGTTCGTGCCACGTATTCGGCTTCCCGCTTGAATCCGGAAAACATGCAGCTCTTCACAGTCCCGCGGCCGTTCGTCACCAGCACGTAGGCGTAGCCCTGCGGCGCCAGGTCGTCGTCGCAAATGACCCACCAGCCATCCGGCATCGAGGTCTCGAAGTGAAACCCCACTGCGATGGCATCCGCCGCCCTCGGTCCCGTCGCAAGTATCGCGGGGCCTTCGACCCGGCGGACCCTGCTGTTGACGCGGACTTCGACCCCCAAGTCGCGGGCTTGGGCGAGCAGCGCCGAGTCGACCGTGCCGGGACCCGGGCCGCGCTCGATCGTGTAGAGGAGAGGCGACTCGCTGTGAAATTCGTAACGATTGCCCCAGGCGTCGAATGCAACGCCGTCCCGGCACGGCATCCGGGCGAAATCGCAGGTGAGGCCGTATTCGCGAAAATCGTCGAGGATGCCTCTCTCGGTCGTCCAGTTTTCCAAACCCTGGTGGTCACCCTGAAACCGGGAACCCACCTCCGCGGCTGCTTCGTGGACCACGACGCCCCGGCCCGCGCGGGCGAGCGTGATGGCTGCCGCGAGACCCGCCGGACCTGCGCCGATAATCTGCAACATTCGCTGCCTCGCCGGGCCGCTCATGATGCATGCATAGGGTGCTTCGGAATCGTCGTCTCCCTGAAGGCGTGGGGGTGACACACCATCAGGTTTTCGTCGACACGTTGATCCTGACGTGCAGAACGGGTTCGCGCCGCCTTTCTAACTGCTGAGGTCACGCTTTTTATCCTCGAACTCCTGCTTGTCGATCTCGCCTCGAGCGTAGCGCTCCTTGAGAATGTCGAGCGCAGTTCTCGCGGGCGGCTGGCTCGGTCCGGAGGAGCCGCCTGCGACCCATTTCACCAGGATCACGATGCCGAGAATGACCAGCACCCAGAACAGCACCACGCTGATCATCCCGAATCCCATACCCCATCCCCAGCCATAGTCACCCCACATCATCAGCTTTCTCCTTTCGAGTGAAACGGACAGTGCGCCGCGACGGCTTGGCGCGACGCGGCGTCCGCCTTTTCCAGCTTGCGCACCCGCAGCGTGAGTCCCTCAATCCCGATTACTTCAACAGCATCGCCGACGGCCACGCCCTCGGCGCCGGCCTCGGCCGACCACAGCTCGCTACCCACCCACACGCGAACCAGTCGGCTCTCGATCGCCCGCACGGTGCCGACGGCGTGCAGCAGAGCCTCAGCGCCAGTGCAGACCGGTTTGCGCATCGCTGTCACCGCGAGCACGAGGAGTCCCACCGTTAGGGCCAAGGTCACGCCATAAAGCGGTATCGCCGCCCCAAGGGGCAGCAGCCACAAAACCGGGAGCGCGAGCAGCGGCAGGGCGAGGATCAGATGGCACATGGCCGTGTCATGCGCCGTAGTTCCGCGTGAACAACCCGCCCAGCCGCGGAAAGAACGCCGGCGTGCGCTCTGCATAGCGGGCGTACTCGGCGCCGAGCTCGGCGCGCGCCTCCTGCTCTTCTCTGCGCGCGAGACGCACGTACATCCAGGTGAGGATGGGGAACATGACCGCCGTGAGCAGGGTGGGCCATTGGAGGAGGAAGCCCAGCATAATCACCACAAATCCGACATACTGCGGGTGGCGGACGTGCGCATAGGGCCCGCTCATCGCAAGCTCGCGGCGCCGCTGCGCCTCGTAGAGGATGCCCCAGGACCTGGCGAGCAGTATGAACCCGCCGGCGATCAGCACGTAGGAGGCGACGTGGAACGGGCCAAGATGGGGGTTCGCTTGCCAGCCGAACAACATTTCCAGGAGATGCCCGGCGTCGTGCGCAAGGAAGTCGATCTCCGGATAGCGGCTTCCGAGCCATCCCGACAGGAGGTAGATCGTCAGCGGGAAGCCGTACATTTCGGTGAACAAGGCAACGAGAAACGCGGAGAACGCGCCGAACGAGCGCCAGTCCCGCTTCGTTCGCGGCGTGGCGAAGCTGAATGCGAAGATGACGAAGACAGCGGAATTGATGATGACCAACGCCCACTGGCCGTAAGCCGATTCGGGTTCACTGATGGCAAGCCACAGGGCGTAGGTCCACTCGGATTCACTCACGTTCGTCTCCGTTTCCCGCCGTGACGTGCCTCATCCCATCGCACGGAACACCGGGAAAGTCTCGATCAGCCAGAACGAGAACGTGCTCAGCCGGTCGGTGATCATGGCAATGCCGAGCGCGACGAGCAGCAGCCCGCCTACGAACTGCAGCAGTTGCCCCAGCCGACGCGCTTCGCGCACCAGCCGCGCCGCGCGGTCGAGAAACAGCGCCGACACCAGGAACGGCACGCCAAGTCCGAGCGCGTAAGCGCCGAGCAGCCCGACGCTGTTCGCGGTGGTGCCCGCAGCGCTGATGGTGAGGATCGCACCGAGCACCGGTCCGATGCACGGGGTCCAGCCAAAGCCGAACGCCAGCCCGAGTACGAACGCGGACGCGGGATGGCCGCCGAGGAGACGTGGGTGAAACCGTATGTCCCGGTGCAGCCATGGCACCCAGCGCAGCATGCCGAGCATCAGCAGCCCGAAGCCGATGACGATCGCGCCGGAGACGAGATTGGCCTCGTAGCGGTATTTGATCAGGAGCTGCCCAAGCGCGCTCGCGCTCGCGCCGAAAGCGAGGAACACCGCCGAGAAGCCGCTCACGAATAATGCGCTCAGCGAGAAGGCCGAAAGGCGCTGATACACGCTCAGGTGCCGCCGATGCTCGAGACTCTCGCCGGCGATATACGAGACGTAGCCGGGCACCAGCGGGAGAACGCAGGGCGAGAGAAAGGAAATGATCCCTGCCGCGAAAGCGGTCAATACGCCGAGACCGAAAAGGTCAAACATCGCAGTCGGCACCGCCTTCATGTGGCACGAGACCGCGCCGGGCCAACTCTCTGGCGACATTCGCGCGCCAGCCGCTTGCGCTGGAAAAATTCGCGCTCATCACTTCCCGGGGATCGATGTCCTGCCATTCCGCGCTTCTCACCGCGTTGAAGTAAAGCGCGGTGTGGGCGTAATTGTGGGGAAACCAGAAGGCGTTGAAGGCGAGGGCCTCGCGGTACAGCTCGTCTTCGCTCAGCCCTTGCGCTGCCCCAAGCGCCAGCAGCCCAAGCAGGGCCGAGCCGTGGTTGCAGTCCTGAAAAAACGTGGAGTTGTCGCAACACGGGCGAAAGGTGTTGCGGGCAACCCTGATCACGAGCGCCTCCTGTTGCGCGGCCAGCCTGACAATGGGAAACTTGTTGAAATAAACAGCTCCGCTTGTTTCCCTGCCCAGGTTCCATCCTCCCGTGGAAGCGAAGCGGAAACCCTGTGGGCCATTAAGCGGGCTGTCGCTGTTCGCGGCCATCCGGTTCGCGAGCCCCAGCGACCACAGCAGAGTTACGTAGACGCTTGCGTTTTCTCTGGTAAGCAGGATCGGGTGGTGCGAAGGCTTGCGCATGACGTCTTTCAGCTCCGCCGGGATCCCTCCGCGCCGCGCGTAAACGGCTTCGAGTTTTGGCGGTTCAAGCACACCTTCTTTCACGAGCTTGACGATGCTGTCGCCGAGCACCACCCTGCTCTGGTGGCCGCCGGCAGGCAGGACTTTCGCCGCCACCTCCTCGAGCGGTCGCTCCTTTTCCGAAGCATGCGCCGCGGTTGCGAGCATGGGCGCGGCCAACAAAACCAGCGCACGCCACCTGAATCCGTTTGTCATATCGGGACCTCCGCGTTAAAGTCGAAGCCGGCAACCCTTCCGGCTCATTTGCGCAACTCGTTTATCAGCGGGATGATCTTGTCCCGCAGCGCCTGTGGCGTCAATTGTCCAATGTGCTTGTAGGCGATGCGGCCGTCACGGTCGATGACAAAGGTTTCCGGGACGCCGTATACGCCCCAATCGATCCCGACCCGGCCGTCAATGTCCGCCCCGGTCCGCGTATAGGAATCGCCCAATTCATTCAGCCATCTTTCGGCGTCCTCCGGTTTGTCCTTGTAATTGAGCCCATGGATCGGGACAACGCCTCTCTCCTTGAGGTCCATCAGCAGCGGATGCTCCGCGCGGCAGGCCGCGCACCAGGACGCGAAAACGTTGACCAGCGATACCTCGCCCTTCAAGTCGGCGCTGGAAAGTCCCAGCGTACGCCCCTTCACCGGGGGCAGGCTGAATGTTGGCACCGGCTTGCCGATGAGCGGCGACGGAATTTCCCGCGGGTTCAACGTGAGCCCAACCCCGAACAGCACGGCCAGGCCAAGAAACAGCAGCAAAGGCACGAATCGCCCCAAGCGTGTGACGCTCTGCCCCCGCTTGGTGTCGCTGACGTAACCGTTGTCACTCACTGTTTCGGTTATTGCCATAATTGATCACGTGCATCTCCTACTTGTTGCGGACGGCCGCGCCGCACTGCGGGCAGAAGCGGGCGCTTGAGGTGAGCCGGCTGCCGCATTGCGCGCAGAAGTTCCCGCCGCCCGGTTGAGCCCCGGACGCTTTCCCGCGCCGGCGCCACCATAGTGAGCCCGCTACGCCTGCTACGCCGACCACACCCGCAAAAATAGCGAGAACCAGAAGCCAGTCGGGGAGCGCCGCACTGGTACCGCTGGTCACGGTGGGTGCGGAATCCGGGACTTTGAGCCCCAGTATGTCTGAAGATGTCCGCTCGTCCGTCTTCGTGTAGCGGATCTCGATGGGCAGTTCCTTTCCCGCCTCGCGGGCGCCCAGCTCGGCCGTGCGGTAGAGCAGCGCATCGGGGCCGGGGACCCCGGCGCCAAGATTCGGCAGCACCGAGAGGTTACTCGCCGCCGCCGGCTCCTGGAGGCGCACGCTCAGCCGGTCCACCGCCAGGTCACTCGCCCAAACGTAGGTGTAGCTGCGGTCGGGTGTACGTGTCACGAGCGGGTCGTAGAACTCGACATGAAGGAATCGCTGCGGGGCTTTGATCCGCAGCGTGATGAAGTCGTCGGCATCCGTCCGATCGTACGCCAGATTGAAGAGTTCGGCGTGCGCCGCAGTGGCGAACGCCACCGCCGCCGGGCCGCCGGAGGAGGCGGGGATGCGAAGCGACGCGGCGGCGGGCAGGGCAAGTTCCGCAGCGAACTCGCCCTTGAGGATCACGAGCGCCGCGCCGCGGCGGTCGAATTCCGGCCAGATCTCGATCTGCAGGCTCGCGAAACGCGGGTTGTCCTGAGCCGCGCTGCGGCTTGGCGGGACGGCGGCGAACGTAAGCAGAGGCATGATGGCGAAAACGACGGTCGCTATTCCCGACGCGAAGACGGCCGCCGCGCCACCGGCCGACGGTCCTTGTCGTTGTTTCGTGCCCTTCATATTCGCCCGTGCGGACGTCACTTCACCATTGTTATCGTGGGACATAATCGTAGCTTCTCGTTATTTCGTCATTCGGCGCAGCAATCGACGAGCTTCTTGACAATATCCTCAAGCGTCCACGGTTTTTCGCTCGCCGCTATTTGCTTGAATCCGGCCACATCGATCAGCTTGAGGCGCAAAGCCCAGAACAGGGAATAGGTCTTGTAGGCATGAGCAAACGTTTCCTCTGCTTCATGCTTTTTCCCGTCAGAGTGAAGTTTTGTGCCGACCTCAATGAGCCGCATGGTTGTCGCGAGCAGATGCTTCGTGATGCACCAGGTTTCCCCTTCGTGCCTGTCAATCAGTCTTGCCAACAGTTCTTTCCGTATCGACCGCACCTCATTCAAGAGGTCGAAGTATCCGGAATCATCCGTCTTCATGCCGGTAAAGAAAAAATGCTCCTCAAGACTGATAAGGTTCATGATCGCAATGCTCAGGTCTTCCTCGGCGGAAAGATCGATAGTTCCCGATTGCTTTAATAGCTCGACTTTCCTGAGCAACGCCTCGAAGTTCTGTATTTGAGTAGTCATGGCAGCTCACACAGCAAAGATAATGAGACCGAGTGCGACCATGGCGACGCCGCCGCCCCAAAGCCGCATGTTTTTCGCGCTTTGCTTCTTCCACCCCTCCACCTTTTCGATGAGCGTCTTATCGCTTGCAATAAGCAGAATGATCGCGAGCGGCAGAACGAAGATCACGTTATACAACACGAGGTAACCGAGACCCGCCCCAAACGTCGTCTGATCGTGAAGCAGGCCCAGCACCATGAGGTAGGGTCCCCCGGTGCACGGAAACTCGCAAAGCCCCACCAATCCGCCCAGCCCGAAGGCCGACGGCAAAGACGCTTTTTCCATCAATCCCGCTATTTTGTTGTGCGCGGCATGAGGGATCTTCAGTTTGACTGGAAATGCCGGGAAGAAGTGGTTGCCCAGATTGATCAGCCCGAGCGCAATCAGGAGGGATGCCCCGACCTTCGCCATGAAATGCGGTGTGTCGAAGAGGTGCAGCACCTGGAGTATTCCCAGACCGATCAGCATGTAGACGAGGAAGATGCCGAGAATGTAGGAACTCCCGATTTCCAGGATGCTCGACCTCAATTTGCCAAGACTAAAGAGGAATGCAATCGTAAGGATCAGGATCGAGAAAGCGCAGGGGTTGATGCTGTCGATGAGCGACGACACGATGACCAGCGGCAGCAGCCACTTGCCCTCGTTTGACAGGTGCCAGAGCGCCGTCGTCCCGACATTCCCCGATTGAAACAACAAAACGGACCCGACAAGTAACACGCCGATCCCTGCGAGCGCCGCGAGCGTCTTGTTCATGGCGGCCTACGGCTTCACCATGGCGGCGAATCGAAGCTCCAATGGCGGGGTTTCGTTGGTTCTTATCGTCACTATCCGGTCGGTCGGACCGATTCCAGCGGGTCCGTGGGCGGCCGGGTCAAACACTACTTCCACCTGGGCAGCCCCTCCCGGCGCAATACTCTCAAAAATGCCTGGATTAGCTCCATGCCCGGGCATCCCGAAAGGCCCTTTTGTCCCCGCCAGTGTTATCAAAGTCGCAACTGTGCACATACAGGAGGTGTAGATCTTGGTGATGGTTATTGCAGACTCGCCGGTATTCCTGATCCTGAACCGGTACGAGACTTTTCCCGCGGCCATTGAGACATTGCCAAAATTGAAAAACGGTTCGGGTGACACGAGCGGACTGGCCGCGGCGACCTGCCTCACGGTTTCGGGTCCTGGCCTCGTAATGTTTTCTTTAGATCTGAAAATCCCGAACAGAACCACGACCACCGCAAACGTGATCAATCCATAGAAAATCGCGTTCATGACAGTTGACGGTTTCATGATTTCCCTTTCTCGATGCTGATTTGAAAGTCTTGAATTCGCAATTGGTTCCATCTTCCGTGTTGAGTTAGGAAAACTGCCTGTTACGAACGGCTTCGCGGCCAGAATTCCTGGGGTGTGGCCACGGATCGGGTGCGGATCAAAAAAAACTTTTCTATCGGCACAACAGCGACGACCCCATCGCCGGGCAAGCCGGTATGAGCGGCATCCATGATCGCCGCTGTTATCGTTTCCACCTCGTCTTTCCTGGTAAAGATTTCAACTCTGACCTCCTCGACCATCCAATTCCGCGCGAAGAAGTCGTGATACTCGCCATACCCTTTGACCTTTGAAACGGTAATGCGCTCGACACCGATGTCCTGAAGCTTCTTTTCCACTTCCTCCAGCTTGTCACGTCGGATGATGGCAACGATCAGGTTGATGTCCATGGTATCCTCCTGGGTATTTCCCCTTTCAGCTTGCGTCCTTCGTTTACGACCCCCCCTTCTGTAGTGCGCCTGGTCGTAAATTCCTTCACGTCGCGGCCGGGCGTCGCCTTACGCTCCCCGACCGGGCCGCATCGCGCGTGATTCACATTCGGCGGGCTCGTGTACGAGTGCGTCATAGCCTCACCCGGTTGAGCCGCAGCGCGTTGGTCACCACCGAAACCGAGCTGAAGCTCATCGCGGCGGCGGCGATAATGGGGGAGAGCAGCAGCCCGAAGATCGGATACAGCACCCCGGCCGCCACGGGGATCCCGAGTGCGTTGTAGACGAATGCAAAGAACAGGTTCTCGCGGATATTGCGCATCGTGGCGCGGCTCAGGCGGCGCGCGCGCACGATGCCGCGCAGATCGCCTTTCACCAGTGTCACTCCCGCGCTTTCCATCGCGACGTCGGTGCCGGTGCCCATTGCGATGCCGACCTGGGCCTGCGCCAGAGCGGGGGCGTCGTTGATGCCGTCGCCCGCCATTGCGACGAAGCGGCCTTCCGCCTGCAACTGTTTCACGACTTCGACCTTCTGTTCGGGCAATACTTCCGCGGTAACGCGGTCGATCCCGAGCTTGTGCGCCACGGCGTCGGCGGTGACGCGGTTGTCACCGGTGAGCATCACTACCTGCAGGCCTTCCTCATGCAGCGCGCGGATCGCTTCGGGAGTGGAATCCTTGATAGGGTCAGCCACTGCAATCAGGCCGGCCGCCTTGTTCTCAATCGTCACGAACATTACCGTTTGGCCTTCTACGCGCAGCGCCGTGGCTTGCTCGTCGAGCGCGCCGGGATCAACGTTGAGCGTCTCCAGCAGCTTCCGGTTGCCGATTGCCACCGCTTTGCCATTGACCTCACCGCGCACACCCTTGCCGGTCACCGATTGAAAGTTTGCGACTGGAAGCAGCGCGAGCTTCCGCTCTTCCGCGCCGCCGATAATCGCGGCGGCAAGCGGATGCTCGCTGGCGCGCTCCAGACTGGCGCCGAGTTGCAGAATGTCATCCTCGCGGAAGTCATTCGCGGCTGCCACGCCGGTCAGGCGCGGTTTGCCGACAGTCAGTGTGCCCGTCTTGTCGCAGACCAGCGTGTTGACCTTCTCCATGATCTCGAGCGCTTCCGCATTCTTGATCAGCACGCCCGCCGCGGCGCCCCGTCCGGTGCCCACCATGATCGACATCGGCGTGGCAAGCCCCAGTGCGCACGGGCAGGCGATGATGAGAACTGCGACCGCGTTGATGATGGCGTGGGCAAGACGGGGTTCCGGTCCCCAGATGCTCCACACGATGAAGGTCGCCACGGCGATTGCGACGACCGCCGGTACAAAATAACCGGAAATCACATCAACGAGGCGCTGGATCGGCGCGCGGCTGCGCTGGGCCTCGCTCACCATGCGTACAATCTGGGCGAGCAGGGTATCGGTACCGACACGCTCGGCCCGCATCAGAAGGCCGCCCGTGCCGTTCACGGTGGCGCCGATCAGCCGGTCTCCCTGATGTTTTTCCACCGGGATCGACTCGCCGGTGACCATGGATTCGTCGACGGCGCTCGATCCCCCCACGACTGCGCCGTCCACGGGGACCTTTTCACCGGGCCGCACGCGCAATTTGTCGCCCGGTTTGACTTGATCGAGTGGAATGTCCTCTTCGCGGCCATCGGCGCGCACGATGCGCGCGGTCTTCGGGGCGAGTCCAAGCAGCATCTTGATGGCGGCGCTGGTGCGGCTGCGCGCGCGCAATTCGAGCACTTGTCCCAGCAGCACCAGCGCGGTGATCACGGCGGCGGCTTCGAAATAGACCGCGACGATGCCGCCCTCCGTCCGCACCGTTTCGGGAAAGAGTCCCGGAAAAAACGTTCCGGCCACGCTGTAGACCCAGGCCACTCCGACGCCCAGTGCGATCAGGGTGAACATGTTGAGATGGCGATTGACGACCGACCGCCAGCCGCGCACAAACAAGGGCCAGCCTGCCCACAACACGGCAGGCGTGGCGAGCAGGAACTCGACCCACTGCAGCACGCGGGCGGAAATGAACCGGCTGGCCAAATCGGGCCAAAGATCGGCCACCGTGGCCATCACGAACACCGGCGCGGCGAGCGCGGTGCTTATCCAGAAGCGGCGGGTCATGTCGACGAGTTCGGCGTTCTCTTCCTCCCCGCCGGTAACCCGCGGCTCCAGCGCCATGCCGCAGATCGGGCAATCGCCCGGTTCGTTGCGCACGATCTCCGGATGCATCGGGCAGACATATTCGGTGCGGGTGGGTGCGGCGGCAGCGGTCTCAGGCTCCAGCGCCATGCCGCACTTCGGGCAGGCCCCCGGGCCCTGCTGCCGCACCTCCGAGTGCATCGGGCAGGTATACATCACGTCCTGCGCGCTGGGAGTTGGGGGCGGCGGGGCAGCCACTGTCACGTAGCGGCCGGGGTCGGTGCGGAATTTGCCAAGGCAGTGCGTGCTGCAAAAATAATAGGTGATGCCGGCGTGCGCCGCACTGCCGGCAGCGGCATTCGGATCAACGGTCATGCCGCAGACAGGATCGGTGGCCATATCGGAGTCTCGTTATCGGTTAGTGGCCGCGCAAAACCCTTGCGCCGCAACGCCGAGCGCGGCGTTGAATTTGCTGGACATGTTCTGGTAGGCGATCAACGCAGTAAGCGCGACGATCGCGTCATCGCTGAAGTGCGGTTGCAATCGGGCGATCAGCGCAGGGTCGCTGCGCTTGGCGCTGTCCGTCATCGCTTCAGCGTAAGTCAGGGCCGCTTTCTCCGGCTCGCTGAATAGGTTCGAATCAGCGAAATAAGGCAGCGCGCGAAGTTTCTCGTCGCTGACGCCGCGCCCCGCGCCGAGGGCCGAATTGAGGTCGATGCAGAACGCGCACCAGTTGATCTGCGACACGCGCACCTGCACCAGCGAGCGCAGCGCCGGTTCGATGGGCGAAGTCTTGCGGTCGATCGCGCGATACATCGCGCTCATGGCGAGAAACGCTCGCGGAATCCGGCCCCAGAGGCGTACCGGCTCGAGTTCGCGACCGTAGCGCCGGCGCTGCCACCAGAACAGCAGCCTCATGTACCACGGATAGGCGAAGTTCCCAGGTGTCGAGATATAGCTCATGTCACGATGCGCTCTTGTTTGGGTGCGGCGATTGCGCAGCCTGCGAATTGGCCTTCCATTGCTTGTAACAGTCGAGCCCGCAGAAGTACGCAACGTACTCGACCGCTTCCGCGCTCTTAGCCTCGGATCTTAGAATCTCCTTCAGGCATACCTCACATTTCACCTTCTCCGGTTCGGCTGGTTGGGTTGTCTTTTCCATGATCGTTCCTCCAAGAAGTGCCGGCGCGCCGAATCAGGCCGGAAGTGCAACTGGAACGGCCGCTGTGTCGCATTTGAGTTCCACCATTTCGCGCAGAGTTGTTTCTTCGGCAACAAAGACTTGCACCGCTGCCGGGTCAAACTGTGTTCCGGAGCGGGCAAGGATCTCGGCGCGCGCGGCGTCGAATGAAAGCCCCTTGCGATAAGGCCGGTCAGAGGTAACGGCATCAAGCGTGTCGATTATGGCGAACAGCCGCGCCCACAGCGGGATCTCCTCGCCCTTCAACCCGCGCGGATAGCCGCTGCCGTCAAAGCGCTCCTCGTGGTTGAGCACGATTTCGGCCGCTTCGATCATGGGGGGGGGCCTAGAGAGGATGCGGTACCCGATCTGAGGATGCGTTCGCATGATTTGCCATTCGGCTTCAGTCAGACGATCCTGCTTCAGCAGGATCGAATCGGGAATGCCGATCTTGCCGATGTCGTGCAGCAGCGCGCCCCAGTACACCTGCTGCAATTGGCGAGGATCAGTCGTGAAATGCCGTGCCAGAACGAGCGTGTGGCAGGCAACGCGCTTGGAGTGCAGCCCGGTTTCGTGTTCCCGCGCATCGAGCGCGCAGACCAGCGCTTCCGCCAGCGCAAACTGGGTTTCATCGATGCCCGCTGGCAGCGCGCGTTTTTGGTGCGCGGCGAGAAAACAACCCTCGCAGCAATAGCCATCGCGCTCCCGGACGTGGGGCGCGCCGGCGAGCGACGCGCCGCAATGACGGCACGCGTGTTCACGGCTTGTGTTATCCGGAATGTTGACCATGGTCCAATTTCGCGCTCCTGTCACTTGCCGTGGAAAAAGTTGTAAAGCGGCACAAATACCAGGCCGAAATAGATGCCGTACAGAAACGACTCCAAGAGGCCCAGCAGAAAGCTTTGCCAGGTGAGCCAGGTGAAACCGGGCAACAGTTTGAGCCACGCTTCATACATGCGCTGGTCAAACGCGAGGTCGTAACCCACGCAAATCACGTAGGTGATGGCGAGGAAAAAGCCCATGGCCAGCCCGACGTCGCGCCAGTACAGCCTACCCATGGTGATGTCCTCCGTGCTGATGTCCTGATTGTTCTTGCACGCCTTGTGCGGAAGCACCGGCATATTTCTCCGGCGCCCTCTCGAACTCGTCACGGCAGGACGTTGAGCAGAAGTAATAGGTGCGCCCTCCATGCACGGAGGCCGCGGCCGCATTCTGCGGATCGACTGTCATCCCGCACACCGGATCTTTGTTCTCGTTACCGGTAGCGGGTCCGGGGTTGCCGTGACCGCCGTGACCTTCATGGCCGTGTCCGCCCATGATGTGCGAGCCGCAGCCGTAGCGCATCATAAGAAAAAACAACCCGCCCCATAACAGCAGGCTGCCGAGGGTTTTCAGTGCTTCCGCATCCATGGCGCATCTCCTTTTTCTCAGCCTTGCGCTTTGAGGTTGTCGCAAACCCTTTGCAAGCGCGCCCGTACTTCTTTTCCCAGCGCGTGCACTTCGGGTTTATCGACCAGTTGCAACACCGCTTCGGGGTCCATGAAGGCGACAGTCACCGTCCCGTCATCTTCTTCTCGAACGACCACGTTGCACGGCAGCAGCAAACCGATATCGGGGTCGGCCTCGATCGCGCGATGAGCGAGCGGGGGATTGCATGCGCCGAGAATGCGGTACGGCCGCCGCTCCACATTGAGCTTTGCCTTCATCGTCGCCTTGACGTCGATGTCCGTCAGCACGCCAAACCCTTCGGTTTTTAATGCCGCCGTAACCTTCTCGACGGCAGCATCGAACGGCACGCTGAGTTTGGTGCTGAATCCATACATGAACGATCTCCTTGAAGATGAGGTTCTGCGTCGACCGACAGCGTCTTACTTAAGCTGCCAGCGGAAAGCTCGCGGCGCGGATTCGCCGGGGCGCTGTATCTGCAGCTCGATCGCCTGCGGCCCCGGATCGGTCGCGCCGAACTTGAGCACGCCTTTGCGATGATGGCCACCCGGCGGGTCGCCCTGCCAACCGGCAGGAGCGAGCGGCTTGCCGTCCGCGAGGAGGGACGCCGTCTTCACGAGATCATCGTTCAGCTCCTGCGTATGGGTGTCGAACACGATCTCGAATTCCCAGGCGCCGCCGGTCAACGCGCGCGGCGTCGCTTTGACCGTGACTCCGGCGGCGCCGCTGGATTGCGTCGAAAGGCTTTGGGCTGCGGCAATGCCGCCTGCGCCGAAGAGAGCGTAAGTGAAACCGGCAAGCAGAAGAATCAGGCG
>MERI01000226.1 GCA_001772005.1 Betaproteobacteria bacterium RIFCSPLOWO2_12_FULL_62_58 | reverse complement strand
CTCGCGGTGTTCGCGATCATCGCCATACTGCTGACGCTCGCCGTGCCGCGCTACTTCTCCAGCGTGGACAAAGCGAAGGAGGTCGTCCTCAAAGAGAACCTCAACCAGGTTCGCGACGCGATCGGCAAATACTACGGCGACAAGGGCAAGTACCCCGAATCCCTCGACGCCCTCGCCACGGACAAGTACCTGCGCAAAGTGCCGATGGACCCGATCACCGAAAGCGCCGCCACCTGGGTGGTCGTGCCGCCGGATGATCCGCAGAAAGGCGGGGTCTACGACGTCAAGAGCGGCGCGCAGGGCGAGGCCCTGGACGGCTCGGCTTACGGGGAGTGGTGACCGTGATACCCCCTCCGGCGCGATCGAGGCCCCGGCACGGGAGCGGCGCGGGGTTCACCTATCTCACAGTGCTGTTCATCGTCGCCATCCTCGCCGGCGGACTCGCCCTTACCGGAGAAGTCTGGCACACCACTACTCTGCGCGAGAAAGAAGCCGAACTCTTGTACGTCGGCAACCAGTACCGCAAAGCGATCGAGCGCTACTACCTGAACGGGCCGCGGCAATTTCCGCGCGCGCTCGCCGACCTGCTGAAAGATCCGCGCAAACCCGTCACCGAGCGCTACTTGCGGCAGATCTACCCCGACCCGATCACCGGGAAAAGCGAATGGGGATTGGTGAAAGGGCCGGACGGCGGAATCGCCGGGGTCCACAGCCTGTCAGAGGAAGCACCACTGAAGCGCGCCAATTTTGACCGGCTTAACCTGGATTTTGTCGGGAAAGCCAAGTACTCGGAGTGGACGTTTGTGTACGGGCCTGCCGCAGCGCCCGCGCCCGGTGCGTCCACCACTCAACCGGGAGCCGTCTCTCCTCCCGTCGCTACGCCGCCGTTTAAACCACCTTCACGTTAGTTCGTTGATGCTTCCTCCCCCCTTGCGGGGGAGGATTGAGGTGGGGGAGGTCAAGGTCGAGCGACGACGGCGGCGCAAGTGTCTGGCGCAGCTCGTCGATTACGCGGTCGTTGCCTGTGTTCTTAATGAGTTTCATCTATCGGTCCGACGCGCGCTGCGTTTTCCTTTACACCGTCGCCGCGTGTTCGACCGTCGCACCGCGCCGCACTTTGACTTTCACCTCGACCCGTGACCCAAGCCCGTTAATCATCGTCATAAGACGCTCGACGCTGATGCGCCGGAAATCTGCGTTGCGGACGCGCGAGAAGTCTCCGGCATCAATCCCCGTGAGGCTCTGCGCCTTTCTCACGCTCACTCCATCCCGATCGAGCTTTTTGATGATTTCGGCGGCGAGAATCGCCTTCAACTGGCGAACGTCAGCATCCGCCATGTCGAAGTCGCGATAGATGTTCCCGCTTCCGCGAATAAGCTCTAGCTGTTCCTTTTTCATCGCAACATCTCCTTCAATCGTTTCAAGCGGTCCTTGACCAGATCAATCTCATGCTTCGGCGTCTTGATGCCATGCGTCGATTTTTTCTGGAACGCATGGATCACCCAGAGGTCTTCGCCGATCTGCACAGCGTAGACCACCCGGAACGCATTGCCCCGAAAGGGCAGCGCGACTTCAAACACTCCCGACCCAAGACCTTTCATCGGCTTGGCTATTCCCGCCTTGCCGCCCTCGGCGGCAACGCTCAATGCGTCGAGAACGATCTCGCGCGCGCCTTCAGGAAAATCCTCGAAAGCCTTTCGCGCCGCAGTGAGCCAGGATACCGGCCGTGTCACCCTCATTTTTATCTTTCGCCCTATCCTTTTAATGTTGGCAGAATTACCAACATCTGTCAAGCCTGATAATTGACTCCGTCGCGGAACGTCATGCCGACGCCCGGCATATTTTTACACGCCTACACGGCCTTGCCAGCGCCCAAAGTCACAGCGCGAATGGTCATGGGGTCAGGCCTTGTGGTCATGGGGTCATGGTCATGGGGTCATGGTCATGGGGTCAGGCCTTTACTTTATACATCTCAAGCAGATCCTTCAACGGCTGATCCAGCTTGCCCCGTTCGATCGCGGCCTGAATCTGCGACACCCGTGGCGGCGAGACTCCGGCACGCTTGGCGACCCGCGCCAGCGGCAGATTACATGAGCAACAGCAACAACGGATCCGCTGTCAGCCCCAAGAAACCGAACGTAAAGGTGGCTCATCACCTTGGCGTAGCCTCTGACCCAGACCTGCCTGCCGCCGAATTCATCCTTGAGCCGCGCATTCGTGCGCTCGGCCTGGCTACGTTCCTTGTGGCGCTGCGCCTGAGCCGGGTCGAACTCGATTTTCTCCCTGCCCAGCCTTGGTTGGCCGCCCCTTTCCAACCGGCGCACCGCGACGGCCAGAACGCTCCTCGCTGAATGACGTGCAGCGGCGCTTCGCTCCCGACGAAGAAACGTGGCTGGCGGGCCATTGGCATCCTCCTGGACGCCTTAACGCACCAACCCGCTTGATCGTTACAGGAAAATCGAGTTTGACCCTGAGATCTTACGTCGAGAAGTCAGACAGGGTGACGGTTTTACGCCGACGTAGCGGTCGCTTTGCAGGGCAAGAATCCCGTGGCTGCTCCAATCATGGAACCCGCCAACGCAGGTCCGGAAAACGCGCGTAGTCGCGGTCTGTTGTAATCCACTCGCAGCCGGACTCGATGGCAAGAGCCGCGTACCACGCGTCCTGAACGAGATTGCCGGTCGCGGCCGCCGTACTGCAGAGCTGCTCGAAGATGTCCCAATGACGCTCGCCAGGGACCACAATGGTGGCGTTCGGCTGTTCCATGAGAGTGCGAGCGAACGTAAATGCCTCCGAGACCCGGCTTGGCCGGGCAAAAATTCGTGGATGCGAAACAATCCGGACCACGCCAGCCAAGACCTGCGGCGATATGCCGTAGGGCTCTGAAGAATTCACAACGGATTCCAGCCAGGCACGATAACGCGGATGGTCGAGCGAATCGTTGCGGAATGCGTAAATGAGAACATTGACGTCCGGAAGGATCACGAACGGCCATCCATGCGGTCGAGCAGCGCCGCGGAGTCGTTCAGGTCGACTCCACAAACGACACCACCCCCGGCAGCACACACGGGCAATCTCACCCGGGCGCGCTTTGTCGCGCTGGGGCGTCGGGCGAGCGCCATTCGCAGACCTTGCTCGATCAACGCCGTGAGTGTCGTGCCGCGTCGCGCCGCCTCCCGCCTGGCTTGCTCGAGCAGCGACTCGTTCAGCCGAACCGTGGTTCTCATATGTCAAAGCATACTCGTCGTATGTCTATATGTCAAACCGTAGACCTCAGCAAGACCTCAGCGGGGGTTTGGGGTCAGGCCTTTACCAGGGTTTGGGGTCAGGCCTTTACCAGGGTTTGGGGTCAGGCCTTTACTTTATAGCTCTCAAGCAGATCCTTCAACGGCTGATCCAGCTTGCCCCGTTCGATCGCCGCCTGAATCTGCGACACCCGTGGCGGCGAGACTCCAGCACGCTTGGCGACCAGCGCCAGCGGCAGATTAGCCACTCGCCGCAACAAGTACACCGCCGCCTTATAGGCATCCGCGTTCGAGCGCTCCAGCACGTTGGCGACCGGAACGCCGTAGCACCTGGCTACCGCCGCCTCGATCGTTTGGGCATTGGGTCGAGTCGGCTGCAACTGACTGCGCGCCACACCCCTCACCGGCCGCGCCGGCAACCGTCTTTCCAGCCGCTTGAGAAATTCTTCCCCGCCGAGATAAATCTGACCTCGCAACTGCACCCAGGGGGATTCCTGTCCCAGCCCCTGTGCGACAAAGCGCTCATAAGCCGCGCGGCTGGCAAATAGCACCTGCACCGCCTTGAGAGCAAGCCACGGAGGCGCACTCGCGCGTCCCGCGGTGGCTGCGTAGCTGGACCAACGCCACTGCGCCGGCTGCTTCACCGCCTTGGCACGCACCGGATTAAGCACGATATAGCGGCAAAGCTCCAACAGATAGGCATCCTTATCCACGAGGATCGCCTTGTAGCGGCCCTGCAACAGGTGCCCGATTCGCCGATGGCGGCGGTTGAATGCCTGGGTGTACACCCCATTCAGCCGCCGCATCCCCGCCACCAGATTGGGCTCGGGGGTCTCGAGCAACAGATGATAGTGGTTGTCCATCAGACAGTAGGCGTAGAGCAGCCAGCCCTGCTGCTCGACTTCCTTACCGAGGAACTCGAGAAAACAGCGGCGATCCTCCTCATCGAGAAAGATCTTCTGCCGCGCATTGCCGCGGGCGGTCAGGTGGTAGAGCGCGCCCGCAAACTCCAAGCGTAATGGTCGGGCCATGTTTCAGCATACCGGCCATCGACTATAAAGTAAAGGCCTGACCCCACGCTCACGTGTGACCCCACGCTCCGCATGCGTATAAAGTAAAGGCCTGACCCCACGCTCCGCACGCTCCGTGACCCCACGCTCACGAATACTATTCGAGCGAGGTAATGCCGTGGCGGATAGCGAATTTAACCAGCGCGGGCAGGTCGGCAATACCGAGCTTCGCTGTCACCCGGCCGCGGTAGGTTTCAACGCTCTTTGGAGAAATCCCAAGCCGCTGTGCGGTTTCGGCGATGGTCCGGCCCTCGACGGTCAGTTGCAGCACTTCCCGTTCGCGCACGCTGAGCCAGTCGAGCGGATCGCTCGTGCGTTGCTTCTGAAAATAGCGGTCAAGCGCGTTGCGGTCGATCACCTCGCTCAGGTAGCGTTGGCGCCCGTGGACGGCACGCACCGCATCAAAGAGCGCATTGCCCAGTGCGCCTTTTACGACGTATCCCTGCGCGCCCGCCCGCAGCGCGCGATAGACGTGCTCCGGATTCGAGTGCATCGACAGCATCAGGATCTGCGTGTCCGGTGAGGTGTCCTGCAGCCGATGCACGATTTCGATGCCGTTGAGTTCCGGCATGGCCATGTCCACGATCGCGACGTCAACATGCTCGCGCGCCACGAATTCGACGGCCGAACGGCCGCTCGCGAAACTGCCGACCACCCGCATGTCGGGCTGAGTTTCGAGCAGGTGTTTCACGCCCTCGCGAAGGATGGCGTGGTCGTCAACCAGGATGATTCGAATTTCCAAGAGGAATCTCCACCATCACCCGCGTTCCGACTCCAGGGGATTCGACGCGCAGCGTTCCACCCAGGGCTTCAGCGCGTTCACTCATGAACTCAATGCCCCATCCGCCGGCCCGCTGCAGACCCGGCGTCGAGCAAGCGATCCCCTTCCCGTCGTCCTCCACGCAAAGACGCAGAACATCCCCGACCCGGGAAAGCTCCACCGTTACCCGCGACGCGGCGGCGTGCTTTACCGCGTTCATCAAGGCCTCCTGGACCATGCGGAACAACGCGAGTTCCATCCTGGGAGGCAGCCGGCTTTCGGGTGCATTCCCCTGGACCGATATATGCAAACCGGTCAGGCGCTCGATACGGCTGGCGTAGCCCTCGATAGCCACGAACACGCCGTAATCGTCAAGCAGCGCGGGCCTCAGGTCGGCTATGGTCTCCCGCACCGAGTTCGTCGTGTCCTGAACAATCCGCGCCATATTGTCCAGCGTGGCCCCGGCGTTCCGCCCGTTCCCGGACGGCGGCGCGCCGCGCAGCCTTTGGAGCTCGATCTCCAGAGCGCTCAGGTTCTGACCGACCACGTCGTGCAGATCGGCGGCAAATCGCCGCCGCTCCCCTTCCTGGGCCTCGACCAGGCGCCGGAGCAACTCGCGGACCCGGACCTCGCTCGCACGTTGCAGTTCTTCCGCCCGCTTGCGCTCGGTGGTGTCGCTGAGGATAGAGGCGATCGCCGTTATGTTCCCGGCGGTACCCCGGATCGGCGAAAGGCTGATCTGGAGGTGAATTTGGCGTCCATTCTTGGTGGAGCGCACGACTTCGAATGGCGGCAACACGTCGCCCCGCAGCAGGCGCGCGGTATGGCGTTCAAGCTCCTCCTTAGACGCGACGACCGAGAGGTTATGCCCGACCATTTCCGCGGCGGTGTAGCCGAGCATGCGCTCCGCACCCGGGTTCCAGGACAGCACCGTGCCGTCAAGCGCGCAACTGACGATGGCGTCATTGACGTTTTCGACGATGGCGGCGAGCCGGGCGGTCGTCTCCTCGGCCCGGCCGCGCTCGACCAGGCGCGCGAGCTGAGAACTGACGTTGGTGATGTTCTCCATCAGCAGCGTGTCGGCGGGGCGCTCTTCCTCGGCGAAAAATTCGAGCACCGCAACAACCTTGTCACGCAACACTACCGGGAAGGCGAACGCGCAGTGCAATCCTTGCCGGGCGGCGACCGCCATGCGGCCAGTGCTGGTCAGCCCATCGACGGGGGAAAACCACACCGGTCGTTTCTCGCGCAACAGGCGGCTGATGAACCGGCCGCTGGGGTGGTAGAAGCGCGAGTCCAGCGACGCACGCATAAACTCATCGTAGCGGGAGGTATCCACCGAGTACCAGAAGGAGCGCTCGGGAAACACGGTTTCGTCGCTCTGCTCGCCGTAGATTCCCAATCGGCCGATCACCCAGCCGCCGTACTCGCATATGCGCGCGAGGCAGTCGCGCATTGCGGTTTCCGCGTTTGTTGCCTCGTTCGCTGTGCGGGCAAGAGATTCGAGAAGCTGCGCGATCTCGGTCCTGCGTTTGAGTTCCGCCTCCGCCTCTTTAAGCGCGGTGATGTCGTGAAGAATGGCGGATCCGGCGACGACGTTACCGGCGCTGTCCCTGATGGGAGAAAGGGTGGTCAGGACATCGATCACCCGCCCGTCCTTGGTCAGGCGCTGGGATTCGAGCGGCGCAATTGCCTCGCCGCGCAGGATAATCTCCGTGTTTTGCGCGAGGTTGGATTGCCGGCCTGGCGCCAGATTGAAGGCAGCCGGCCGGCCGATCGCCTCAGCGGCGCTATAGCCGAACATTCTTTCCGCACCGGCGTTCCACGAAGTGATGATGCCGTCGAGCGCGCGGCTGAAGATGGCGTCGTTCGCGTTTTCGACAATGGTGGCAAGCTGGTCGCGCGCAGCTTCGGCGCGGCGGCGTTCGGTCACATCAATGGCGAGCACGATCCGGGTATGATGCCCCATAAACTCGAGTGTGTTCGAAGTGATCTCGACTTCGATGAACGTGCCATCTTTCTTCCGGTGTCGCCGAAACCGGCCGCTTACCAGGCCTGCCGGCAGACTTTTCAAGCGCTCCATTGATACGGCGACGTCCTCGGGCGGCCAAATGTCCTTGACGGTCATCCCGAAAAATTCCTGGTGTGAATAGCCATATTGGGCGACGGCTGCTTCGTTCACCGCGAGAAAGCGCAATGTCTCTAAATCGTGGACGTACATCGGGTGTGGGTTGATTTCGAAGAGCTCGCGGTAGCGCCGCTCGCCTTCCATGAGCGCCTGCTCTGTCCGCTTGCGCTCGGTGATGTCGGTAGCCGTGCCCACGTAGCCCAGAACTTTGCCTTGCGGGTCTGTTTCGGCCCGTGCCTGGGCAACGACCCATGTGATACTTCCATCCGGCCTCCGGATACGATGCTCGGACAGGAACGGCTGGCGATTGTTTGCCGCCGCCGTCCACTCCCCGAAAACACGTTCCCGGTCGTCAGGATGGAGCGCGGAAGCCCAGCCATCGCCGAGCGCCGCCTCAGGGCGCGTGCCGGCGATTTCGCACCAGCGGGCATTCACGTACACGCTTTTGCCGGCCGCATCCGCGCGAAAGATTCCCACCGGCGACCCATCCGCCAGGGCGCGAAACAGCCGTTCGCCGCGGCGCCGCTGCCCGCTCTCCCGCTCCGACCTCGCGATCTGGAACAGGGCGAACAGGCCGAGACACAGGATAACTACGGTCAATCCGCTTGCTGCCTGCAGCAAGGTGGATCGGCGCTTATCGTAGTCCGCCAAGGCGACGGCCATCGAGGTGCCGACCAGAACGACCAGCGGGTAGTCCTTGAGGGCGCGGTAGCTCGATATGCGTTTGATTTTATCCGCCGAGCCTGCGTCTATGAAATTGCCGTGGTCGGCGGCCGGCAGGTAGCGGGTGAACAAAGGGGTGCCGGCCATGTTGTCTCCGGCGGTCACGCCCGCGCCCGAACTGCGCGCGCGAGTGACCCCGTCGCGCCCGATCAAGGTCACGGTCGCGTCCTTGCCCAGGTCAAGTTCCGCATAGATCTTCGAAAAATAAGCGGGATCCATGCCCAGAATCGCGATGCCGCCAAAAGATCCGTCCGCTTTGTTGATGCGAACCGACAGATAGACGGTCCATTTGCCGGTGTTGGTTCCAATCCGGGGCGTGCCGATGAAGAGCTCGCGCGTATCGTGCCGGGCGTGATACTGGTTGTTATCGTTGTCGCGATAATTTGCCGGCTTGAACACAGGAACGCTCGCCATCACCGCGTTGCCGTTTTCGTCGCTGATGCCCAGAATATTATAGGGATCAAGATAAATCCCGCCGTCCTTCGCGTAGTGAACGAGGTCGAACTTTCCGCCGTCTCGCCGATACTCCGAGGCGATTTCCCGCAGCGTGATCTCGGCCGCGCGCACGGTCCTCGCGACGTGTTCCTCGAACACCCGGGCAAGATTGTCATTGTCCTGACGCTCGCTCTCGATGATGTATTCGCGCTCAAAGTTGAGCTCCGCGACGAGACCGGCCCATAGCATCGCGCCGGAGATCACGCAAATCAGGACTACGCTCGGGCGCAGCCCGTGGCTCTTGAAAAACTCCCGCAGCCTCGTCCTGCTACAGTCAACGTCAAGCCAAAGCGGTCTGGTCATCTGGGTATCTTCAGATAGAAACTTGCACCCTCGCCCGGTTCGCTCTCGGCCCTGGGCGCGCCGGAGATGCGTGGCGTGGTGTTGCGTGCAAGGATTGCAAGTGCCGTGTCGTACCTGCTCATCCGATCTTCCTCCGATCGTAACGAAGCGGCGCAAGCATCGACATCGTCGGGCGGGGAGCCCTATGCAATCCCGATCGTCAGCCAGTCTACACCCATAGGCCGGGAAGGTGTTGTCTCCGGTCACTTTGCGGATGTGGGCTATTCACCTCTCGCGCCCCGGGCAACGGCACTAGGGCTGGGTCAGCGGGAATGCCTAGGGTGTGCGCCGTAGCAAGGCGATGTCCCGGTAATGGGTGCAAGGTCCCGCCGGCAACCAATGAGCGTCCGCTTTCGGGGAAAGCGACCGGCAGCCAGCGCTTCGCTCGTCGGCAATGCAACGCTCAAAGTACATCGTTCGAGGCAGCAAAGCGGCTGGGCGCACCGAAGTCACGGTGCGGTGACCACGCGTCTGATTTGTGTCATGAATTCTCCTTTATGTTGTAGAACGTAACTACACCGCCCCCGTCGTCGTGTCCAGAGCGAGCCCTTTGCGGAACGCTCACCGATCCGCCATGTGCGCCCGGTTATTCACAAGATCGGTTGATAACCTTGTGAACAAACTGCCTTGAGTGTTTGCGTGTTCGGCGTGAACCCCAGGTTTCGTTTGGGTTGCTCGTTTTGGTGGCAGTCCAGCCAATCGTAAGGTTTTCCTGACAGACAGCTTGTTACCTGACGTGTAGCATGGGTTCGTCTGGCCCATATTTGCATAATGCTTGATGCGAGTGTGGCAGGGAGTGGATGGACTAGCCTTTGCGATGTCGAGTAAGGGGCCGAGCGGTGACCAAGGGTGATCAAGATCAAAGACGAGAAGAACGGGTTAGCACCTCACTGCAGGTGGATTTGGAAAACGCGACCGGCATCACGCGCGATGTCAGCGCCTCCGGCGTGTTTTTCGAGATGGATGCCACATACGCCCTGGCGAGCGAGATCACACACTGACCCCTCACACATCATCGCCAGGACCGCATGGGTCGTCCTCACGGGAAACGATGCCTATTGAAAATTCAGCGCCCATCCGGGTCTTGATCGTGCATCGCTACCGCAGCGTCCTGTGGGGGCTCGAGAGATTGGTCGAAAGCGCGAAATCCTCGATGCACGTGGTCGGCGCAGTGACCACGCTGGCTGAAGCCCTGGCGTGCCTTGAAACGGCCCAACCCGACGTGATTCTCCTCGCTCACATCGACGACGAACTCGGGCTCGACGCGATCCCGAGAATCGCCGCCACGTCGCAGGCGAAAATACTGGTGTTCATCGGTACGCGAGAAGAGACCCTGCGCGAGGCGGCAATTCTCAAGGGCGCGCGAGGGGTCGTGGAAAAGGAGGCTGCGCCCGAAACGATCCTGAAGGCGATCAGAAAAGTCCACGAGGGGGAAGTGTGGCTGAGCCATGCCGCTGCCGGCCGGGTTTTCGTGGAACTCTCCCGCCAGCTCGCGGATCAAGCCGCCAATCCGGAGCTGCCGAAGATTTCGCTGCTTACCGCCAAGGAACGGGAGGCGGTCGCCATCGCCGCGGCCAATCCCGGAGCGACGGCGCGGGAGATTGCCGAGAAACTCCATGTCAGCGAGCACACCATGCGCAACCACCTGAATGCCATTTACGAAAAACTCGGTGTGGGCAACCGCGTCGAGTTGTATGTCTACGCCCGGAAACACGGGTTGAACGGGCGGCCAACAGACCAGGACGAACCCAGAACCCATAACGGAAGCAAGTCGGACCGGCGTTAACGGTAGCAGCCGCGCATAGGTCATTCAGCCCACCAAAAAAAGTAGTAACAGCCCATGCGCCACGCCACGCGCCCGCGTAGTCTTCCTGTCAGGCGAGAAAATGCGGCCGATGAAGAAAGAAGGCGCGGACCAAAGGGCTGAAGAACGGGTCAGCGCGGCGTGGCCGGTGGACCTGGGCGCCGCGACCGGTGTTACGCGCGACGTCAGTGCGTCGGGCATGTTCTTCGAAACCGATGCCACCTATGCGCTCGGCAACGAGATCAGGTTCGCGGTGGAACTGGACACCCCCGGCGGCAAATTGATGCTCAGGTGCCGGGGCAGCATCGTGCGCCTGGAGCCCCGCGAAAACCGGGTGGGAGTGGCGGTGAAAATCACCGAGTCCCAGCTTGAAGCGCCTAGGAGTTTGTCGGACTTAAGTCGGACAAACTCCTAATGCAAAACCGCCTGCACGAAAACGGAAGAAGGAGGCAGTGAACACCTCATTTCGACCCTGCTCGCGCGCCAATTGGAGGGCAAGAACGGCCGTAATCATCAGATTCATCCTTAATCCGCAGGCGGTTTTGCTGTTAGCAGCGTGTCGCGTGCCAAGCCTGTCGAGTAGTAGGTTCAGCCTACCTGGGACGGATTGAATGACCTATCGAAATAAGCCGGTTTGCTCTATTGCAGAACGCCTGCACGAGCGGGATGCTGCTCTCATATTCCCGACTCGCAATCGTTTTATTTGGATTTAGAGTATTGCCTCTCACGGCGGAAAGAAGGAAAGCAGCGTGTGGGAGTGTCAAGTCAAGAACTGCCCCCCACACGAGTGTGCACCAAAGCCAGCCGCCGCATCGGGGCTGGCGGCAGTTGCAGGGGAAGATACACAGCAGTTATTCATTTACTCTGAGGAGAAAATCATGACACTTCCAAACAAGACCACGTTTATCGGGTTCGCTACGCTCTTTGTCCTGTCCTTGTTCCTTGCCCCACTGGCTGTCGCCGCTGGACCCTCTGGCGTTAGTGGCAAATCGAACATCGCTCACCTTTACCTTTTTGAAAAGAACCAGAGCGACTGGACGATTGTCAGTCCGGGCGCCTGGGGAAAACTGCTGTACAACCCGACGGGGACGACATTTAATTTCAACTTCAATGGCCACAGGCTGAACCAGGACACGAGCTACACTCTCATTTACTATTCCGATCCCCCGCCGGAAAGCTGGCCGCCCGACGCCGTGATCTGCTTCGGCTCCGGAACTGCGGACAGTTACGGGGATGTCCATATCCAAGGTTCAGCAACAATTCCCTCCTTGCCGATCGCCACCGATTATAACTATCCCACAGGAGCTAAGATTTGGTTGGTCCTTTCGAGCGATGTGAATTGCACCGCGGGGACGTGGGGTGCCGGCTGGCAGGGAGCCGAATACCTGTTTGAGTACCAGCTCATGACCTTCACCGTCGCTCCGTAAGGCGGCGACGAAGCGTTTGTCTCTTTGCTTCGATTCGGGATCTGCACGTTCGGGGACCCGGAAGATGTAGCGACATCAACTGCCGCGAGCGCGCTGTGTCATTCACAGCCGCCGCGCGGGCAACACCTTGTAAAGCGTCGGTCGAGCCACAAGTTTTCCCGGCGACACAAACCCGCCAGTAACCTTGGCGGGTTTTTCTTTTTGGCAGGCTCAACGACGCCACACTCACCTCGGCGACCGCGCCGGTCTGTTCTCCGCCTTCAGTTCCGTCACTGTCGATGCGGCACCGTTCCGACGAGGGGCAAAGGGAATCGCGGGAGTGGGCACGACAACGGCTCCGGTAGGAATGGCGCCGAGGCCTGGCTGGGGTCCACTCGCAGGCGGGGTAGCGCCGAAAAGCGGCGCTGCTGCGGTGGCTGCAGGAAGCGTGCCGCCGGCGGGAATGTGTTCCTTGTGTCCGAGCGGCAGGTATACCAGCGTGATGCCGCTTTCCGCGATCGACTCGACGCGGTAGGTACCGTCCAGGACTTCGCCCTGCTTGATCGGAATGGGCGTGTCGCCCTTGGACAGGAAAACCTGTAGCTGTCCATTCTGTATGAGTTTGCCGGCGAATCGATACGGCATGGGCGGCGCGCTCGGCTTGACGGGCGAGGCAGCGACCGTGGGAGTCGGAGGTTGCCAGGATTGTGATCCGAACAGATCTCCCGCGGGCTCTCCCAACGACGGCCGCTCCGGTAACGCAGGCGCGAGAGCCTTTGCTGCGGCTTTCGCCGCGGGTGCTGGTGCGCCCCCATCCTCCCGACCATGCCGTTGCGGTGACGCGGGCGAGGCAGAGGACTTCGCGTTCCGGTTGGGTGCGGGATCCAAGAAAACGAATGTGACGACGCCCGCGAGGACCGTAAACAGAATCGCTTTTCGGTGGCGTGCTTGCATGGCTTCGTTTCGCAGCAATAGAGGCTGATGCCCAGCGGGGTGCGAGCGCCGCGCCCCGCAAAACAATTCTATCCCCTTGGCGCGGCGGGCGTCACTCCAATTCAGGCCTGGACATCACGCGAGCCCATCCAGCACGGCAGTCTGTGTGGGAGCAGGCTTGCCTGCGATAATCGCCAGCAAGCTGGCTCCCACAAACAAGCTCGCTCCCACGGATGGGAACAGCTTAGACGGTGCCGCCGACCGTGAGTCCGTCGATGCGCAGCGTGGGTTGGCCGACGCCGACCGGCACGCTCTGGCCTTCCTTGCCGCAAGTGCCGACTCCGGGATCGAGCGCCATATCGTTGCCGATCATCGCCACGCGCGTCAGCGCGTCGGGGCCGTTGCCGATCAATGTGGCGCCTCTCACCGGATACGTAACCTTACCGTCCTCGATCACGTAAGCCTCGGAGGCCGAGAACACGAACTTGCCGCTGGTGATGTCGACCTGCCCGCCGCCGAAGTTCACCGCATAAAGGCCGTTCTTGACCGATGCAATGATTTCCTGCGGGTCGCTGGCGCCGTTCAGCATATAGGTGTTGGTCATGCGCGGCATCGGGATATGGGCGTACGACTCGCGCCGGCCGTTGCCGGTGAGCGGCACCTTCATCAGCCGCGCGTTGAGGCTGTCCTGCATGTAGTTCTTCAGCACGCCGTTCTCGATCAGCACGTTGCATTGCGTCGGGTTGCCTTCGTCGTCGATGTTGAGCGACCCTCTGCGGCGCGCCATCGTGCCGTCGTCAACCACGGTGACGCCGGGCACGGCGACGCGCTCCCCGATGCGGCCGCTGAAAGCCGAAGTTCCCTTGCGGTTGAAATCGCCTTCCAGCCCGTGCCCGATCGCTTCGTGCAGCAGCACGCCGGGCCAGCCCGGCCCCAGCACCACCGTCATCGTGCCCGCCGGCGCGGGACGCGCCTCGAGATTGATGAGCGCCTGATCGACCGCCTTCGCGGCGTAGTCTTGCAGCACCGCGTCGGTGAAATAGGCGTAATCGAAGCGGCCGCCGCCGCCGGCACTGCCCTGTTCGCGCCGGCCGTCGTGTTCCACGATGACCTGCAGCGACAGCCGCGTGAGCGGGCGCACGTCCGCCGCGAGCACGCCGTCGCTGCGCGCGACAAGGATTACTTCGTACTCGCCACCGAGCCAGGCCATCACCTGAGTCACCCGCGGGTCGCGGCCGCGGGCCAGGCGTTCAAGCCGTTCGAGCAGTGAAACCTTGTCGCTGTCCTTGAGGCTGGCCAGCGGATCCTGCGGGAGATAGAGATTGTGGCCGTTGCCACGCTTCGCCACCCGCGTCGCGCCGCTGCTGCCCTGGCGCGCGATCGCGCGCGTCGCCTGCGCCGCCGATCGGAGCGCCTCCAGGCTGATGTCGTCCGAATACGCAAACGCGGTCTTCTCGCCGCTGACGGCACGCACGCCGACGCCCTGGTCGATGTTGAAGCTGCCGGATTTGACGATGCCTTCCTCCAGGCTCCACGACTCGCTGCGGTTGTACTGGAAATAGAGATCCGCGTAGTCGACGCGGTGCGCCATGATCTGGCCGAATACCGTCTGCAACTGCTGGTTGTCGAGCGCATACGGAGCGAGCAGCGTCGCATTGGCGGTTGCGAACAGCGCTTCGGGCTGCGCGATCAGTGTTTCGGACTTGGGAGTTTCAGTCATATTTGCCATTCACTATTCACCGTTCAATGTTCACCATTCACCGCTCACCGCTCACCGCCCACCGCTCTTATTGATCCTTGCATAATCGACCAACAAATTATGCAAACCTCGATAATCTGGATGCCGGCCCTGTGTTTTCAAGCCGCGGCGCCGTATGCCGGTTCAGCACCGGTGTATCGTCCGGTGCGTGAGCGCCGGCAGGCTTAGCCGCAGGCGTTTCAGGTGCGTGAGATTGACGCCCGCAACCACGACGCCGGAGCCGCGCGGCAGCCGATCGAGCACCACGCCCCAGGGATCGACGATCATGGAATCGCCGTGCGTCTCGCGGCCGTTCACATGGTAGCCGCCCTGCGCCGGCGCGAGCACGTACGCAAGGTTCTCGATCGCGCGCGCCCGGATCAGCGTTTCCCAGTGCGCCTTGCCGGTAGTCTCGGTAAACGCCGAGGGGACGAGAATGATGTCTACATCCTTCATTGCGCGGTAGAGTTCCGGAAAGCGCAGATCGTAGCAGACCGACAGTCCGAGCCGGCCGAATGGTGTATCCACCGTCACCACGTTCTTGCCCGGCTCGATGGTACGCTCCTCGGAATAGCGCTCCGAGCCCATCTCGAAACCGAACAGGTGGATCTTGTCGTAGCGCGCGGCGAGCCTGCCCTTGTCGTCGTAAACCATGCAGCTGTTGCGCACCTTGTTCGCAACCGACGATTCGAGCGGCACCGAACCGCCGGCCAGCCAGATCTTGTGCCGCTTCGCGGTCGCCGACAGGAATTCCTGGATCGGGCCTTTGCCCTCTTTCTCGCGCAGCGCGACCTTGTCGTGGTCGCGCAAACCCATGATCGCGAAGTATTCGGGCAGCGCGACGAGCTTCGCGCCCTGCTCGACCGCCATCGCGATCAGGCGCGCCGCCTCGTTGAGATTACCTTCGATATTCGGGCCCGACGCCATTTGGACCGCGGCAATGCGCGTCACGCCGGGCGCGGCATCGGCGTCACGCTGCTGCCGCTCTCGTCCAGACGAGGAACGCAACCTGGTGCTCATTGGGATGTCACGACTTCGATCTTCAGCGGTTCACCGGCGTGCAAACTGGCGCGCAGCGCGATGCGCTCCGCTTCCACCGCCAGCGCCACGAGCCACGCCCGCAATTCTTCCGCGTGCAGCAGCGATTCCTGCCGCGCGGCATGATGAACGATCAGACGCACGCCGGGCTGCCCGAGGTAGGCCTTGACCACCTGCTTCAGCGCGGGCTGCTCGAGCACGATTTGCCCGCTGCGCGGGCGATCCCACAACTCGGGCGCCACCACCACCGTCTCAGCAGCACGCACGCCGAGCGCGGTGAGGACCAGCCACAGACCTGTTGCGAATCTTAGTCTCATTGCGGTTTGTCCGCATCGGGCGGCACCTGACGTTCGACTTTCGACACCAGCGGCTCGCTCCAGGTTCCAGTCACGCCATACTCGTAGGAAGCGAACTGGTCGAGAGGATCCTTCAACATTTTCTGCGCGAGAAACGCGGCGACGCCCGCAACCGGCCCGCCGATCAGCGCGCCGGCGATCGAAACGCTGTCGCTCAGGCTGGGAGTGATCCTGACGTGCAGCTTCTGGGTTTCCCGCGCAAGATCGAGCTCGCCGGTCATGAAGACGCGTGCCGACGGCCCCTGAAGGCGGAAATTCTCGGTGGTCGCGATGCCCCGGTTGATCTTGACCGCGCCGATGATCTGGTCGAACGCGAATCCCTCGCTGAAAATGTCGCGGAAATCGAGCGAGATCCGACGCGGCAGCGCCTGCAGGCTCAGTATCCCCAGCAGCTTGCCGATGCCCGGCTCGAGCTTGACGAACTGGCCCCTGGCTGCATCGAGCACCAGACTGCCCGAAAGCCCAGGGTAATTGAAATCCTGCGGACCACCCGCCCATGTCAGGGTCCCCTCCAGTTTCGCCGTGCCGCGCCGCACGCCTTCGGGATAGCCGAGCCGCGTGAGCAGCTTGCCGATATCGTTGACTTCCAGATGCAGGTTGACCTGCGTGCGGGACTGCGGCGACTGCGCTGGCATGCTCTGCAATACCCCTTCGACCGCCAGCGTGCTCTCGGGGTTTTCGATACGCAGCTTCTCGATGCGCCAGTCACGCTCCTCAGGCACGGCAAGCAGGGTGAGCCTGCCGAGCGCCTTGTCCTTGAACTGAAATTGCTCGGCGATCATGTCGAGCGCCGGCAGTTCCCGCTTCCTGGCGGCCACCTCCGGCGGGACCGGCGCAGGCTCGCTCGCGGGGATGACCAGTTTTTTCATGCGCGCGGTAAGCTTGCCGCGGCCTTGCGGCCGCCACGTCGCGGCGCCCTCGAACTCGCGGCCGGAGAGCGTCGACTGCCACACGCCATCTTGAGCCGTTCCGCTCACCGCCACCTCGTGGAACCGCCGGTTAAGCGCAGTGAATTCACCGATCCTGACATCGAGTCCGACCACTTCCAGCGGGAGCTGTCCCGTGCCCGGCTGAATCAGCGTAAGCCAGCGGTCGAGATCGAAGCCTTTCAGCGCGCCACTTACCCATACACCGTCGCGCTGCGGTTCGGCGGCAGCGCCGCCGAAGCGGATCGTGCCGCGGCGGACAAGGTTGCTGCCGCCTTCGACACTCCGCGCGAACCGGGCGCTCACGATCTCGCCGTACGAGAAGCTCACCTGATCCTGCCGCGGGCCGGTGAACTTGCGCTCGTAACGCAGCGGCATGGCTTCCGCCGCGGTCTTGACGAACGGCGCCGGCAGGTCCGAGGCGATGCCCTGCAAATCGCTCTCGATCGCGAGATCGGCAAGCTTGTTGCGCAGGACGAATGTTCCGCGCCAGTCGGCTGCGCCGCGCAGCCGATGCGCCCACGCCGGGCTGCCGGCCGAGCGCCGCAGGTTGTCGATATTGGCCCGACCCTCCAGATTGAGGCGCACCGCCGCATCGCGTTGCGTGGCGGCCGTGATCGACACCGGTCCACCGAGGAAGATGCCGGTGGCGTTGGGCACATGTACCGCCGATTCGGTGAATTCGAGCCGCCCGTTGGCCTGTTCCACCGGCGGCAGATCAGCGTCGGCGACGATCTGGTTGTTGATGAACTGATAGGTGCCGGCGACCCTGCTCCGGGCGCGCGCGCGCAGCGGGATTTCGAGCTTGAGCGCGAGCTTGCCGCTGCCCTGCGCCTGCATGCCCTCGGTAAAGCGATCGATCATGCCGAACACCGGGCTTTTTTCGATGAACGCGAGGAACTCGCTGGTCGGGCCTTCAGCTTCTCCGGTAACGTGCAAGATCTCGTCATCGTGTTTGAGATCCGGGATTTCGGCGCGCACCTTGGCCAGCCGCGCGCCGAGGATGGTGCCTTGACGCGCGTTGATCTCCATGCGCTGGCCGCGAAATACCAGGTCCCCGGCGATGTTTTCTATTTTCGGCCAGCTCTCGGCGTAATCGAGTATGCCGCCCGTGACCCTGGCCGCCACCTGGAACACGCCGCCCTTGTTGTCGGGAAACGGAAAATTGTCGAGATTGCCCTTGACGCGCAGCGCGACATCGTTCGACTGACCGCCGAGAAACGCGGTGTCGAGCCAAGCGCGCGTCGCTTTGCCAACCACCAGCGGAATGTAAGGCCCGGCGAAACGCGCGTCCGCCCGAGTCAGATTCCCGGTGAGATCGATCACGCCACGGCTGTCGGGCACCGTGCGGTAATTGCCAAACAGCGTTCCTGCAAGATGGGGATTGGCAAACGAAATGTTATTGAGCCGCAGCTCGGTATCGGTGCCGCTGCGCGACCAGGCGATCTGCGCGGTCAACATGTCGAACCCGAGCGGGTCGCGAAACACCAGCGGCATGTCAAGCGTCGCGTTGGTACTGTTGAGGTAGAGCGTGCCGGCCTTTTCGCTGCCGTCGATGCTGCCGTTCAAACCGGCAAAACCCGGAACCTTTCCGAACCGTTTCAGCGCCAGATTCTGGAACCTGCCCCGCGCGAGGTATTGGGTCGGCGCATGCCAGTCGCCGCTCCAGCGCATGACCACGTCAAAAAGGCTGCCCCTGGGCGATATCTCCACCAGTTGCTTGCGCAGTTCGGCATCCAACGGCAGGCGGTCAGCCAGCGCGACGAGCGGCTCAAGATCAAGCGCGTTGGCATGCAGTTCGCCGCGCCCCGGTTCCTTGTTCTTGGCCGTGCCCAAGCGCAGCAGAAAGTCCGCCGGCTGGAGGGTCAGTCCGTTCTGGGTCGTGAGCCCCAGCTTGGAGGTGGAAAACTCGAAGCCGTCCGCCGACATCTTCCACGCGACACGGCCCGACAGTTCAGTCAGATCGAGGTCGGGCAAGTCCTTGGCGAGCCGGGTTCTTACGTTGGCGAGCCGCACGTCGGCGACGAGGTCGTTCAGCCGGTGCGGACTGAATGTGAGCCACATGCGAAGCGCGCCGGTGCCCTGCGGAACCTCGATCGGAAGCGGCACCCAGGCGCGCCAGGCCGCGATGTCAACATAGTCGAGCTCCACGAACAGCCTGCCATTCCAGTCTGCCGGCGCCGTGACGGTCTCGCCGGTGACATCGCCCCGCAAATCGAGCGGGCCTGCGAGATGCTGAGGCGGCGCCCCACGCAACCCGAATCGGTGCCGGGCGCCGCGGTTGCGAACCAGCAGTTCGACGTGCTTCAGTTCGAGCGGCGCCGCGCCGCGCAGCTCGTCGCGCCAGGTGATGGCCGCATCGCGCACCGCGATCTCCGGCTGGCGCAGGAGCCAGTCGACAAACCCGCCGTCCTCCGGGGCTTTCAACTCGATCCCGGCGACGGAGATCACCCCGCGTGCATCGCGCCTGATGTCGAACGTCGGGCGGGAGATGTTGAGCGCATGAAATCTCGGCTCCAGTGCGGCGAACGACAACCAGGACAGCGTGTTGTCAATGCGCGAGAGTTCCAGCGCCGGCCGTCCGGCATGGTCGAACACGGTGACGTTCTCGAGGACCAGTTCGGGCCGGATGCCGTCCCAGTTGCCGGATATCTTGCCGATGGTGATGCGCTGATTGGCCGCCTTGCTTACCGCCTGCGCGATGTCGTCCCGGTAATGCTCGATGTTGGGCAGTATCCAGTAGCGCAGGCCGATCACCATGGCGGCGAACAGCAAGCCCGCACCCAGCACCATCCACGTGAGCAAACGATAGATCGCAAGCGAGCGGATGCGCAGCCATCGGAAAACAGCGGAAAACGGCACGTTTTGCCTGGAACTCCAAAAAATGCGATATTCAAACAAGGATTTAGATATTTTACGCGATTACGCCCATGGAATCGAATAACGCGCCCGCTGTGGTTCGCGCCGACCCGGCGTTGGACGCCGCGCGCGCCTTCAGCCGTTTCGCGTGCCGCCTCCTCGAAGCCGAGCCGCAACTTCTCGCCGAAACCGGCTGCGACCATCCGTTCGACAGCGCACAGATGCGGGCGTTGCTGGCGGCGCATCCCGCTGCTGACGAGGCGGCGCTGCGGCGCGCGCTGCGCATCCTGCGCAAGCGGGTAATGCTGCGGCTGATCGCGCGCGACATCAGTGGACGGGCCGGCCTTGCCGAAGTCCTCGCCACCACCACCGCGCTGGCGCAAATCGCGATCTCCACCGCCCTCTCCAGTCTCGACCAGTGGCTGGCCGCGCAGCATGGCCGGCCGCGCGGCGCGGAGAGCGGCAGGATTCAACAGTTGCACATCGTGGGCATGGGCAAGCTGGGCGGCGGCGAGCTGAACGTCTCGTCCGACATCGACCTCATCTTCGCCTACCCGGAGGACGGCGAAACCGACGGCGGCCAGCCGGTGAGCAATCACGAGTATTTTACGCGGCTCGCACGGCGCCTTATCGGCGCGCTCGATGAGGCCACCGAAGACGGCTACGTTTTCCGCGTCGACATGCGATTGCGACCTTACGGCGATGGTGGCCCGCTGGTGGTGAGTTTCGACATGCTCGAAAGCTACCTGATCACGCAGGGACGCGAATGGGAGCGCTACGCCTGGATCAAGGGCCGGCCGCTCACCGGCGACTGCGGCGCCGCTCTCATGGAACTCGTGCGCCCGTTCGTCTACCGCCGCCACCTCGACTACAGTGCGTTTGCCTCGATGCGCGACCTGCACCGCCAGATCCGGGAAGAGGTCGCCCGGCGCGAACTCTTCGACAACATCAAGCTTGGCCCGGGCGGCATCCGCGAGATCGAGTTCATCGCGCAGGTGTTCCAGCTGATCCGCGGCGGCCGCGATCCGGAACTGCGCCGGCAGCCGACGCTCGAAGTGCTGCCGCTGCTGCGCGAGCGCAACCTGCTGCCGGCATCCGCAGTACAGGAGCTCACCGCCGCCTACATCTTTTTGCGCAACCTCGAGCACCGCCTGCAGTATCTTGACGATCAGCAGATCCACGCGTTGCCGAAAAGCGACGATGACCGCCTGGCGATTGCGCGCAGCATGGAGGTTGCGGATTACGCGGCGCTATTGGCGGAACTCGAGCGTCACCGCGCGCACGTGACCCGCCATTTCGAGCAGATCTTCGCGGCCGCACCCCACGAACAACATGCCTTGGCCGGATTGTGGCAGGACGCCGCCGACGCCGACCGGGGCATCGCGCAGCTTGCCGGCCTTGGTTTCAAGCGCCCCGTCGAGTTGCAGCGCCGGCTCGGTTTGATGCGCGGCAGCCCCCGCTACCGCCAGATGCCGGCTGCGAGCCAGTCACGGCTCGACCGGCTGGTGCCGCTCGCAATCGAAACTGCGGCCACGTGCAGCGGCGCCGACGCGACGCTCGAGCGCATCATTGAACTCCTCGATGGCATCAGCCGCAGGGAGTCGTATCTTGCGCTGCTCGAAGAGTATCCGCAGGCGCTCTCGCGGCTCGCCGATCTGGTGAGCTCGAGCCCCTGGGTCGCGCGCTATCTGACCCAGCACCCCATATTGCTCGACGAATTGCTCGATACGCGCACGCTTTATGCCGCCCCCGATTGGCCGGCGCTGACGCGCACGCTGCGCGCGCAGCTCGACGATGCGACCGCGGATACCGAGAGACAAATGGACATCCTGTGCCATTTCAAGCACGCCCAGACCATGCGCTTGATCGCCCAGGATCTCGGCGGCACGCTGCCGCTGGAAACGTTGAGCGATCATCTCTCCGATCTCGCGTGCGTGATCCTCGAACAAGTGCTGCGTCTGACCTGGGCCGGATTGCGCAGCCGCCATCGCGCCGATCCGCGCTTTGCCATCATCGGCTACGGCAAGCTGGGCGGCAAGGAACTGGGCTACGCCTCCGATCTCGATATCGTCTTCCTGTACGAGGACGCTGCGCCTGAGGCGTCCGAAAATTATGCGCGACTTGCGCAGCGCATCAACGGGTGGCTTACCAGCATCACGCCAGCGGGCGTGCTGTACGACACCGATCTGCGGCTGCGGCCCAACGGCGTGAGCGGCCTGCTGGTGAGCCCGCTCGCGAGCTACCGCGAATACCAGGAAAAGAAAGCATGGGTGTGGGAGCATCAGGCGCTCACGCGTGCGCGCTTCGTCGCGGGCAATCAGGACATCGGTCGCGAGTTCGAGGCCCTGCGCGTGACGGTCCTGCGCCAGCCTCGGGACCTTCCCGCGCTGCGCCGCGAAGTGGTCGCGATGCGGCAAAAAATGCTGGAAGCGCACCCCAATACGAGCAGGCTGTTCGACATCAAGCACGACCGCGGCGGCATCATCGACGTAGAGTTCATCGTGCAGTATCTGGTGCTGGGCTGCGCGCACGCCCATGCCGAGCTCACCGGCAACATCGGCAATCTCGCGTTGCTCAAGCTCGCGGCGCGGCTGGGCCTGATTCCCGGCGCCCGGGCGCTGGCCGTGCACGACGGGTATCGCCGTTTCCGGCAACTGCAGCACAGCCTGCGGCTGCAGGGCGAGAAGTACGCGCGAGTTCCGCCCGCCACGTTGGAGGATGCCGCGCGCGCGGTGCGCGAGCTGTGGGACGAGGTATTCCCGGACACCGGGGCGGCCGCGTCGGTCTGAAACGGTGGGAGTCGATTTTCCCCCTGCGATCACAGAGAACACAGAGACAAGGCAGGTCAAATGCATCGCTACATGCTGTCATTCCCGTGGCGACGGGAATCCATACAATGCATCACGCTTCGTGGTGGCTCAGTATGGGTCCCCGTTTTCGCGGGGACGACAGTCAGTTGCGGCACCATTGTGCATGGATGAACAGGGAATTCCGCTGTTCGCCTGTGAGAATGCTCTCTGTGAACTCTGTGTACCCCTCAAGGAGGTATTGAAAAGAATTCTCTGTGGCTAAAGTTCTTAGCTTGCGGCAAATACGCTAAAATAACTGTTTTTTTGACGGAGCGCGCACATGTCAATGGCCGATCGCGACGGGCACATCTGGTATGATGGCCGGCTCGTGCCCTGGCGCAACGCCACCACCCACGTCCTCACCCACTCTCTGCACTACGGGCTCGCGGTGTTCGAGGGCGTGCGGGCATACAACACCGTGCGCGGCACCGCCATCTTCCGGCTCAAGGAGCACACCGAACGGCTGTTCAACTCGGCGCACATCTACATGATGAAAATTCCATACAGCCGGGAAGTTCTCATGGAAGCGCAAAAAGAAGTGGTCCGGGCGAACCAACTCGAGTCCTGCTACATCCGGCCGATCGCGTTCTACGGCTCGGAGAAAATGGGCGTGTCGCCGAAAGGCGCGAGCGTGCACGTGGCAATCGCCGCCTGGCCGTGGGGTGCGTACCTGGGCGTCGAGGCGCTCGAAACAGGCATCCGGGTCAAAACCTCGTCTTACGCCCGGCACCACGTCAACGTATCGATGTGCCGCGCCAAGTACTCGGGCACCTACGCCAACTCGATTCTCGCCAATCTGGAAGCGACCGAGCACGGCTACGACGAGGGGCTGCTGCTCGACGTCGACGGCTTCGTCGCCGAAGGCTCGGGCGAGAATCTTTTCATCGTAAAGAACGGCGCAATCTGCGAGCCCGAACTCACCAGCGCGCTCATCGGCATCACCCGGGACTCGGTCATCGCGCTGGCACGGGATATGGGCTATGCGGTGTCGTCCAAGCGCATCACCCGCGACGATCTCTATATTGCCGACGAGGCTTTCTTCACGGGCACGGCGGCGGAAGTAACGCCGATCCGCGAGGTCGACGGCCGCACCATCGGTGAAGGCAAGCGTGGTCCCGTCACCACCAGACTGCAAAGCGCTTTCTTTGACTGCGTCGCCGGCAAGTCGGACCCGTACCGCGACTGGTTGACGCCGGTCGCGGCATAGTCGGGTACTGAACGTCGTGAAAATCCATGACTCCGCTCAGCCCGTTCCGGCCCGAAGCGAGACGCTCCGGGCGTTCGCCGGCACGGACGCGCGCAGGCGCCTCCGAGAATTCCCGGCTCACCCCCCGCCCCTCCAGCCCTCACCCCCGACCCCTCTCCCGGGGACGGGAGAGGGGAGGCTCGAGTTCCCCTTCTCCCTTTTCTGGGAGAAGGGTCAGGGATGAGGGAACGGCGAGGGGAGATTTGTGGTGCGCATGGTTTGCCACCCATTTGCACGAAGCTCAATAGGCTCATGTCGAATCAGCAAACCGAGAACCGGCAACGGCTAATCGAGATCACGTCCGCCGACCTGCCGCTGCATTGCCCAACGCCGTCCATGATGTTGTGGAATGCTCACCCGCGCGTGTTTCTGCCGATCGAACAAACCGGTGAGGCGCTGTGCCCGTATTGCGGCACCAAGTACACCTTGAAAGGGGGTCCGGTTAAAGCGGGCCATTGATCTGGGAACCAATCTCCGCCGCGACGTAGCCGAGACAAACGATGAACGCGGAACGATGAACGCGGAAGGCGGAAGGCGGAAGTAGTGTCAGGGCGCGTCGAGCGTGCTGGTGGCTTCATCGTTCATCATTCATCATTCATCATTGTGTTTAAGATTCTCGTCGTCGCTCCCTCCTGGCTCGGCGACACCATCCTCGCGCAGCCGCTGTTCAAGCTGCTGCACGCGCGGCATCGTGATTTCGCGCTGGACGTGCTGGCGCCGGAATGGACGCTACCGCTGCTCAAGCGCATGCCGGAGGTGCGGCGCGTGATTCTCAGCCCGTTCGGCCACGGCGAGCTGAAACTCGGCGCGCGCCGTCGGCTCGGACGCGAGCTGCGCGCTGAGGGCTACCACCAGGCGATCGTGCTGCCCAACACGCTCAAGTCCGCGCTGGCGCCGTTCTTCGCCGCTATCCCTCTGCGCACCGGTTTCCGCGGCGAAATGCGCTGGGGGCTGCTCAACGACGTGCGCAGCCTCGACGAACAGGCGCTGCCGCTGATGGCGCACCGCTATGCCGCATTGGCGGGTGCGGCCGGCGAACCGCCCGCGCGCGCGCTGCCCGGCCTGCACCTGGATGTCGACGAGAATGCCCGTGCCGCGACCCTGCGCAAACTGGGGCTGGATTCGAAGCAGCCGGCCGCTGCCTTGTGCCCGGGCGCCGAATACGGGCCGGCGAAACGCTGGCCGGCGCGCCATTTCGCCGCACTCGGGCGGCAACTTGCCAACCGCGACCTGGCTGTGTGGCTCGCCGGCTCGGCAAGAGAGGCCGCGCTCGGCGCGGAAATCGCCGCCCTGAGCGGTGGCGCCTGCCTCAACCTGTGCGGCAGAACCACGCTCGCCGAGGCGATCGACCTGCTCGCTTCCGCCCAACTGGTGGTCAGCAACGACTCGGGACTCATGCATGTTGCCGCCGCCCTCGGCAAGCCGCTGATCGCGCTCTACGGTTCGAGCAGCCCGGCCTTTACGCCGCCGCTATCGGACCATGCGCGCATACTCAAGCTCGACCTGCCGTGCAGCCCCTGCTTCCAGCGCGAGTGTCCGCTCGGACATTTCAACTGCATGACGCAGCTCACGCCGGAACGGGTATTCGCCGCGATCGAGTTTGATAAAATCCCCGCGTGATGTGAACGTCGCAACCTGCTTCGCAGACGCCGCGTGGAGGCCACGAAAATGAAGCAAGCGCTGTTTCCCACCCCCCAGGACGCCGAGGCGGCATTTTATGACGCGCTCACCAAGGGCGATCTCGACGCGATGATGGCGGTATGGGCCGACGATGACGATATCTATTGCGTGCATCCGGGGGGCCCGCGTATAAGCGGTGTGGCGCAGGTGCGCGAGTCGTGGCGGCGGATCCTTGGCGGCGGTCAGACCCTGCGCTTCCAGCTGCGCGGACAGCAGTACTTGCACAGCATGATGCTGTCGGCACACAGCATCTACGAACACATCTCCGTTGCCGGAGAGACGCGCACCCGCAATCCGGTGATCGCGACCAACATCTACCTCAGGACCGAACGCGGCTGGCGCATGGTCGCCCACCACGCTTCGCCCGCCCCCGTGGCGGTTTCCGAGGAACCGCGGCGGGTGACAAAGACGCTGCACTGACATTTCACACAACACAAGAGAGGCACCCAATGAGCATCAGTGAATTTGGCAACCCGGATGTCATCGTGGTCGGCGCCGGCAACGCCGCCGCCTGCGCCGCGCTCGCCGCGCGGGAAAACGGCGCTTCGGCGATCATGCTGGAAGCCGCCCCGATCGAAGACTGCGGCGGCAACAGCCGTTACACCGCGGGCCTGATGCGCGTGGTATACAACGGCGTCGACGATCTGGCGCAGCTCATTCCCGATCTTACCGACGAGGAGAAGAAGACCCACGACTACGGCAGCTATACCTCGGAGAATTACTTCGACGACATGGGACGCATCACCCAGTACCGCACCGATCCCGATCTGTGCGAGACCCTGATCTCGCGCAGCTTCGAGACGCTGGTGTGGCTGCGCAAGAAGGGTGTCAAGTTCCAGGCGAGCTACGGACGCCAGTCGTACAAGGTCGACGGCAACCGCTTCAAGTTCTGGGGCGGGCTCGCGGCGGAAACCTGGGGCGGCGGCCCCGGCCTCGTGGACAACGAGCACAAGGCGTGCGCGCGCGCAGGCATCAAGATTTTCTACGAGACGCCCGCGGTCGCGCTGCTCACCGATGACGATGGCCGTGTCGTCGGCGTGCGCGCGAAGCACCAAGGCACGAACGTCGACATCCGCGCCAGGGCGGTGGTGCTGGCCTGCGGAGGATTCGAATCCAATGCCGAGATGCGCACGCGTTACCTCGGCCCCGGCTGGGACCTCGCCAAAGTGCGCGGCACGCGTTTCAACACCGGGCTGGGAATCAAGATGGCGCTCGAGGCCGGGGCGCTCTCCTACGGCCATTGGTCGGGCTGCCATGCCGTCGGCTGGGACTTGAACGCGCCGCCGTTCGGCGACCTCACGGTCGGTGACAGCTTCCAGAAACACAGCTATCCGTGGGGCATCATGGTAAATGCCCGCGGCGAGCGCTTCGTCGACGAGGGCGCGGATTTCCGCAACTACACGTATGCGAAATACGGCAGGGTGATTCTGGAGCAGCCGAGCATGTTCGCTTGGCAGATCTTCGACGCCAAGATCATTCCCGTGCTGCGCGATGAGTACCGCATCAAGCGCGTGACCAAGGTGCGTGCAGACACGCTGGAGGAACTGGTGAAAAAGCTCGACGGCGTCGATGCCGAAGCCTGTCTGCGCGAGCTCAAGGAGTACAACAAGGCGGTGCGCACCGACATCCCCTTCAACATGGCGGTCAAGGACGGGCGCTGCACCGTGGGGCTCAGGGTCAACAAGAGCAACTGGGCGAACACCCTCGATCAACCCCCGTTTGAAGCCTATGCGGTGACCTGCGGCGTCACCTTCAGCTTCGGCGGCGTGAAGATCACCAACGACGGCGCGGTCGAGGACACGGCCGGCAAACCGATCCCCGGCCTGTTCGCCGCCGGCGAACTGGTGGGCGGCATCTTCTACCACAATTATCCGGGCGGCACCGGACTTACTTCGGGCGCGGTGTTCGGCAAGATCGCCGGCACCGGCGCCGCCGCCTACGTCAAGCGGAAGTAGTTTAACGCTCAAAGTTCAAGGTTCGAGGTTCAAGTGATGAGGAGGGGTGCCTCCACAGGAGGCGGGGTGGTGTGGATGAGTGTCACGCGGATATGTAATGCGCAATAGAACTCTGTTCAGCATGTGAAACGCGCGCCTTGCTCGTGCGGCATGAGGCGTAATTCGTGACTGGCGTCCGGTGTCTTGTGAGTAAGCGTGAGCCGTGAAATCGGGAGGTCGGGAGGTCGGGAGGTCGGGAGGTCGGGAGGTCGGGAGGTCGAAAAGCCGGGAGATCGGGAAATCGGGAGATCGTGAGAGGGTCCGACTTCGCCCTCACGCTCTCTCGCCCTCACGCCCTCACGCCCTCACGGAATTTGTCGCTCTCACGCCCTCACGCTCTCACGCCCTCACGGAATTTGTCGCTCTCACGCCCTCACGCTCTCACGCTCTCACGCTCTGACGCCCTGACGTTCTCCGGCACTCCCGCTCCGTCCGATTTTTTCTCGAACGGCTATGGTTGGCTGACCGGCTCGGTGACGGTGTATATGATGCGATAGCGCGCATTGCTCGCCATCTCGTCTGGATCGGTACCGTAGCCCACAACAAATATCGTGCCGATTAACGCCGACAAATCGGCGTTCTGAAGGATGTTCACCCTGATCAGGGCGTCCTGACTGCCCAGCTCAACCCCCCGGATGAAATCGGCCATCGGCCACGTTAGAACACTCCACACGTTGCTCGAATCGAGCTGGAAGTAATAAAGCGTATTGTCGTACGGGACAGCCGCTGCGACATAGACGTTGTAGTTTCCCGCAGCGAGCGGACCGATCCCCGCCGCAGAGGCCAGAGTTCCGATCGGCGTGATCCCCCTGATGTCCGCGGAGAGCGATGTCGTGGTCAGGCTACCTGACTTGTAGGTCGCGAGGAAGAACGGTGGAACTTTGTCGGGTGGAATGACATTGGGAACCTCGGGAACGAGGTCGAGCAAGCCGTTCACGTTTTCGTTCACGACCAGAACCGGCGTGAACTGGTGGGCGGCCGTGCCATCGCCCAGTTGGCCGGAGACATTGCCGCCCCACGCCCAGACCGTGCCGTCCGGTTTCAGCACGACGGTGTGCAATTCCCCCGCCGCAATCGACGCGACTCCAGTCAGTCCTGCCACCTGCACCGGCGTGCTGCGATTGGTGCTTGTGCCGTCGCCAAGCTGCCCGAGGTGGTTCCGTCCCCAAGCCCAGATGGTGCCGTCCTGCTTCAGCGCGAGGGAATGGCGCGCCCCGGCAACAACGGCAACGAGTCCGGTCAGACCCGGCACCGACGCGGGTGTGCCGCGATCAGTGGTCGTTCCGTCGCCGAGTTGTCCCGAAAAATTCCCTCCCCACGCCCAGACCGTGCCATCCTGTCTCCGGGCAAGGCTGTGGCGATATCCCGCTGCAAGGGCGACGACTCCTGACAGACCCGGCACCTGCACGGGCGTGGTGCGATCGACAGTGGTGCCGTCGCCCACCTGGCCGTAAGAATTGTTTCCCCACGCCCACACGGTGCCGTCCTGTTTGAGGGCAAGCGTGTGATCGTACCCCGCCGCGACAGCGACCGCCGCCGCCATCGCAGAAACCTGGATGGGAACTTTTGAACATGCAAGAAAAGTGCATGTGTCACTGGACGTGGTACCAAGCTGGCCGTCAATATTGCTGCCCCACGCCCACACGGTGCCGTCCTGCTTCAGCGCGACGGTGTGAGACTCTCCTCCGGCGATCGATGCGACCCCGGTCAGTGCCGTCACCTGCACGGGCGCGCTGCGGCTCGTCGTGGTACCGTCGCCAAGCTGCCCGTCAAAATTGTTGCCCCACGCCCAGACGGTACCGTCTTGTTTCAATGCGAGGGTATGAGCTACTCCCGCCCCGATCGCAACCACCCCGGCCAATCCCGGCAGCGCCGCGGGCGTGGTGCGCGCAGGCAAGCCGCCGTCGCCCAGTTCCCCGGAGTTGTTCGCGCCCCACGCCCAGACTGCGCCATCCTGCTTCGCGGCGACGCTGTGCGCGGCCCCCGCCGCGACGGTGGCAACCCCGGTCAATCCCGGCACCGCCGCGGGCGTGCTGCGACCGCTGAAGAAGTCGGACACGGTGCCGTCGCCGAGCTGGCCGTAAAAGTTGTTTCCCCACGCCCACGCGGTGCCGTCCTGCCTCACCGCAAGCGCGTGAAATTCTCCCGCCGCGATCGCGACGATCCCGGACAAGGCCGTCGCCGGTGCGGGCACACCGCGAGAAGTGGTGGTGCCGTCGCCCAGTTGGCCGAAAACATTGCTGCCCCAACCCCACACGGTGCCGTCCTGTTTCACGGCAAGCGTAAAAGAATCGCCGCCCGCGATGGCGACGACGCCGCTCAGTCCCGTAACAGGAACAGGCACGCTGCGATCGGTGGAGGTGCCGTCGCCAAGCTGGCCATCACGATTGTCGCCCCACGCCCGGACCGTGCCGTCCTGTTTGAGAGCCAGCGTGTGCAAGTCTCCCGCCGCGATGGCGACGATTCCGGTCAAACCTGAAACCGGCACAGGCGTGCTGCGATTGATGGTGGTGCCGTCGCCGAGGTGGCCGTTGTTGTTCAGTCCCCACGCCCACACCGTGCCATCCTGCTTGAGCGCGAGCGAATGATGCTCTCCCCCCGCGATCGAGGTCACGCCACTCAGTCCCGCTACCGCCACGGGCGCGCGGCGCACGACGTTCGTGCCGTCGCCAAGCTGGCCGTACCCGTTCAGACCCCAGCTCCAAACCGTGCCGTCCTGTTTCAGTGCGAGCGTGTGAAATTCCCCCGCCGCGATCGCGATCACCCCGGTCAAACCCGGCACCGGCGCGGGTATGCTGCGCGTGGTGAAGCCGACGTCGCCCAACTGCCCAAAGCTATTGTCGCCCCAAGTCCAAACCGTGCCGTCCTGCTTGAGCGCGGCCGTGTGCGCGAGGCCCGAGGCAATCGCCTGAATCTGACCGACGCCTGATGCCTGCGCCGGCGTGCTGGACTGCAACAGGCGCCCCAGCCCCAACTGGCCGCCGAAGTCACCCCCCACCGCCACCAGGGTGCCATCGTTCTTGAGCGCGACGGTGTGACTGCCGCCCGCCGCCACGCTCGGCGTTGCCGCGTTCCCGTGCAATGGAACGAGCAGCAGCCATGCGAGACAAATCCAGCGCTTCCATTCAGTTGTCATCACGCCACTCCCACTGCGGAATCGGTGTTCCATCCTGCCATGAACCGGTTTTCGCGTCATTTTTGAAAGTGATGTGAAGAAGTGGTAAAAGAGGGTGATGGGAAGGAGTGATGGAAAAAAAGTGATGAGAGAAAGTGACGGGTTCTTCGTCACCTCTTTTTCATCACCTCTTTTCATCACCCCTTTCCATCACCCGTCACCCATCACCTCTTCACACCTTGTATCCTCAGTCAATCACTTTCGACCGGCTATTGTGGTGGCGTAACGGTATATATGATGCGATAGCGCGCATTGCTCGCCATCTCGTCTGGATCGGTGCCGTAGCCCACAACAAATACTGTGCCGATTAACGGCGACAAATCGGCGTTCTGAAGGATGCTCACCCTCACCAAGGCGTCCTGGCTGCCCAGCGCGACGCCACGGATAAAATCCGCCATCGGCCAGGTGAACACATTCCACACGTTGTTGGACTCAAGCTGGAAGTAGTAAAACAAATTGTTGTACGGAACAGCAGCAGCAACATAGACGTTGTAGTTCCGATCGGCGTGATCCCCCTGATGTCCGCGGAGAGCGATGTCGTGGTCAGGCTACCTGACTTGTAGGTCGCGAGGAAGAACGGTGGAACTTTGTCGAGTGGAACATTGTTGGGAACTTCCGGAACGAGGTCGAGCGGGCCGTTTATGGCTTCATTCACCACCAGGACGGGCTCAAGGCGCTGCTCGTAGGTGCCGTCGCCAAGCTGGCCAAAATCACTTCCTCCCCACGCCCAGACGGTGCCATCCTGTTTCAGGGCAAGACTGTGCCAGCCGCCCGCTGAAATCGCGGTAACGCCTGAAATCCCAGAGACCTGAATCGGGGTCGCAGAGCAGGCTGCAGAAATGTTGGACACACTGCATGTGCTGCTGGAAGTGGTCCCAAGCTGACCATAGGTGTTGTCTCCCCAGGCCCAGACGCTTCCGTCCTGCCTTAGCGCGACGGTATGGCTGCGGTAGCCTCCCGCTGCCGAGGCCGCGATAGCGATAACGCCGGTCAATCCCACTGGCACGGGCGTGCTGCGATTGGTAGTGGTGCCGTCGCCAAGCTGGCCCACGCTGTTGCCTCCCCACGCCCAGAGGGTGCCGTCCTGTTTGAGCGCGACTACGTGATTCGGTCCCGCCGCGATGGCGGCGACCCCGCTTAGCCCTGGAACCTGGGCGGGTGCGTACCGCCAAGGTGCAACGTCATCTCCAAGCGGACCCGTGAATCCCCACGCCCAGACGGTGCCGTCCTGTTTCAGGGCAACGCTGTAGAGGTAGCCCGCCGCGACCGCGGCGACCCCGGTCAGTCTCTGTACCGGCGCAGGCGTGCTGCGATTGGTAGTGGTGCCGTCGCCCAGTGCGCCGAAGGCATTATCTCCCCATGCCCAAACGGTGCCATCCTGTTTCAGGGCAACGGTGTGGTCGCCCCCCGCTGCGATGGCAACGACTCCGGTCAGTCCCGGAACTGGCGCTGGCGTGCCGCGATCGGTAGTCGTCCCGTCGCCAAGCTGACCGTAACGGTTCCATCCCCACGCCCAGACGGTGCCGTCCTCCTTCAGGGCAACGGTGGAGGTACTGGCTGCGATTGCTGAAACGCCAGTCAATCCCGCCACCAGCGCGGGCGTGCTGCGATTGGTGGTGGTGCCATCGCCAAGTTGACCGGAAAAATTAACTCCCCACGCCCACACGGTCCCGTCTTCTTTCAGCGCGACAGTGTAAAACACCCCCGCGGCGATGGCGACGACGCCGGTTAATCCTATTACTTGCGCGGGTGTGCTGCGATCGGTTCCGGTGTCGTCTCCGAGTTCTCCCCAGAAGTTCGAGCCCCACGCCCAGACGGTACCGTCCAGTTTCAGGGCAAGGGTGTGGACGTACCCCGCTGCGATGGCAGCGACGCCGGTCAATCCCGGCACCGGCACGGGCGTGCTGCGATCGGTGGTGGTGCCATCGCCAAGTTCGCCGGAATAGTTCGCCCCCCACGCCCAGACGCTGCTGTCCCGTTTCAGCGCGACGGTGTGCCATAACCCCGCTGCGATGGCGGCAACGCCGGTCAGTCCCGGAACTGGCGCTGGCGTGCCGCGATCGGTAGTCGTCCCGTCGCCAAGCTGACCGTAACGGTTGTATCCCCACGCCCAGACGGTGCCGTCCTGTTTCAGGGCAAGGCTGTAATCCCCCCCCGCCGCGATGGCGGTGACTCCGGTCAATCCCGGCACCGGCGCGGGCGTGCTGCGGTTGATGGTTGTGCCGTCGCCAAGTTGCCCCTCAGAGTTTGATCCCCATGCCCAGACGGTGCCGTCCTGTTTCAGGGCAAGGGTGTACGCGCCGCCCGCTGCAATCGCAGCGACCCCGGTCAAACCCGGCACCTGCACGGGTGTGCTGCGATTGGTGGTGGTGCCATCGCCGAGTTGGCCAAAAAAGTTCGACCCCCACGCCCAGACGGTACCATCCTGTTTCAGGGCAAGAGTGTGGAATCCGGATCCCCCCGCTGCAATGGCAGCAACCCCGGTCAATCCCGGCACGGGCGCGGGGGTGCTCCGAGAAGTTCTGGTGCCATCGCCAAGCTGGCCGGACTCGTTCTCTCCCCACGCCCAGACGGTGCCGTCCTGTTTCAGGGCAACGGTGTGGGAACCTCCCGCCGCAAGAGCACGAACCTGGCCGAGTCCGAACACCTGTAGCGGCGTGCTGGATTGCGTGAGGCGCCCCAAGCCTAATTGGCCATAGGAATCATCCCCCACCGCAACCAGCGTGCCATTGTTCTTTAGGGCAATGGTATGGCTTGATCCCGCCGCCACCCCCGGCGTGGCCGCATTCCCGGACAAGGGAATTAGCAGCAGCCATGCGAGACAAATCCAGCGCTTCCATTCAGTTATCATGACGACACTCCTGCAGAATCGTTGGCTGCTGTGGCAGAAGTGCTTGCGCAGCCTTCTTGTAGTCTCCATCCCCCCATCCCCGCCTTCCCCCACAAAGGGGGGAAGGGGTGTTTTTTGCTCGGCTTCCCCCACTATGGAAAGCTCACCCCCACCTTAATCCTCCCCCATCAAGGGGGAGGAAAGAAGATATGAAGGGGGAAGGAGCATTTAGTATCTCCAGACGGCGTTCAGGCCGACGACGGTTGATGCGCCGTGTTTCAGCAGGTTCGTCGCAAAGCCCTCCACCAGCCAGCGCTTGTCTGCGGATTGCCAGGTGGCCTTGAGGGTGGCGTCCCAGCCGGCGGGGAGTTCCTCGCTGTGGAATTCGTTGGTGAATCGGGAAGTGCGATAGATGGCCTGCGCCTGCAACAGCAGGCGTTCCGGGCCGACCCAGTTCAGACCAAACGTGAAGCGATGGCGCGGCATGTACGGCAGATCGAAGTCCGCGAAGAAGCGATGAGTATTCCTGCTGTCCGTGTGAACGTAATTGGCGTAACCGGATAGCGTGTCGCTCATGCGCTGGTTAACGCTCACGCCGGCGGAATCAATCTCGCCCTCAAGAAAGACGGAGGGCTGCTCCAGGATTTCCCCGCTCGCGCGCAGGATGAGCGCGCTGCGATTGCGCAGCCGGTCGAGATTCGCGACTTCGTCACGCTGATTAAGGACCGCGCCGGGTAGGCCAAGATTGTGGATTCGCTTCCGGTCGAGGAACAGGCTCACGAAGGTGGAAGCCGACAATTCCTTCTCGAACTGGAAGCGCAGCCGTTCCAGTTCGCCGCCCGCCAGCACCACCTGGTCGTCGAGCGGAATGCCTGCGGTCGCGACAGGACTCAGCGTGTTGGCGGCATTCGGGCGCAGCCACTTCTGGTAGGCGAGCCGCCAGACCTCGTCCGCGGTTCGTTCGTAGGCGAGCCCAATTCGCGGATACGAACCGCTGCGGGCGTGGCGCTCGCTCGTTCCATCGCTAAAGAGGAATGAACCCTGGCGCACCTGAGTGACGCTGCTCGCGGTTTTCTCGTAATCCTGGTAATGCAGTCCGAGATCGAGTATCCACCGGTCGGTGAGGCGCAGCCGATCGGAAAGATAGACGGCCCATGATTTGTCCACCTCGGGTGATTCATCGCGAATCTGCGTCACGAGAACCCCGCTACCGAGAGTGATGCGCGAATTGCTCGTCAGGATGCCGGTCTTGTCGGTGCGCGCATTCTCCACGCCCCAGGTTAACTCATGCTCGCCCGCGCGCAGGCTGTGGCGGTACTGAAGATCCTCGTTGCGTGGACGAAAGTCGAAACGTGTATCGATGTTGCGCGTCGCCTGCCGCTCGGACGTGGTGTTGACGGCCGATTCCTCGCCGAAACCCAGTTTGAGCCAGCTCTGCGAAGTGGGCGAGAACTTGTAATTCAGACCCAGATCGAGACGATTCTCCCTTCCGCTCGTGCGTTCCGTCATGAACCGCGAGGCGGGAACGTTGACGTCGGCATCAAATGAGGTGGCGAAGGCAAAGAGGCTCACGTCCTCACGGGGCGCGAGTCCGAGCGCCGCCGTGACGAGGGAGCCTTTGCCGTCGAAGGCGACGTTGCCGGGATTCAAGTTGACGCGCAGGCCCTCGACGAAATAGGCGACCGGGAACGCGCTGTTGGCAAAACCGTTGACGACGAAGCTCGGCGTGGTGGTGCGCAGGTCATCGCTGCGCGTTGCGGTAGCCCCGGCGGAAAAGTAGTGCCCCGGCTTCGGCAGCAGAGTCTGGAAGCGGTTGGACGCGCCGAAGAGCGTGGGATCGGTTACAAAGCCCTGCATCAGTTCGGATTGCTTGTTGAACCCGTCGCCGTAGCGGTCGGCGAGAAAGAGGTGACTGCCGGCCCAGAACGGGCTGTAGGATTGGTGGGCGTAGTTGAGGGCCCAGTCATCCAGGCCGAACTGCGCCAGCGCGTTGCCCAGATTGGCCGCGCCTTTCTGGTCGTTGGCAAGCTGGTTGAGCGACTTCAGGTAAGGCATCAGCCGCATTGCTTTGCGCGCGGCGCCGAGCGCCTGCCCCGGTTCGACGAGATCGGTGTGGATCATGCTCGCCAACTGGTGCGGCAGCGGATCGCGTGGATCGAGCTCGGCGGCGCGCGCCAGCGTTTCCAACGCCGTGCGATGCCGCCCCAACTGGTAGTAGGCGATGGCCGCGTAGAGGACGGCACGCGCGTATTTCGGCTCGATCACGTTGGCGCGCAGCAGCGTTTCCAGCGCCGCCTCGGTTTCGCCCGCCTTGAGTTGCAGCAAGCCCAGGCCGGTGAGGGCGACATAATCGTCGGGCTGTGCCTTGAGCGCGAGATCGTAGTGCCGTCGTGCCGCGTCGAGGTTGTTGGCGAAGGTCTCCAGCGTCGCCAGCTCGCCGCGCGTGCCCGGATTGGCGGGATTGAGTCCCAGTGCCCTGTGAAGCAACGGGCGGGCGCGCTTGACGTCCTCCTTTTCGCTCTCCACCACGCCCCGGCCGTGCCAGCCGCGCGCATCCTTCGGCGCAAGTTCGGTGGCAGCCTGATAAGCGTTTGCGGCCTGCACCGCCTGGCCGTCGAAACGCGCGATTTCGCCTTCCGCCAGTTTCAGTTCCACCGCATCGGGAAATTGTGCGAGGCCGGCTTGCAGGTAGCGCCGCGCCGCACCAAGGTCGTCGCGGAACAATGCGACCCGCGCCAGTTGGGCGTGAAAGCGCGGGTCCTGCGCAAAGCGTTGCCTGCCCTGTTCCAGGAGTTCTTCAGCGTGCTTCAGCTCCCCTGCGTAAATAGCGAAATCCGCGAGCAGCAGGGAGACCACAGCAGTGGACAACTGTGGAGAACGCGCCAATTCCACCAGGCGGTCATGCGCCTCCTTCATGCGTTGCGCGCGAATCAGTTCGACGACGTCCCGCAGCACGCGGTTGGTCTCGACAGGTGCGGCAAGGGCAGCGCCGGTCAGCTCCCGATACCGATTGATATCTACAGTGTACGACGTGACCCACTGCACCCGTTCGGCGGGGTTTTGCAGCAGCAGCTTCACCGGCGCCTTGCCTTTTTCGGCCAGCGCGTGCTCGTTGTCGCGCACCGTCACGCTGCCCTGCTCGTTGTAGAACTCCACCTCGCCGTGCAGCACGGTCAGGCGCGCGCGGCCTTCGAGATCCACTTCCATTTCCCAGTCTGTGCCGCGTATGGCGGCAACGGCTGAAGGCGTTTCCATGATGAGCCGGCCCGGCTTGTCTTTAGCCTGGGACCAGGCGCGCCCCTGCCGCAGATTGAGGATGGAGGTGCCTTTGGCGTCAGCCCCCCTCAGCTGGAACATGCTGTTCTGGGACAACCGGATCTGGGTTCGATCGGAAAACAGGATCGCCATCGCGCTCAGGTCCCCGGTGCGCACAAAATCACCGGCCCCGAGCTGTTGTTTCAGCTTTGCTTCACGCCAGGCGGCTTCCGCTATTTGGCGGTGTTCGCCTTTACCGGTTATGCTGACAATCTCGGCGATTCCGAATGCTGCGGGCGACTTGAAAGCGAAGAACACGGCAAGCGCCACACATCGCCAGCAAATCTTTTTTCTCATGGAGAATGCCCTTTACCCACGCCAGCCCGGTCCAGGGAACCTCTGATGAAGTCGTCCTCGCCCCCGATTAGAGCATTCGAGGGCAGGCTGCGGCAGGGACCCAATTACATCCTGAACATGCTCGATTCCCGCCTGCGCGGGAATGACTCGACCAATCCGATCAGCGCTCCCCCAACCCTCTTCCAGCCAGTATATGCCAACCGCTTCGCCGGTGAAAATGAAAAATGCCATTGCAACCACGCTCTGGCGCAGTGTTCTGGGGTGGCGCAATTCCATCCTGGCCGGCGCGCTCGTTCTCATTCTCACCACCGTGTCCGTCACGCCGGTCTGGCGCGGCATCGAACTCAAGGGTTTCGATCTGCTGACGGTGGTTTCCGCTCCTGAAAAATCGGCGCTGCCCATTATCCTGGTGGGGATCGACGACGCTTCGCTCGCCGAGTTGAAGCAACGCTGGCCGTGGCCGCGCAGCCTCCATGCGCGGCTGATCGATGCGCTCAAGCAGGCCGGGGCGGCGGTGATCGTGTTCGACGTGGTGTTTGAGTTTCCCACGGAGAAAGCCGAGGACGAGGCGTTGGCGCAGGCCATCCGGCGCGCCGGCAACGTCGTCCTGGCGGCAGGCATCGTGAAACAGGAAACCGTTCATGGCACGTCCTGGTTGCGCCAGGATCCATTGTCCCTGTTCAGGGAGAGCGGCGCGGCGGTCGGACTGGTCAACCTGGCGTTCGACCGCGACCAGGTGATGCGCCGCATACCCGATAGCGGCGATGCCCTCTGGCGCAGTATTTCCGCGCGGCTCCAGGCTGCATTGCCTGACGCCGTCATGGCGCCACCGCCGGGCCGGGACACCCTGATCCGCTACCTCGGGACCGCGGGCACCTATCCGAGAATCTCCTACTACCAGGCGCTTGATTACGCACGTTACCTTCCGCCCGGCGAATTGGCAAACGCGGTGGTGTTCGTCGGCCGCGAAACGCGGGCGGCATCGGATATCGGATCGGCCCAGGTGGATACCTTTGCCACTCCCTACACTACTTTCGGCGGGGATTTGATGGCCGGAATGGAAATCCACGCCAACGTTCTGGAGAACGCGCTCGGCGGACATGCCATTACGCCCGCGCCGACAGCGGTGACGATCGGCCTGCTGGTGTTGACGACGCTGCTCGCGGTGCTGGCCATGCGCCGCTTCCGTCCGGCGCTGTCAGGACTGATCGCGCTGTTGCTGGTGGCTCTCGTTGCCGGCCTGGCGTGGGTATTTTTCGTTCGCGTAAAGGTCTGGCTGCCAGTGGGCATGCCCGTTCTCGGTGTGGCATCCGTTTATGTCATGCAATCGTTGCTGGCGTTCATTGCCGAGCGCCATCAGCGGCTCGAGGTCAAGCGCATGTTCGCCCGCTACGTGCCGGCGGAAGTCGTGGAGGAACTTGCCGCTCATCCCGAGCGCCTGACCCTGGGGGGCGAGCACCGGGAACTCACCATCATGTTTACCGATCTCGCCAACTTCACGACGATGGCGGAAAAGATGGAGCCCAAGCAGGCGGCGAATCTTCTCAACCGCTACCTGACCGAAATGAACGAGATCATCTTTCGCTACGGCGGCACCGTGGTGAGCTTCATGGGCGATGGCATCATGACGTTCTGGAATGCGCCGCTGGAAGATCCATCACACGCGCTTAACGCGGTGCGCACGGCGATCGACATGCAGGCCACGATGCATACGCTTCGCGCGCAACTGACTGCGGATGGACTCTCGCCAATATGGATGCGGATCGGCATACATACGGGGATCGCACTGCTCGGCAACATGGGTTCGGCGATAGGGCGACTGAGCTACACGGCAATCGGCGACACGACCAACCTCGCTGCACGGCTGGAGGGGGCCAACAAGGCGTACGGCACGGACATATTGTTGAGTGCGGACACCGCGAAGAAACTCGATGGAAGCATTCTGCTGAGGCGTGTCGATCTCGTGCGTGTCAAAGGGAAGAACCAGTCGGTCGAAGTGCTGACGCCATGTACCAACGCCAATCTTGTGGCCATGAGCGATGCCGCGATCCAGGCCTACCGGCAACGCAACTGGCATTCCTCCCGCGCGCTGTGGCAATCCGTTCTCAATGCCGCACCGGAGGATACCCTGGCGCCCATCTACCTGGAGTGGATCGACGCTTTCCAGAAGGCACCGCCTCCGCAGGATTGGGATGGCAGTTCCGTCCTGGATACCAAATGAGCGGCTCTCGTCATTTCAGTCCCTTCCCCTTTGGGGGAAGCCAAGGCTATCCATGAAGAACGCCATCGCAATGCGTTGTTGGACCCTGCTGCGACTTCTGCTGGCCGCGGTCAGTTCTTCTGGGTTGGGCTCGCCGCGCAGCGCTACCGCGAGATCTACGTCGTGCAGCCGGACCCGGTCCAGTAGCTAATGGACGCCTATCGTGCGCCGGCCTGGTTGCCGGGCGGCCAGGCGCAAACCATCTATGCGGCGCTTGCCGCGCCGCGGCCGCGCGTTGCGTACCGGCGCCAGCGATGGGATACGCCCGATGGCGATTTCATTGATCTCGACTGGGTAGTTAATCCGGGTGCCGAGGCGTCCCGGCTTAACTTAACGCGTCCGGGCGGACGCGGAATCCAAGCGCCCGACAACGACAATTCGGCGTGTTCGCGTCAGGAGCTGGAAAAGGCACCGCTGGTGGCGCTGTTTCATGGACTCGAGGGGAGTTCGCGGAGCCATTATGCGTGCGCGCTGATGCACGCGGTGGCAGCGCGCGGCTGGCGCGGGGTAGTCGTCCATTTTCGCGGCTGCAGCGGTGAGTTGAATCGCCTTCCGCGCGCTTATCACTCCGGCGACAGCACCGAAATCGACTGGATATTGCGCCGGTTGAAGCGCGATCGTCCCGCTGCGCCCCTGTTCGCGATCGGGGTATCGCTCGGCGGCAACGCACTGCTGAAATGGCTGGGTGAAACCGGCGCCTCTGCGTGCGGTATCGTGGATCGTGCCGTCGCGGTGTCGGCGCCGGTCGACCTGATGGCGTCAGGTGACGCGCTCGGCCGCGGCTTCAATCTGTTCTATGCACGGCATTTCCTCTTCAGCATGAAGCGCAAGTCGCTGGCCAAGCTTGAGCGCTTTCCGCGCCTGTACGACCCGCAGCGCATGCTCGGGGCGCGCACGCTGCGTGAGTTCGACGATGCGGTGACCGCGCCGCTGCATGGATTTCTGGACGTCAATGATTACTGGACTCGCGCGAGCAGCAAGCCCTTGTTGGGGCGAATTTCCGTTCCAACGCTCATGGTCAACGCGCGCAACGATCCCTTCCTGCCATGCGGCGCGCTTCCCGCGCCGCATGAAGTTTCTCCCTCTGTCCTGCTCGAGCAACCCAAAACGGGCGGGCATGTCGGCTTCGTCAGCGGCGCGTTGCCCGGCAACCTCGACTGGTTGCCGCGGCGCGTGCTCGAATTTTTCGGCGCATGAAGCCCAACGACCCGCTCCCGAATGCCGTTGGTCTTCATAATAAAAAATTTCCGGGTATAGTGTTTACGGTAAGAATATCGGTAACCGGACAAGCTCCACCTACCCATGCTGAAATCGATACCCCCGGAAATTTTTAAGGCGTACGACATCCGCGGCATCGTCGGCCGCACGCTGACTCCGCCGATTGTCGAGGCCATCGGCCACGCCATCGGCGCCGAGGCGCGTGTCCGCCGCCAGACGGCAATCGCGATCGGGCGCGACGGCAGGCTCTCCGGGCCGGAGCTGTCCGAAGCGCTCGCCCGCGGCATTCGCAAGAGCGGAATCGACGTGATCGATGTCGGCCAGGTGGCGACGCCGATGCTCTACTTTGCCGCACACCATCTCAATACGCTGTCCGGCGCGATGCTCACCGGTTCGCACAATCCGCCCGAATACAACGGCATCAAGATCATGCTCGGCGGCGAGACGCTGGCGGGTGACGCCATCCAGCAGCTTCGGGCACGCATCGAACACGGCGATCTCGCGCACGGCGCCGGCGGCTACCGCGCGTACGACGTGCGCGAGCCGTACCTTGCGCGAATCACGGACGACGTCAAGCTCGCGCGGCCGATGAAGATCGCGGTCGATTGCGGCAACGGCGTTGCCGGCGCCACCGCCCCGGAACTCTACCGGCGCCTCGGCTGCGAAGTGAAGGAGCTATTCTGCGAGGTCGACGGCAATTTTCCCAACCACCACCCCGATCCATCGCAGCCCGGCAATCTCGCCGATCTCATCCAGGCGCTCAAATCGTGGGGCGAGATCGGGCTCGCCTTTGACGGCGACGGAGACCGCCTGGGCGTGGTGACCTGTGACGGCAAAATCATCTACCCCGATCGACTGCTCATGATGTTCGCAGTCGATATTCTGTCGCGGCAGGCCAAAGGAACGCCGATCATTTTCGATGTGAAGTGCACTCGGCATCTTGCGCCATTGATCCAGAGGCATGGAGGCGTTCCTGTGATGTGGAAGACCGGGCACTCGTTCATCAAGAAGAAGCTTCAGGAGACGGGCGCGCCGCTTGCCGGAGAAATGAGCGGTCACATGTTCTTTAAGGAACGCTGGTACGGCTTCGACGACGGGCTCTATGCCGGCGCGCGGCTGTTGGAAATCCTATCCCGCGAGCCCGACCTCGATGCGGCGCTTGCTCGTCTGCCCGACGCGATCAACACGCCGGAGCTGCATCTTGAGCTTGCCGAAGGCGAAAACTTCACGCTGATGGAAAGACTGCGGGAATCCGCGCGCTTCGACGGCGCGCGCGAAGTGATCACCATCGACGGGCTGCGCGTCGAGTACTCCGACGGGTTCGGTCTTGCCCGGCCTTCGAATACCACGCCGGTCATCGTGTTGCGCTTTGAAGCGGACAACGAAACCGCGCTGAACCGGATTCAGGAAGATTTCCGCCGCGCCCTGCTCGCCGTCAAGCCTGACGCGCGGCTGCCTTTCTAAAAGAGATTCCTCCGGCTTTTTCGTGAGTGTCGTCTCTGGTGGACTTGCCCGTCCGAGCCAAACCAATAAACTCGGCGGGAGCCGTCATTCCCGTGCAAACGGGAATCCATGCGGCATTGAACAAGGGCTACCGTATCTGCATTCTGCGCGGTGAGCGTCACAGGAATTCGCATCGACAGGGCTTTCATGATGGACTCGTTAAATGGGCACCCCATGGATTCCCGACTTCTCGGGAATGACACCCACGGAAAAGTCGGAAACGCCCTATTGTTTTTCCTTCGCGTCCTTTGCGTACCCCTCAAGTACCCGTCAAGCGTACCCCTCAAGGGGGTATGGAAAAGAAGGTATTAAAAGGAAGGGGTATCGAAAAGAATCCTTCGCGTTCAAGCTTGTTGCTTTGCTAGTCCACGGTAATCGCGCCGGCGATGTTGTCGACCATCACCGGCGAATCGACGTAGAGAATCTCCGGCGGCGCGCCGTACTTGCCGGCGACGAAGTTCTGCCATTCCGGCGAATAGAACTGCTCTTCCAAAGTCCTGGGCTGGGTCAATTTGAAGCTGACAATCGCGACGATCACGCCCCCTCCGAGCCGTTCAACAATCTCGATCCGCCGACGACAAACGCTACCGGTTAACCTGCAGCGAAACTAACAGCGAGGCCCTGTGGATCATTTGGTCAACACTCCCGCTTTTTCGAGCAGTTCCCAGCCAACGTATTCGTTTTTCCCATTGACTCGATAGCGCCGCTTGCGAATGCGCGGGTAATCGCAGATATCGAACGAAAGCCGGTTACCGCCGACCAGATACACCAGGTCTTCCGTGTCCGGGTTGGTCAGGCTGTGCGCCAGCGACCCGGCGACAAAACCCATGAAATCGGCGGGACCGACTTCGAATTTCTCATCCCCGATCTCGGCCATTCCGCGCCCGGAGAGAACGTAGATCCATTCCTCGTCGTGGTGGTGGAAATGATGGACGCTGCTGGTCTTGCCGGATTTGAGCCGCACCAGGTGCACGCCGATGGTGGCGAGCCCCACGGCGTCGCCGAGCGACCGGGTGTGCCGTACGGATGCCGGATCGAGTGCGTGTACGCGCGCCTCTTCCGGTATCGCCTGGATCTCAGCGGCCTTCAACAGTGGGTGCGTACGCGACTCATTTGCCATCGGCGTCTCCTGGCGGGTTTTACTTACTTGGCGAACAGCCCCTATAGCGCGATGTCATTCCCGTGCAGACGGGAATCCATTGGGCGAATCAACACACGTGGAAGTGCCGTATGGGTCCCCGCCCCCCGATTAAAGCGTTCGAGGGCAGGCTTCGCGAGGACGACATTTATCTGTAGAGTCCTTCCTAAAGCCGTTGCTCCACCCAGCCGCGCACGGATTCAAGTGCCGAAGGGAGTTTTGCCGGGTCGGTGCCCCCGGCCTGCGCCATGTCCGGCCTGCCGCCGCCTTTCCCGCCCACCTGCCGGGCCACGTAGTTCACCAGTTCGCCCGCCTTGATCCTGGACGTGAGATCGGAAGTGACCCCGGCGATCAGGGATACCTTGCCACCATCGGTCGTGGCGAGCACGACCGCTGCCGATTTCAGCTTGTCCTTGAGCTTGTCCATCGTCTCTCGCAACGCCTTCGCATCGGCGCCGTCGAGTTCCGCGGCGAGCACTCTAACGCCTTTCACCTCGACCGCCTGGTCGGCCAGGTCGTCGCCCTGCGAAGTGGCGAGCCTGGACTTGAGCCGCGCGAGCTCTTTTTCCAACTGTCGCACGTTGTCCATGATCTGCGCGATCTTCTGCCCGACTTCCTGCGGCGATGTCCTGAGCGCGGCGGCGGCCGCGGCGAGCTTGCCTTCCTGCTCCTGGACATGAGCGAGCGCGCCGTCGGCGGTGACCGCCTCGACGCGGCGAATGCCGGCCGCGATACCGGTCTCGAAAACGATCTTGAAAAAACCGATGTCGCCGGTGCGCCTGACATGCGTGCCGCCGCACAGCTCGGTCGAAAAGCCCCCCATGCCGATCACGCGCACTTCATCACCGTATTTCTCCCCGAACAGCGCCATGGCGCCGGCCTCGATCGCGTCGTCGTACTTCATGACGCGCGCGCTCACTTCGACGTTCTTGCGGATCTCGCGATTGACGAGTTCCTCGACCTCGCGGATCTGCTCCCCGGTCATCGCCTCGTTGTGCGAAAAATCGAAGCGCGTCCGCTGCGGATCCACGAGCGAGCCTTTCTGCTGCACGTGCGGACCGAGCACTTTTCTGAGCGCCGCGTGCATCAGATGCGTCGCCGAGTGATTCCAAGCCGCGCGCGCCCGCGCCGCCGTATCGACGGCGGCCATCACCTTGTCGCCGATTTTGAGCCGTCCGGTCCCGAGCATGCCCTTGTGCCCGAACACCTCGGCCTGTATTTTCTGCGTGTCCTCGACCGCGAAGGTGCCGCTGACGCCCGCCAGCTCGCCGCGGTCGCCGACCTGGCCGCCGGACTCCGCATAGAACGGCGTGCGATCGAGCACGACCACGGCAGCGTCCCCGGCGGCGATCTCCGCAGCCGGGGTGCCCTCCTTGTAGAGCGCGGCCACCGTGCTTTCCAGGGTCAGCGTGTCGTAGCCGTGGAATTCGGTCGCGCGTCCGGAATACTCCACTGCCTGCGTCATGGTGAATTTCGATGCGGCGCGCGCCCGTTCCCGCTGGCGCTGCATCGCCGCCTCGAAGCCCGCGTAATCCACGCGCACCCCGCGTTCACGCGCAATATCCGCGGTGAGGTCGACCGGAAAGCCGAACGTGTCGTAGAGTTGGAACACGGTCTCGCCGTCGAGCATCCTGTCCTCGCGGTTGAGCGCGCCCTCCAGCACCTTCATGCCGTTTACCAGGGTTTCGGCGAAACGCTCCTCTTCCTGCCTGAGCACCTGCTTGACGCGCTCCTGCGCTGCGCGCAACTCCGGGTAAGCGTCGCCCATGGTCCGCGACAGGTCGTCGACCAGCCGGTGGAAGAACGGCTCGGTCTGGCCGAGCTTGTAGCCGTGACGTATGGCGCGCCGGACGATCCGCCGCAGCACGTAGCCGCGCCCCTCATTGCTCGGGATCACGCCGTCCACGATGAGGAACGAAGTTGCGCGGATATGATCGGCAATCACCTTCAATGAATTGCTGGCGAGGTCCTTGCTGTGGGTTTCGCGCGCGGCCGCCTTGATCAAGGACCGGAACAGATCGATCTCGTAATTCGAGTGGACCCCCTGCAGCACCGCGGCGATCCGCTCCAGCCCCATGCCGGTGTCCACCGATGGCTTGGGCAGCGGATGCAGCACGCCTTTCTCGTCGCGGTTGAACTGCATGAACACGAGATTCCAGATCTCGATGTAGCGGTCGCCGTCGCCGGTCTTCGACCCCGGAGGCCCGCCTTCGATACCCGGCCCGTGGTCGTAAAAAATTTCGCTGCACGGCCCGCACGGCCCGGTGTCGGCCATCTGCCAGAAGTTGTCGCTCTGATACCTGGGCGCGCCAGGCTTGTCGTCGACGCGGACACAGCGGTCCTTCGGCACGCCGATCTCGTTCACCCAGATGTCGTAGGCTTCGTCGTCGGTCTGGTAGACCGTGACCCACAGTTTTTCCGGGGGAATCCGGTAAATGACCGTCAGCAGCTCCCACGCATACTTGATGGCATCGCGCTTGAAGTAATCGCCGAAGCTGAAGTTGCCGAGCATCTCGAAAAACGTGTGATGGCGCGCGGTATAGCCGACGTTCTCGAGATCGTTGTGCTTGCCACCGGCGCGCACGCAGCGCTGCGCGGTGGTGGCGCGCACGTAGGGCCGCTTGTCCTGGCCGAGAAAGACGTCCTTGAACTGCACCATGCCCGAATTGGTGAAGAGCAGAGTCGGGTCGTTCCCCGGCACCAGCGGGCTGGACGCGACGACGACGTGCCCCTTGCCGGCAAAATAATCCAGAAACTTCTTGCGGATGTCACTGCTCTTCATCGAACTGTCCTGGTTTCCCTTATTTTACGTGGCAAGCTAGCGCAGGCGCTTGGTTTCCTCGACGCGCAGGCCGAGTGATTGCCCGCCGACGATGACGGCGCTTTTTACCGTGCCTTTCAAGGCGACCTCGGCGTTGGCTGCCGGCAAGGCGCCATGGGTCGTTACGGCGATCTCGCCGCCCTCGTCGTGCAGCGTGAAGACCTGCCCCAGAATCGGCAGTTTGATGGCGTCCCTCACCTTGCCTTTAAGCTTGACTTCCTTGCCCTCGAAACTGGCCGGCGCAGCGACGATATCCTTGATCGGCGTGTAACCGAAAGGCAAATAGTCGCAACCCGCGAGCGCGACGGCCCAGGCCACTGATAGCGCAACAATAACGAGTCTACGAATCATATCGGAAAAAGTGGCGATAAGAGTGATGAAAAGAAGTGATGGAAACAAGTGATGGGAAAAAGTGATGGGGTCGTCACCCTTTTCTCATCACCCCCTTTTCATCACCCCTTCTCATCACTCTTTCTCTCCTTCAATTACCGTGAAGATCGTGGCAAGATCAAAGCCGCGCCCCTGCATGAACCGCACCTGTTGCGCGCGCTCATTCCTGCTGCGCGGCGGCGCGCCGAATTTCCTGCGCCATACCTCGCGCGCCGCCTCGACGTCGCTCTCCTCGAGTTGCGGCAACGCCTCTGCGATCAACTCCTCGGCCACGCCCTTGTCGAGCAGTTCCTGCCGGATGCGCCGGCTGCCGAACTTGCCGCGCCGCGTGTGTATGACCTGCTCGACGAGGCGGCGCTCCGAGAGCCAGCCCCGCCGCGCCAGATCGTCGAGCAGGCTCCCCAACTCCCCCGGATCCGGTGCGTGGGGAGCGAGCTTGTATTCCAGCTCCAGACGCGAATGCTCGCGGCGCGCAAGCAGCCGCAACGCGCGCGCGCGCAGGCTAGCCGGCGGCTTTTCTTGCTTCAGCTTTCGCTTCTGCGCCACCGACGCCCACCGCGGCGCGGATCTTGGCCTCGATCTCGCGCGCGATCTCGGGATGCTCCTTCAGGTAATCGCGGGTATTGTCCTTGCCTTGCCCGATGCGATCCTTGCCGTAGGTGTACCACGCGCCGGACTTGTCCACGATCTTGTGCGCAACGCCAAGTTCGATGATTTCGCCCTCGCGCGAAATCCCCTCACCGTAAAGGACGTCGAATTCGGCTTGACGGAACGGCGGCGCGACCTTGTTCTTGACCACCTTGGCGCGGGTTTCCGAGCCGATCACCTCTTCGCCCTTCTTGATCGAGCCGATGCGCCGGATGTCGATCCTGACCGACGCGTAGAACTTGAGCGCGTTGCCGCCGGTCGTGGTCTCCGGGTTGCCGAACAGCACGCCGATCTTCATGCGGATCTGGTTGATGAAAATCACCAGCGTGTTGGAGCGCTTGATGTTGGCGGTGAGCTTGCGCAATGCCTGCGACATAAGCCGCGCCTGCAGGCCCATCTGCGGCTCGCCCATCTCGCCCTCGATTTCAGCCTTCGGCACCAGCGCCGCGACCGAATCGATCACCACCACATCGACCGAGCTCGAGCGCACCAGCATATCGGCGATCTCCAGCGCCTGCTCGCCGTTGTCGGGTTGGGAGATCAGCAGCTCGTCGACGTTCACGCCGAGCTTGCCTGCATACTGCGGGTCGAGTGCATGCTCGGCGTCGATGAAGGCCGCGGTGCCGGCCAGCTTCTGCATCTGTGCAATCACGGAGAGCGCAAGCGTGGTTTTCCCTGATGATTCCGGGCCGTAGATCTCGACCACACGCCCGCGCGGCAGCCCACCGACGCCGAGCGCGATGTCGAGCCCCAGCGAGCCGGTGGAGACGACCTGAATGTCCCGGGAGATCTCGGATTCGCCCAGCCGCATGATCGAGCCCTTGCCGAACTGCTTCTCGATCTGGGACAGCGCTGCGGCCAGAGCCTTACTCTTGTTTTCGTCCATTTTTTCCCCTGTGGAATAAGCGTGAAATTATGTCACAAGTCGCTTAACGCGGGCGTGTGATAACGGATGACGCGCCGCGTTTATTTTTTCCCGTGCTCGATCAGCAACAGGATACCTTTCAAGGCGTGCCCCACCGACTGCTTGCGCACCGCTTCGCGGTCACCCGCAAAATGTTGGGTCTCGCTTTTCGGCGCGCCGTCCTTGAGGCCCCACGCAAAGCAGACGGTGCCGACAGGCTTTTCGGGTGTGCCGCCCGCGGGTCCGGCCGTGCCGCTCACTGCGACGGCAACCTGGGCGTGGCTGCGCGCGAGCGCGCCCGCCACCATCTCGCGCACCGCGGGTTCCGACACGGCACCGTGCTCGCCCAGCGTGTCCTCGCCCACGCCCAGCATCTCGCGCTTTGAAATGTAGGTATAGGTAACGAACCCGCGCTCAAACCAGTCGGAACTCCCCGGGACCATGGTGATCGCCTCGCTCACCCAGCCGCCGGTGCAGGATTCGGCGGTCGCGAGCATCAGCTTACGGCGCTTTAGCGCGGCGCCCACTCTTTCCGCAAGCTTGTACAGGATGGAATCAGGCATCGTTCTATCCTACAAGTGACGCAGTGAGGCAGTGACGTAGTGACGTGTAAACCTAGTTGGTCGTGAATCGTTACCTGAGTTCATGAACGCTTCGCCCACCCATCGAGACTTGGCCGCGTGGCGCGAAGCCATGCGGCTTGTAAAGATCATTTACCGGGAAACCGCGAACTTCCCGAAGGAAGAGGTTTTCGGGCTAACAGCCCAGATCAGGCGCTCCGCGATCTCCATTCCGTCCAATATTGCCGAGGGTGCAGCAAGAAACACCTCCGGCGAGCTAATGCAATTCCTCGGAATTGCTTGCGGTTCCTTGGCAGAACTCGAAACACAGCTCGAACTCTCGGTCGAATTAGGATATCTCAACCCGGAAGCAAATGCCATTAGCCTAACGAGCCGCGTAGGCATGCTCGTGAGACTGCTGCGTAAATCCCTTCGAGACTCTACGCGTTGATACGTCACTGCGTCACTTCATCACTTCATCACTTCGTCACTTCATCACTTCATCACTTCGTCACTTCATCACTTCGTCACTTCATCACTTCGTCACTTCGTCACTTCGTCACTCTAACAGTGCCTTGGCAACCGCCAGCACAAGCAGCGTATAAAACGCCGCGATAATATCGTCGAACATCACACCGAAACCGCCCTTGAGCGTTTGGTCGAAGTAACGTATCGGCGGCGGCTTGAGAATATCAAACAACCGGAACAGCAGGAACGCGAATGCCTGCCAGTACATCGAATCGGGCGTAAAGAACAGCACCAGCAGGAACGCGACGATCTCGTCCCACACCATGCCGCCGTGATCGGGCATGCCGAGCGCGCGCCCCGTCTTTTCGCAAGCCCAGACACCGGCCACGAACATGATGGCGAGCAGCAGCAGGAATTCGACCGCCGCAAGCCGCGGCTGCGCCAGCCAAAACAGGGGAAGGGCCAGCAGCGTTCCGGCCGTGCCCGGCGCGCCGGGCACCAGGCCGGCGCCAAAGCCGAAAGCTAGTAAGTGCGCCGGATGCCGCAGCACGAAACGCCACGACGGGCTCGTCTCAGCCAAAATGATCGAACCCGCGGTGTTTTACGTCCATCGGCCTGCCGTCGCGCGCAACCACCGTGACCGCCGGCGCCGCGCGCGTTGGGCGCCGCCGCACCGTGCCGATGCAAGTCAGCTTCAGACCGATGCGGTGCGCAATGCCCAGAATCGTTTGATGCCGCGCCGGCTCGGCAGTGAAGCACAGCTCGTAATCGTCGCCGCCGGCGAGCAGCGCGGCACGCGCAGTCGGCAGTCCCAGATAACGTTTCATCACCGCCGAAGCCGGCAGGGACTCAAACCGGATCACGGCGGCGACGCGCGAGCGCTCGCAGATGTGCCCGAGATCGGCCACCAGTCCATCGGAGATATCGATCGCGCTGTTGGCGAGTTTTCGCAGCGCCTGCCCAAGAGCGATGCGCGGGGTTGGTGCGTGCAACCGCCGCTCAACGGCCGCAAGCTCGCGCCGTTTCAGGCCCATGCGCTTCTTCAATGCCGCCAGCGCCAACGCGGCATCGCCCAGGCATCCTGACACCCAGATCTCGTCCCCCGGCCGCGCGCCAGCGCGGAGGAGCGCCTGGCCGGCCGGGACTTCACCCATGATCTGCACGCAGATTGTGAGCGTCCCGCGGGTCGTGTCGCCGCCGATCAGATCGACGCCGTGCTTGCGCGCCAGCCGCATGAAGCCGTCCGCAAAGGCTCGCAGCCACGGCCCCTCGGCCTTGGGCAGCGCGAGCGACAACGTCGCCCAGCGCGGCGTCGCACCCATCGCCGCCATGTCCGACAGGTTTACCGCCAGCGCCTTGTGGCCGAGTTGCCGGGGATCGGCGTCGCGGAAGAAATGGCGCCCGGCGACCAGCAGATCGGTGGAGATTGCAAGCTCCATGCCGGCCCGCACCCGCACGAGCGCTGCGTCGTCGCCCACACCGAGCCGCGCGCCCGGGGCGGGATACGTGAAATAGCGTTTGATCAGCTCAAACTCGGACAGCGCGGACACGATGCGTGACTGGCGACTGACGGCCGATAACTTGCTGTGAATCGTGAAATCGGGAGGTCGGGAGATTGAAAGTCCGGGAAATCGTGAGATCGTGAAATGGTGAGGTGGAAAGTAAGCGGGTCGTTGCCGCTCTCCCGCTCTCACGCTCTCCCGCTCTCACGCCCCCCGCTCTCCCGCTCTCACGCCCTCACGTTGATCTTCTCTCATTCCTCCCACACTCCTTTACTCCTTCACTTCATTCACCGGGAGGCCTTGCTGGCTCAACTTCCTGGCCTGCTCTTCGAGCCATTTCTTCTTCAGCGCGTACGGAAAATAGAAGTCGACCGCGGCGAAGGCGAGGAAAAACAGCACCAGCACCACCAGGGTATCGCGCGGCAGGAAGGCAGGGCCCTGTATCAGCACGTATATGCCGAGCACGAGATTGACCATCCCCGCAAAGTTGAACCAGCGTATCCGTTTCTTGAGCCGTTCGTCCATAGCAGCCTCCTTAAGGGGTTCCTTCGTCACGCGGACTTCACTTCGGCGGCCCGCAAGCGGGCGGCAAGCTTGTCGAGCACGCCGTTGACGAACTTGTGGCCATCGGTGCCGCCATAGGTCTTGGCGAGTTCGACCGCCTCGTTGATCACCACCCGGTACGGGACTTCGGGACAGTGCGTGAGCTCGTAGCCGGCGAGCAGCAGAATGCCGCGCTCGACCGGGCTCAAGCCCGCGAAGGCGCGGTCAAGACAAGGCGCAAGCTGCTCTTCGAGCATCCGTGCCTGCCCGATCGCGCCGTTGAGCAGTATTGAAAAATACGCGCCATCGATCTTGTCGAACCCCCTCGCTTCGGCGAGCTGGCGGGTGATGGTCTCGGGATCGGTTCGCGCCAACTGCCATTGATACAGGCCCTGAAGCGCGAATTCGCGCGAACGCCTGCGACTGGTTTTCATCATTTGTGAATGGACAGGATCAACAGGATGGACAAGATTCAATCGAAAACAACGGAAAATCCCGTCTCTCAAATTCTTTTCAATAGATTCGCCATCTCGATTGCGGCCTGTGCGCACTCGGCGCCCTTTTGCGCCATGCGCCCGAGCGCCTGGTCGTCGCTATCGGTGGTGAGGATGCCGTTGGCGATCGGCACGCCGGTATCGAGCTGAACGGTGGTGATCCCACCCGCCGCCTCGTTGGCGACGATCTCGAAATGATAGGTTTCGCCGCGAACCACCGCGCCAAGCGCGATCAGCGCATCGTATTTCCCGCTCTGCGCCAGTTTCTGCAGCGTGAGCGGCACTTCCAGCGCGCCGGGCACGGTCACGATGCGCATGTCGGACTCGCGCACGCCGTGGCTGACGAGCGTCGCGGTGCAGCTCGACAGCAGGCCCTCGCCGACGTCGATGTTGAAGCGGCTCATCACGATGCCGATGCGCAGACCCGCGCCGCTGCGATCGGGTTCCAGTTCCTCGATGTTGTCGTAGCGTGCCATTCAGATTCCGTGAGATCGTGAGATCGTGAAGTCGTGAGGTGGAAAGTCAAAGGGTCGCTTGCGCCCTCTCGCTCTCACGCTCTCCCGCCCTCACGTTCCCGTCCCTGGTTGCAGGTAGCCCGTGACCTCGAGGTCGAAGCCAGCCATGCTTGGCATGCGCCGCGGCAGCGCCAGCAGCCGCATCTTCTTCACTTTGAGGTCCCTCAGTATCTGGGCGCCGATGCCGTAATTGCGCAGCGCGATCTTGGGCGCCGCCGCGTCAGTCTGTTGCGGTTCCGCGCGCTCGAGCAGCTCCGCCGCAGTTTCCAGGCGATGCAGCAGCACGATTACGCCGCAGTCCGCGCGGCTCACGGTGGCGAGCGCGTCATGGAAATTCCACGAGTGACTCCTGCTGGCGGTATCCAGCAGGTCGATGACCGACACCGGCTCGTGCACGCGCACCAGCACTTCCTGGTCAGGGCCGGGCCGGCCCTTGACCAGCGCCAGGTGCGTCTCATTGCCGATCATGTCGCTGTAAGCGTAGAGCCGGAACCGGCCGTGCACGGTGTCGATGTCGCGCTCGGCGACCCGCCGCACCAGCGACTCGGTGCTGCTGCGATAATGAATCAGGTCGGCAATGGTCCCGATCCTGAGTCCGTGCTGCTCCGCGAACACTTCCAGATCGGGCAGGCGCGCCATATCGCCGTTGTCCTTGAGGATCTCGCAGATCACCGCCGCCGGCATGAGCCCCGCCAGCCGCGCGAGGTCGCAGCCGGCTTCGGTGTGGCCCGTGCGCACCAACACGCCGCCGTCCTCCGCCATCAGCGGGAAAATATGGCCGGGCTGGACGATGTCGCGCGGGCTTCCGTCGGGCCGGATCGCCGCCTGCACGGTGCGGGCGCGATCGGCGGCGGAAATGCCCGTCGTGACACCTTCCGCAGCCTCGATCGACACGGTGAAATTGGTGCCGAGCGGGGAGCGGTTATTGGCGACCATCAGCGCGAGATTCAACTGCCGGCAGCGCTCCTCGGTCAGCGTGAGGCAAATGAGTCCGCGCCCGTAACGCGCCATGAAGTTAATCGCTTCGGGCGTGACGAACTCCGCCGCCATCAGCAGGTCGCCTTCGTTCTCGCGGTCTTCCTCGTCCACGAGAACGACCATTTTCCCGGCCTTGATGTCGGCGATGATTTCCGTAATCGGACTGATGGCCATGCGTATCCCCGAAACCCCTTCAGGCGCCGTTGTCAATCTGTCGCAGCCGCTCGACGTAACGCGCCATAAGGTTGAAACAAGCCGTAATCTGCTGTTTTTCTGATGTTATCAATGTAATTCTCGATGGGATACCGTCAAAGATACCGTCACCTGAACGAGATACCAGCCCCAGATATCCGCGCTCGGCTGGGAGGTTCGTATGATACAGGACGCGGACTAAAATGATTACCCATGTGTGGCCGCTACGCCTCGCGGAGCCCAGGAGCCCCATGCGTGAGGAACGCCGGTATTGCGACGGCCTGGAGCGTACCCACTGGGCCGTTCGCTTCCCAGCTTAGACGGGCGGGCGCCGGCCCCGTGGAAAACCCTGCGACTGCGGTTCGCCCGGCCCCCTGTTCAGATACCAGAACGAGTTATCGAAAGGTTGGGGATCGGTGAGGATGTGAACGAGCGTGCTTCCCGTGATTTCCTTGATGTGGTGCAGGCTTTTTTTAAATAGTTTTAGAATGTTTTCATCCGCGAGCGCAGGTGCTCCATGAACTGCTGTGCGGTAAGGCCCTTCGGAAATATTGGGGCGGCGCCAGGCGAACGCGCGCCGCGCTCTACAGCCTGCGGGCCGATCCTAATCCGGTGCCGCCGTGGGAGTGGCGCCAAGTCTCACGGTGGTAACCGGGGTTCGAATCCCCGCCTGGGCTCGAACCACGAACTTGAATCAACAGTCAGCGCGAACGACCGCCTCAGATCGATTCCAGCCGTCCGCGAACGGTGGCTTTCGACCCACAGCGGACGTTCAGGAAATTGAGCCTGGCCCCTTCCGTTTAATCGTCGCCTTCTGCGGGCGGCTTTACCTCTTCGGGTTGGGCAGGCGCACGTCCGTGCCCACGCCGCCCGGTACGGATTTCTTCCCGCGTCTTGGGCTTAAAGCCGCTGGCCATTGCCCCGTAGGTATAGCGTTCTGCGACGATCTCCACCAATTCCTTCTGACTGAGACGCTTTAGCTCCTCTTGGTCGGGATAGTTGGGCAATAGGGCGATTAGCTTGTCCTTGGGCGTGTTCTCATGACTCTCGGCGAAGAAGTCGTACATGTCCATGATCGTCTGAAGGCCCTTGCTCTGCCTTTGATAAACGCCAAAATAGGTATCGGGATGCCGGGCGTAGTCCGCCAGCTCCTCGGGCGTCATTTCGAATGTGCCGATCCAGTTCTTGCCGCTCTTGGGATCGCGCAATACGGCGTAAGCTTTCTTGTCCATCACGACGGCCTGCATGAGTTCGGCAGGTACTTCCACTCCGTCCGGGCCCGGCACCAGATAAAGCTGGCCGACCTTCAAGCGCGGCATCGGATCGGTGGAGAACACCTCGGACGGCAACTCCCCGCCGAAGGTTTGGGGGATCTCGAAATGTTCTTCGATGGACTTCAAGAGCCTGAACATGGGCAAGTGCCGTTCCCGCGCCCGGGCCGCATCGCGCGGGGATTCATACTCGCTCATGAAATCGGGGAGCTTGAAGCCGGAGAACGAAACCATGGTGGCAATGGCCGAATCATCCAACGCATGCTGGTCGTTCATGTTGGTAATGCACACATAGGCGGGCGGCGCCGGCGCACCGTCAATCTCCATTATTTTCTCGGATTGCTTAAGGATGCACTCGGCGCGTTCCGCCGCTCTATAGGCGGCCTCCTGGGTGTGCAGGGCTTTATTCAGGTCGATAAAGACCAGCCGCTTGTGGTCGGCTTTCTTTACCAGCGCCTTGCGTAACTGCTGGCCGACGGGTGTTCGCGCAGAACCGCCCGGGCGCGTCTCACGCGACTTCGCCTCGACGGAATACTTCTCTCCGGTCGGCACATAGGTCGCGGTGAACTCGCAGTGGGTGCTAGACATGTCCTGCTCGTCTTCGAACTCAAGCTCGAAGCCCGCTTTTGTCAGCCAGGCCGCGACTTGGGTTTCGTAATACGCGCCCTGGAAGTTGTCTTTGTTCTTGAGGCGGGCCAAGAGCCGGGTTTGAATGTCTTTCCCGTTGTGTGCGATCAGATACAGGTTGTAGGCCAGCCTGTTATAGGCTGATACAGCTCCCGTGACCGGGGTACTGAACAGCTCGCCTGGTTTCCCGGCATGCGCCATCTGCAAGTGGCAGAGTTTGTCGTACCACTGCATGAGTGGATGGCGCTCTCCTAGCGGCTTCGCAATCTCGGCATTGCCCCAATCGCTGCCGATCGTGACCTTGATGTAGTTGTGCAGAAAGTCGGCGAAGGTTTTCCACTTGCCGTAGTGCATGCGGTTTCCCACGGCGACAAAGCGGTAGCCTTTGTGCTCGACGGAAATGATGGGCCGTCCCAAACCCTGCTGCTTCTGGCGCTGCATTTCGCGGGCCTTGTGGCGCTCGAATTGGCGCTTGCCTTCGGCGACAATCTGCCGCTCAAGGTCTGCGGTGGCTATCAGGTTCGGCAAGGCATACTGCGACCCGCCATGGCAATGCTTGAACTTCCGGCCGCTGCCGCAGATGCACGCGTCGTTGCGGCCGATTTTCGGGCCATTCCGCCGGAACGTATCAGACATTAATCCGAATTCTAAAGGACAGGATCAATTTCTCGAATGTCTACTTCTTGCCGATTGTATAAGTCTATGGCATTGGGCAGGGTCATGGGGTGCAGTATTTGTCATCTTGTCGACTGGTCTAGCAGCCTGTCGGACTTACCAGTCCGATCAGGCTGCTAAAAGCAAAACCGACCGCGGATTTCACACAATGCGACTTCAAACCATCTCAAAACGGCGGCGGCATGCACAGTTTTTTGCGGTTCGGGCTACTCGATATCGTTTCTTGTCAGCTCTTGCCCGGGCGGTTTTACGTAAGGAGTGTGTCGGGACAATGTCCGACACACTCCTAGCCACATGAACGCGATCGCGACGCCGAAATCTGCGCCTACTGAGCATTCAATAGATGCCTGACAATGCTCAGCTCTCATCCCTGCCCTTCTCCCGAGGGGAGAAGGGAGATTCGAGGCGTAAATTGACTGTCACCCATTTACGCGAACTCACTAATGCGGGTCTCGGAGCCATTACGAAGGGGTTCCGGTCACGCACAGGATCGCGGCGGGTGGATAGACTGGATAGATTTTACCTTTCTCATTACCCTTCTCCGGAGGAGATCGTGAGCAGACTCGTTTACTTCATTGCTGTTATGCTCGCACTGCTGCTCGCCTCAGGCGCTGCGCAGGCGCAGGAATATCCGGTGAAGCCAATACGCATCATCGTTCCGTCCTCGCCCGGCGGCGGCACGGACATCCTCGCGCGACAGCTCTCGGTCAAGCTGACGGCGCGCTGGGGGCAGCAGGTGATCATCGACAATCGGCCCGGCGCCGGCCAGATGATCGGCATTTCGCTCGTCGCCAAATCGCCACCCGACGGCTACACGCTCGTGATGACCGCGACGCCGCTCGCCATCAACACCGTGCTCTACAAGAAAGTGCCGTACGATCCGATCCGCGACTTCGCGCCGGTGACACAGGTCGCGGCCATGCCCAACCTCCTCGTCATGCATCCGACGCTGCCGGTGCGCAACTTGAAGCAGATGATCGCGCTCGCCAAGTCGCGCCCCGGTGATCTCGCCTATGCCTCATCCGGCGTCGGCACCGGGCCGCACCTTACGATGGAGCTTTTCAACCACATGGCCGGCATCAAGCTCGAGCACGTGCCGTACAAGGGCACGGGCCCCGCGCTGCTCGACACGATGTCAGGTCACGTACCTTTGCTGATGTCGACGCTGCTGCCGCCTTTGCCGCATCTGAAGACGGGCCGGTTGCGCGCGCTGGGCGTCACCAGCGCGACGCGAGTCTCCAGCCTGCCCGATGTTCCCACCGTGGCGGAAGGCGGCGTCGCAGGTTACGAGGTGGTCGGCTGGTACGGGATCGCCGCGCCCGCGGGCACACCGCAGCCGGTAGTCGCGAAGCTGCAGACCGAAATTTCGGCAATCCTCCACGCGCCCGAGATGCGCGACAAGCTCGCGGCCGACGGCGCCGAGGCCGTGGGCTCGAAACCCGAGGAATTCGGCGCGTTCCTCAAGTCCGAAATCGACAAGTGGGGCAAGGTCGTCAAAGCGGCAGGGATCCCGATGCAGTAATCCAGGGAGCCCCGGAATTGAAATCGGATAACCGGGAGAATGCGCAACATGAAAGCGAAGAAACGCAAAGCCGCAGACGGCCGCGACCACACGTTCAGGGCGATTCACGACCACGAGGTCGAATGGGAAAGCGACGACGTGCGCGGGCTGCTCAAGCTGCCGCCCGGACTCAAGGTCAAGGTTCTGAACTACGATCCGGTCATGAAGCGCATCGACATGAAGCTGCGGTTTCCGGCGGGCTACGTCGAACCCGCGCATACCCACAACAGCTGGCATTCGATCCTGGTGACCAAGGGGCGCATGTGCGTGGCCGGCAAGGATCTGCGCCCCGGGGACTATGTGTTTGGCTGGGACATTCTCCACGGACCTTACGAGTATCCGGACGGCTGCGAGGTGTTTGTCGTCGACATGGGCGATGCGACGCATGTATGGCAGAAAGAGGACCTTTTCAAGCACAAGAACACCTGGAAGCCGAAGACCGCCGCCGGCAAGAAAGGCGTTCTGGCACACCTCAAGAAGCGCAAGGCGGGGAAAGTCTAGCGCCGGACATCGCCTGATCGCCATGGTATCGAGATGACATTCGCACGCCGCAAGTATTTGCGCACCACAGTTATTCGCGAAGGCCTGCTCCATGACGAAGTTGTTGGGCGCATATGCTCAACGCAGGAATCGTCTATTTGAGCAAGTGCCTGATCGCCTTCATGCGCACCACGGAATCCCCGGCGAGATGCGTCCATATCATCGCGTCCCGGACCAGCTTATCCGCATAGGCGTCCATGGCACCGCCAGCAGCGCCGTGGATGTCCAGGTTGAGCTCCGTGACGCGTTGTATGACCGTTTTCGAAAAATTCGTTACGAACAGAGCAGGCATAAAATCGCGCGCCTGCTCATCTCGCGCCACCGCGCGGTCCCGCTCCCACGCCGTGCGCATGACGAACGAGCGCAACGCTTCGGTAAGCATGTGCATCTCCGAGAGCTTCAGCTGACTGATCTGTTGGTCTATAACGTTCTTATCCCCTGCTCGCCGCGTGCGGGCGCGCCGCATCGCGAGCTCGACTGCGGCCTCGCACACCCCCAGCGCGTTGGCCGCCAGCTCGAGATCGCCGAACTGTGACAGGTCGCCTCCGCGCGCGGTCGCCCCACCGTTCACCTCGCCCACGACATTGGCGTGCGGCACACGCGCGTTCTCGAAAATCAGCTCCGCGTTCTGGTAGAACCGCCAGCCTCGCTTGTTGAAGACCTTGCCCGACCGGAAGCCCGGCGTATCGCTCGGCACCAGAAAAAGCGTAGTGCCGCGCTTCACATCGACCTTCGGGTCCGTGCGGGCACGCACGAAAAAGAGCTTGGCCACGCTGCCGTTTGCGATAAACACCTTCTCGCCGTTCAAAATCCACGCGTCGCCCTGCCGCTCGGCCTTGAGCCTCACACCAGCCCTGGGATCGTCCTCAGGCGGCAGACGGTTATCGGAGCCGGAG